>JAOFXR010000011.1 GCA_028047635.1 Verrucomicrobiales bacterium
GAGTCGACGGAGCCGGATCCGGAGAAGCGACTCGTTGCTGCGGTCAGAGTTTCGCTACCGAAGATTTCGGGAACCTACGGAATTGTAGCGATGCATGAAGAAGCGCCTGGATTTCTCGTGGGAGTTCGGTTCGGCAGCCCTCTCGTGGTGGGTCTCGGAAAAGGAGAAAATTTCGTCGCCTCTGATGTCGGAGCGATTGTTTCGCACACGGCTGATGCCATCTATCTTCAGGATCGCGACCTCGTTTGCCTTAAGGCTGATGATTTCACGGTGGAGAACGTCGACGGCGATGCGGCTAACTACGAAGTGAGCAAAGTTGAGTATACAGCCGAAGAAGCTGAGATGGGGGAATACCCTCACTACATGCTTAAAGAGATTTTTGAGCAGCCTTCTTCGATTCAAAATGCTTTTCGTGGGCGTTTGGTTGATGAAGAAGCGTCTGCTATTCTCGGCGGACTGCAGTTGACGCCGCGCGAGCTTCGTGACGTGGATCGCATCGTATTGTGTGGTTGTGGAACCGCTTCCCACGCAGCGATGGTCGGCGAGTATTTGATTGAGCATCTTTCGCGAATTCCCACTGAGGTGGAAACGGCGAGTGAGTTCCGATACCGAAATCCACCTCTCGATAAGAACACGCTTGTCTTTGTCTTAAGTCAGAGCGGTGAAACCATCGATACGCTCGCAGCGATGCGGGAAGGTCAGCGAAAAGGACATCGGGTTTTGGGGATTGTGAACACGGTTGGTTCGACAATTGCCCGTGAGTCCGACGGCGGCAGCTATCTTCACTCCGGCCCGGAAATCGGAGTCGCGGCAACCAAGTCTTTCACGTCTCAAGTTACGGTGCTTACGCTTTTGGCTATTCTGTTAGGGCGAATGCGTCATCTCTCGGTGGATTACGGAAATCGACTTCTACGTGACCTGCGCGAAATTCCAGCCAAAGTCGAAAAGATACTCCAGCAGACCGAGTACATTAAGAGTATCGCGGAAAAATACATCGATGTACCGGGAATGCTGTTTCTCGGACGACAGTTTAATTATCCAACAGCGCTGGAAGCCGCGCTGAAAATGAAAGAAATTTCTTACATTTTCGCGAGCGGACATGCCGCTGCGGAATTGAAGCACGGAATCATCGCGCTGGTCAGTGAGGAGGTTCCAAGCGTGTTCATTATGCCGAAAGATTCGGTTTATGAGAAAAATGTGAGCACACTGGAGGAAGTGAAAGCGAGGAGGGGGCCTGTTATCGCCATCACAACAGAAGGCTCAACTGAGCTGGAAAGAATCGCCGATGATGTGATTTATATTCCCGAGACAGCAGAATGCCTCACTCCGCTTTTGACCATTATTCCTCTGCAGCTCTTGAGCTATCATTTCGCAGTAGCGAGGGGATGTGATGTCGATAAGCCTCGTAACCTCGCGAAAAGCGTCACCGTTGAGTAATGATTTTAGAGCTGGAAATAGAGCCTGTATCATTGAAACTTCGAGTGAATTGAAAGACCAGCATGAGAGAAGAAGAAGACGAGATCTCGACTGACACCGCACAGGGCACACCGATTCGACAGATAGCGGTATTCTTGCCGAATCGTCCCGGGGCATTCGTTGCGATCCTCGACTTGATGAAGCGCAATCAGGTCGTCGTTTTAGGGCTTTCAGTTCAGGATTCCATCGATAACACAGTGATACGGCTGATCGTTAATGATCAGGATACCGTGGAGACGTTGTTTATGGAGAAAGGGATCCCTTTCAATTCAACTGAACTCGTAGTCGTGGAGCTGAAAGAAGGCCCGGAGCAGATGCCCGACTGCCTTCGCCGTTTGTTAGAAGCGGAAACGAACATTCACTTTATTTATCCCTTGCTGACTCAGCCCAATCACTCGGCTGCTCTTGCGCTTTGTGTCGAAGATAACGACTTTGGGAATGCGGTTCTTTCGCAAGCGGGATATAAAGTGCTTCGGCAGGAAGATCTCAGTCGTTAAACGGCGGGCGGGAGAAATTTAAGTAGCGGCCTGTCGAAAAAGTGTTTCGACGACGTTCCTGACATACTGCTCGTCTGAGAGTCCAATCGTTATGTCTTCGGGGAATTCTGCCATCTCACGAAAGTAATTGGCGAGTTCTTCAAACAATTGCAGGCGGGCTTTAGGCTCTAACTCGTTGCGACGAACGACCGCATCAAGAGCGATGCGGGCTTCGTCAGGAGTGACTTGCTGTCGAAGCCGACTTTCCAGATGAGGTTTTGCAGCAAAAGAATTTTCGTCCCTCTCCATTAGTTCGGAGAACTGGGGGGCTATTGACCTCGTCTCACGGATCACGAGCGTGCCGGCGGCAATGTCGCCAATACGCTGACATCGTTTAGTAAGGAGGCATGAGGTTCCACCCAGGAGGTAAAAATTGGAGGGCAGAATATCCAGAAGTCGGAAGAGGTTTCGGATGATGACTTGCTTCAATCCCAGGGAGAGGCCGCGCTCATCGATGACCCGCAATTTCATGAGTCGTTTCCCCAAGGTCTGTCCGGACCAGAGCCACTCCGTAATAATGCCGTAGAAAATGGCGAGCGCGAACTGCGCGACAATCATGAAGCCGTTTCCGAAATCGGAGAGGATATCGCCTAAAACAGGAACCCCTGAAGCGGCAATACTTAGAAACCCCACTACCTGACTGATCAGCATCGTAAGCGCGAAGATGACGGCGAAATCGACAGCCAGAGCGAGGCACCGGCTTATCGGGCTCGCAATGGGAATCGTGAAGGAGACGCCTTCCGGTGTCTGAATGGTGAGAACTGTGGTCCGGCCGATCATGAGGAGAGTTCCGGTTTGCGACGTCCTGAGAAAGTGAGAAATAGAATCAACCCAAGTAGCTGAATCGCACCGAACCCAATTTTCCACGGATAGAATAAAGGATCGTGATATTGCGAAAGAAAGGATTCGATGATTCCCGCCCAGACCAGCATGAGCGCAGCTCCTCCCATGAGGGTGATGAGATCTCCCCTGATGCGGGCGAATCGAGCACGCAGTTTCAGGTTTGTCCTCCAGCCGAACATGGTATGCGCGATAATAAATCCGGCTTGTCCCCCGATGAAGATGGCGGGCAGTTCAATCGAGCCATGAGGCAAAAGCCAGGCCGTTAGAAAGGTTCCCTGCCCATCGGAGATGTAGTCGAACATGACGATGCCAATGAGGGTGCCGTTATAGAACAAAAGGATGAGAGTGAATATTCCCCAGAGAAAGCCGACAACCATCGTCATGATCGTCACTTTCGTATTGTGAGTCATGAGCTGGGCCGAAAACTGATGCCTTCCCTGAAAGGCATCGAAGTCCTGCTTTTCCTCGCGGGCGACCCGTTTGGACGGTTTTTCGTTGAGGTGGCTGAACTGGGGCGGAATGAAATCTGATTTCAGCTCATAATTGTAATTTAAGGCGGTGGCTCCAAAGCCGGCGCCAATCCAGAAAGTTCCAATCGAGAGGGCGAATGCAATCCAGTGCCGGCGAAACGTAGAGGGAAAATTTCGGGTGAGCCATTGCCAGGGACGAAACCGGATCTTCTCGCCACCATCCTCATGCAGTCGGCTGTAAGCGTGGGCGACCAGGTTTTCGAGAAACTGGGAGGTTTCTGCTTCGCCAGCGAACGTTTTCATTTTCACCAGATCCGCTGAGGTTCTCTGGTAAAGGTAAAAGAGCCGCTTCGCTTGTTCGAGCGTGAGCTTGTAGTCGCTATTTTCGTCCTGAAGTCGGAGCAGCTCGGTGAGCTCATCCCAAAAAGGGCGCTCCTTAGCTACAAATTTGTCGAGGTCGAGAATCACGCGGAAAGTATTGTCGTTATCTCAGGCAAAGGCAACACGGATGCGTGCCAAATTGCTGGATCGAGTCAGGGCTTGATTGGCAATTGTTGAGAAACTTTGCCTTCTCCACGGGGTTGACTAAAGCGGCAAAAAGCTGGCAAGGTTTAACCTGTCCTTCAGTTCCGACCCATCCCAAGATGTCATTAATCCCTCTTCTAACCCGTGTTTCTATCAACAGTGGATGCACCGATGCTCCCAAGTGCGAAGCGATTCTCGCTGAAGCGGCCGCAAATCACTCTTCATTAGTGGATGCGGTCTTCGATGCCGGGCTTGTCGATGAGGAGTCGTTCGCCAAAAGTCTCGCCAAAGAGGCGGGGCTTGAGTTCCTTGCCAAGTCGGAGTTAGACCTTTCCACTGCGTTGCATCGGCGTTTTCCCGCCAAGGTGGCACTCAAGCATTGTTTGCTTCCCGCCCGGATTGACGAGGATGAAATTTGTCTGATGACATACGATCCCTTCAATCTCGAGGCCCGTCAGGCGGTAGGTCGTGAGATTCAGAAAACGGTTACCTGGGTCGTAAGTACTCGCTTCCGTATTATGGAAGGGCTGCGCCAGGGCTACGGTGTCGGTGCTGAACAATTCGATGAACTGATTGAAGGTCGTGATCCGAATGCGCGCGACGACGATGAACAGGAGGTCACGCAGCTCGACGAAGAGGAAGAGGAAGCTTCGGTCATGAATTTTGTGAATCAGATCTTTCGCGAAGCGCTTCGCGAAAGGGCGACCGATATTCACATTGAGCCTCTTGAGAAAAATTTGCGCATCCGTTACCGCGTCGACGGGGCGCTGCAGGAAGTGGCGGTTCCTCCTGACATTCGGGCATTACAGGCTTCGTTGGTTTCCCGTCTCAAGATCATGGCTCAGCTCGATATTGCCGAGCGTCGTCTTCCGCAGGATGGAAGAATCAATCTTGAATTGGATGGCTCGCCTGTTGATGTTCGTGTCGCGACCATCCCATCGGTGAACGGGGAAAGCGTTGCTCTGCGTTTGTTAACGCGGCAGAATTTTGATATTGCGATGTTAGGGCTGGATGCAGCAACGCGAAAGACGATTGAGGGCCTCCTCAAGCAGCCAAACGGAATTATTCTGGTGACGGGGCCGACGGGCTCCGGAAAATCGACAACGCTCTATACCTTTCTGAAGCAACTTAACACGAAGGATACCCGCATTGTCACGGTGGAGGACCCGGTTGAGAACCGTCTTGATGGCGTGATTCAAATCGCGATGAAGCCCGAGATCGGCCTGACTTTTGCGACCGGGCTTCGGGCCATTCTTCGTGGTGATCCCAACATCATTATGGTGGGGGAGATGCGTGATTTGGAAACGACAGAGATCGCGATCCGCGGAGCTCTGACCGGTCACCTCGTGTTCAGCACTTTGCACACCAACGACGCTGTCTCCGGGATTACCCGATTACTCGACATGGGGATCGAGCCGTTTTTGATCGCCTCATCTGTGCGTGGATTTTTGGCGCAACGCCTCGTTCGGCGCTTGTGCGAGGACTGCAAACGACCTGCGGCGCTCGATAATCAGGAGCTTGATGAAATTGGCTTTCCTGAGTCAATGCGTTCAGGCGTGCATGAAGCGGTGGGATGTCGTTCCTGTCGGGACACTGGTTACAAAGGTCGAATGGCCATCGTTGAGATCTGTCTCATCACGCCGGCAATGTCAGAGCTAATCACCTCGAATGCCTCCTACGCCGTTTTGAAACAGGCAGCCCTCGACGGTGGAATGGTGACGCTTCAGAATTACGGCTGGAGCAAAGTGGCTTCAGGCGAAACGACGATCGAAGAAGTGATGAGCAACGTGGAGCATTAAAGCGTGGCCCAATGCTGCTTCCGTTAGGCATATCGTTGGCCTTCTTCGCAGGGGATTGACAACGGGCTTCAAACTATTCAAACTGAAAGGGAGGAAGCAATAAGCTGGTCGGGTTCACTTCAGAGAGGCATCGTCAGCGGATGATTAATACGCCCTTCTGCCAGTTATGAAAAGTTCACCCAAGAATGTGGAAGACAACTTCTGGACCTGCAATATTGATCGGCGTGGTCGACTGATACGGGCGCTAATAGGGTTTTCGTGCCTGGGGGTAGCGGCTTACCTATGGTGGGGAAAAGAAAGCGTATTCTGGTCCCTCGGCGTTCTCGTCTGCGGTTTACTGGTGCTCTTCGAGAGCATACGCGGGTGGTGTGTCGCGAGGGCATTCGGCTTGAGCACCCCATTCTAAGCGCCCATATTCGTCGCGCGCCGTTGGTTGACTGCGAGCAGCCTCCTCTACTTTCCGAGCTTCCAGAGGTGCTTGTCGCTTCTCACGTAAATCGCACCGTCGCTGAGTGAAGGGGTTCCGAGAATGGTTTCACTGAGCTCATATTCACTGGTGACTTTCTTATCCTCGGCTGACGAGGGGTCAATCACCTGGACGACTCCGGTTTCGCTGACGACATAAATGAGTCCATTGGCTCCAGCGACAGGGCTGGCGCTGAAAGGGCCTGTGAGGCGGCTGCGCCAAAGGCGTTCACCCGTTTGGCGGTCGGCACAGCTGAGGACTCCTGCACCATTGATGGTGTAGACATTTTCTCCTATTACGATGGGGCTGGCGGTCCCTGGGCGCTGGGCCGACTCGTTCCACAGTTCGACCGGGGCGCTGCCGTCGGTCGTCGCACTGATCGCGGTGAGCCCATTCGAGGGGGTGTAGAGTTTGTCCCCGGCAGCAGCACCAGAGGGAATCGTCGCGGCTCCTTTTTCGTAGTTGAAGACCGAAGAGCCAGTCGCAGGAAGAAGGCCGAGAATGCCTTTGCTGGATTGCAGTGCGACGACTTCCTGATCACCGATTTTGAGTAGAGTCGGAGAGGTCCAATTCGCTGCCTTGGGGCGATCCATTTTCCATTTGTTCGTTCCATCAGTGAGATCAAAACCGGCGGCAAAAGATTCAGAATCGTTTTCGATCTGAGCGATCAGGGTGTTCTCTGAAATGATGAGCGATGAGGCCATTCCGAGACTGTTGGACGCATTCGGGTAATCAAGGGTGAGGCCGCGCATCCATTTGAGATTGCCGTTGAGGTCAACACAGATGAGGTCATTGGATGAATAGAGGGCGTAGATTCTTTCTCCATCGCTGGCCGGTGTGGGAGCGGCGACACAGGTTTTGTTGTTTGTCATCGTCCGTCCCGTTGCCCAGAAACGTCGTTCCCACATCGGAGCGCCGTCGGCGGCGTTGAAGCACAGAATGTGAAGTTGGTTTTGGTCGGGACCGCTCGCGGCGGTGACGAAGACTTTCTCTCCGACAATGATTGCGCTGCCGAGACCGCGGCCGGGAAGGGGGGCTTTCCAGGCGACCTGCGCTTCTCCCAGTTCAGCCGGCGTATTGGCAATGTTCTCGGCGTAGCCGGAGCCTTGGGGGCCGCGGAAATTTAACCAATCCGCTTTCGCTGACGAAACGGAAAACACAAATGCGAACACCACGAGGCTCGCGATATTAAAGTTCTTTATTCCTCTCATACTTTACTCCTTTGCTTTTTCTTCGCTTTCCTTTTCAGCGCCGCGTCTTCTTGTTTTTACCTCCGGCTTGGGAGTTGGTTTGCGATCCGTTGCAAGAATCGCGGTGCCGGTGCTGTCGCATAGGCGGAGCTGAAACTGCCACTCGACGGTCCAGGTTTGTTCCTGTTCGTTTTGGCAGGCTTTGACGAGAAGAGTGTTTTTACCCTTCTTCAGTTTTACAGGGAGTATGTATTGGTCGATCCGAGCTCCACGATGATATTCGTCGCGGCCGAAAACGAGTTCTCCGTTGAGCCAAATCTTCCAGGCATTTTTACAACCGAGTCGAATTTCTACGTCGCGCGCTTCTTCTGAATTATACTCCGTATAGGCATAGCCAATGACCTCTTTCAGCGGCGAAAAGGGAGTGTTGAAATCAACCATGCCGTAGTCGTCAGCGGTGGCATATTCCTGCCACTTCACTTTCTTGGAGCCTTTCCCGTCGTAGGCGGTTTCGAAATTGATTTCTTTCTCCGGAGGATAGGCAGTGTCGAATCCCTTTCGCTCAGTGTTATCAAATGGCGCAATGAGATGCCAGTGACTCAGAAATCCAAAGTGCTTCGGAAGGTCGATGGTTTGCTCAAGATCTTTCCGTAGCAATTTTGCGATCTCGTCTATTTGTTTGATATCACGGGCCGCAGAGAGCGCATTGTTGAGGGTAGCGAGGCTGGCGTCAATTTTCCCGTCTTTGAGCTCACTTTCTCCCTGTGCGATCAGCTGTGCCACGGCGAGTCGGCGAAGCACCGGACTGGGATCGTCGAGCATCGCGGGAATCAGCGAGGCGGCTTCATCGGTGTCGGCCCGGTTAAGGAGATCGTAGGCGAGATCCCGTGCCTTCATATCATGTTCACGATCATTGAAAAACTCTATCAAGGCTACCGCGTCGACTGCTGATTCGGACTGAGTCTCCCTGGCAAAGATCGCTTCAGCAGCCGATCTCATCCAGTTTCGGGTTAGTGGCCCCGTTCCGCTCATTGCTTCGAGAATGGGAACGATTGCTTCACCGCCATGTTTGGTCAGGGCTTTCCATGCAACGGCGGCTTCGGCATTACCTTCTCCTTCCGGGCCGACTTGCTTAAGCGCAGTGAGCAGAGGATTGAGAGTAGCGTTTTCGCCTCTTACCGAATTCATGGAGAGGCTGATACAGGCGAGTAGACTGAATGCGATAAAAATGCGGATGCGTTTCATGACGATAAAGAAAGGGAGGCCTATTTAGAAATAGCGTGATAAAGCTCGAGGGTTTCCTTTGCGATTTCCGCCCAGCTGAAAGTTTCGAGAACGCGTTCTCTACCTGCTTTACCCATTTTTTCACAGAGGGCAGGATTGCTAATCAGTTCATTGATTCCCGAGGCTAGGTCTCTGGCAAATGTTTCAGGATCGGTTGCTTCAAAAGGGGATTCGGTCTGCTGTTCCAGTGGAACCAGTAACCCGGTCTCACCCGGGATGATGATTTCTTTCATCCCACCGACTTCGGAGGCGACGACCGGAGTCTCGCAGGCCATGGCTTCGAGATTGATAATGCCGAAAGGTTCGTAAATGGAGGGCGTGCAGAAAACGCTCGCGTGGCTGTAAAGATTGATCTTTTCATCCGCGGGAAGCATTTCGCGAATCCATACGATATTGCCATCATAGTCGTTCTGAACTGCCTCGATCGCCTCTTTCATTTCGGCGGCAATTTCCGGAGTGTCAGGAGCCCCTGCGCACAGAACTATCTGAGTGCCCGGTGTGAGATGTCGAATCGCATTCACGAGATGAATGATTCCTTTCTGGCGGGTGATCCTTCCGACAAAGAGAACGTAGGGGACATCAGGATCGATATTCAGTTTTTCCAGCACCGCTCGGTTCGGTGTAGGCTGATACTCATCAGGATCAATTCCGTTGTAGATGACCGGCACTTTCTCCTCGGGTACGTCGAAATGGTTGAGAATGTCGATTTTGGTTTCCTTGGAAACAGCGATGACACGATCTGACATTTCGATGGCAGTTTTTTCGAGCCACGAAGTGAAATCATAACTACCGCCGAGTTGCTCACGCTTCCAAGGGCGAAGCGGCTCAAGAGAGTGCACCGTCAGCGCCATCGGGAGGCCGTAGTTCAGGTGTGCGAGAATACCGCCGAAATGCGAATACCAAGTGTGCAAGTGGATAACGTCTGCGTCGATATTTTGCGTGTTAAAGTCGAGGCACTTCTGGAGGGCTGAAAAAACCGATTGGAGTGGCTTGGGTGCCGAATAAGTCGAGGTGTCGACGGAAGCCCCATAAACCTGCGGGTTTTCATCGGTAACGTGCTGGTCGCCAAAGCAACGGACTTCAACATCACAAAGTTTCGCTAATTCCCGTGAAAGGTACTGAACGTGAATTCCGGCGCCTCCGTAAATATGAGGAGGGAATTCGTTGGTAAGGAGAAGCGGCTTCATCGTAGCTTTGGAAAGGAGATCAGAGTTCCACTGTGTTTCTCCATTCTGCAACCTCTACCGTTCCGCTTGTGTGCCTTTCTGCGAGTTTGTCGCGCAGCACTTCTGATTGCTCCGGTTCTCCATGGACGAGGAAGACGCGTTCCTTCTTTCCGCCCATTTCGTCGAAATACTCAAGGAGTTCGCTTTGATCGGCATGCCCGCTGAAGGAGTCGAGGATTTGCACCTCCGCGTTTACTGTAAACGAGTCGCCGAGAATATTGACCTTTTTATGAGCATTGCGAAGTTTCCAGCCAAGCGTGTTTTGGGCGCAGTAGCCGACGAATAAAATCGTATTTTTGGGATCTTCGATTCCGTTTCGGAGGTGATGGAGGATTCGTCCCGCTTCGCACATGCCCGAGGCAGAGATAATAATCGACGGTTCGTTGACCTCGTTGAGTGCTTTTGACGCGGAGACCTTTCGCACCATTGTCAAATTCTCGAACCCGAAGGGATTCCGTTTTTCAAAGAGGAAGTCGTAGACCTCGCTGTTAAAACACTCCGGGTGTATTCGGAATATCTCGGTGGCGTTCACCGCGAGCGGGCTGTCGACGAAGATCGGAACCGGCGGAATGTCTCCTTTTTCGGTTAGTTCGTGAAGCACATAGATGAGCTGTTGGGTCCGCTCGACGGCAAAGGCAGGAATGATAATCTTCCCTTTTCGTTCCAGTGCTTTATTGATGATGTCTTTAATCAGGTGATTGGCCTGAGTGGGGAGCTCGTGCCCACGATTCCCATAGGTGCTTTCCATGATGACATAGTCCACGTCTTTCGCTGGTTCTGGATCACGAAGAAGATCGTTGTCACCGCGGCCGACATCACCGGAAAAGAGAAGCCGTTTCGTTTCACCGTTCTCCTCGATGTCGAGGATGACCTGGGCTGAGCCAAGAATGTGACCCGCATCGATAAAAGTAAGCCGGATGCCATTGGCAATGGGAATTGACCGGTCATAGCCGATGTTCACGAACTGACGTACACATTCCTCAGCGTCTTGCACTGAGTAGATCGGATCAAGAGGGGGGAGGTCTTTTTTGGCGCGACGCTTATTGAGCCATTTCATGTCCTGCGTCTGGATTCGTGCTGAATCAGTGAGCATGATCTGACAAAGATCCCGCGTCGCGAAAGTGGAATAGATGTTTCCTTTGAAGCCGTTCTTCGTGAGGTTCGGCAAATTTCCACTGTGATCGATATGAGCGTGGGAGAGAACGACCGCATCAACCGACTCAGGTTCGAAGAAGAAATTCCGATTCCTGTCGATTGAGTCGTCACGACGGCCCTGGTAAAGCCCGCAATCCAGCAAAATTCTTGAGCCGTTCGCTTCAATCAGGTGCTGCGAGCCGGTGGTGGTCTGGGCTGCGCCACAGAAAGTAATTTTCATGCGGTGGTTTTATCGAATTCGTAGGGGAGGGGCAAGCACCTTTGGAATCTATAAATCGCATTCTTTAGTGGGAAAGTGAGCTAATTTTGTAATTATCGTAAAATATTTCAATTAAGTTTAAAAATTAGTTAAGAAATATTAAATTTAAGCTTGTGTAGAATATAAATTTGTAATAAGTTCTCCTCATGAATCGGATTACGACCTGCCTCACTGCTTTCACAGCTTCTGCTGTGCTTCTCCACACTGCGCAATCAGCAGATGTTACTGTTGAGAGTCTGGACTCTCGGATGGCTACCATTGAGAACCGTCTCAATTCCATCGAAGTCGCCCTCCAAGGTAAAAGCGGCGAATACAAATACAGCGATCAAGCGACGCTCGACGCAACTAATTCCGGCAATACAATCAACCTGAGCACTAACTCAGGAAACACGTATGTAATTCAGGATGGCGACACACTGGGTTCGATTGCACGCAAGCACGGTGTTGAGCGTTCAACGCTTCTTTCTTCGAATCGTCTCAGCGAAGGGCAGCCTATTTATATCGGTGAAACGCTCGTTGTTCCCGGTGAAGCTCCTAAAGCTGCCCCCGAAACGGATAACAGCAAGGTGGCTGAGGCTCCCAAGCCTGCTCCAGCCAAAAAGGATGCCGTCGTAGTGGGTGAGACCAAGAAGTCGACACCGAAGTCAACTCCTGAGAAGTCAGAGTCTAACGTGCATATCGTTGCCAAAGGTGACACTCTCATGGGCATCTCCCGTCAGTATAAGGCGGACTTGAGCAGCCTCAAGGCGGCGAACGGCTTGCGCACTGACGTGATTGGCTTAGGACAGAAAATCACGATTCCTGCTGCCACCAAGGTTGCAACGAAGACTTCTGCTCCGAAGAAGAGTGAGACCCAGAGTAAGCAAGAGGCTCAGTATGAGTATGAGAACCCTCTTCTCAGCAAAGGCGAAACCTACGGCTACTACACTGTGAACAAAGGGGATAACCTCTATGCCCTTGCCCGGGATTTCTTCACGAGCATGGCTGAACTTCAGCGAGTGAATCGCCTCGGTGCTAAGACACTTATTTTCCCAGGTAACGAGCTCATCGTTCCTACTTCGAAATACAACGCCTACCACCAGAATGGTGAGGTCGCCCAGCGCTAGTATTCCGATATCCGAATTTGTCTCCGATACGATTCCCGAGATTGTTGAAAAGACATAGTTGAGTGGTCAAAAGCCCGATCCCGCAGGGGGTCGGGCTTTTTCTCATACCTGGCTCGAGTCTACGGGGCTTTCTGCGTAAACATCACTCTCCGAGTGATGAACAGAGCCTATCCGTTCTTCGGTAGGAGTTGCGTGATCGTTCAGCCGAAGACGTGAGTCTGTGGGGCTTCTCTCGGAGATAGAAGCCTACGTATTCCTCACTCTCCGAGTGATGGTCATAGCCAATCGGTTCTTCGGGGATGGCGGTTTCGATCGAGTCTGCTTTTAACTGACAGGGCGTGGAGATCTTTTACTCCTCAGTCTTCGTGGTCTTGAGTCGAAAACGTTTCAGCGGATGCTCAGGAATCGCGTCTTCCCCACTCTCGCTTTTGGCGGGGCCATCTGAGAGTGGTGGAACTGAACTAACTGCTGCTCCTACCATGACCTTCGTGCCTTCGGCAGGTTCCTTCGTTACTTCTTCAGGGGGAGGGGGCGGTGGAGGGATCTTCACAATGATCTGAACCTCACCGCTATCAACAGCGGAAGAAGACGCCTGTATTTCGGTGGAAACGCCGGGGAGATTGACTCCAGTCTCGGACAGTAGACGTTTCAGTTCGTCTGCCCTTTTCTCGCAAACATAATCATTGTAGGCGCCGGAGCCTCCTGAGGCTTTGATTGGCTTCAGGATAATATTGAGCCCGTTTAGTTCCGGAGAGGCGAGTGCTTTAGCGATCGCAGCGATAGCGGCCTCCTGATTGGCCTGAAGGAGAAACGCATTTCTCGAAAAACGGATTGAGCCCACCGCTTGATAGGTCGGTTGCGGCGTGGTTGCCTGTGCTTCGAGCGCTTCAAAAACCTGATCCGCATCAAATGTTCCCTCTTTTCCTCCGAGGGGCATAGCAATCAGCGGTTGCGCAACGAGAGGCGCCTTCTTTTTCCCTTCGAGGCGGTCGAGATCACTCAGCATCACGAGGGTGGAAAACCATTTTTCAAGTGGCAGTCCGGGCGCCTCAAACATCTCGGCTGCTGAAGGATGATACTCAAAATCCAGTAACTGTGCTTCTCCATCTGCGGAAGAAAGCGATACTTTGAGTTCAGGGAGATCGCTAGAAGGGACGATACAAATGCGATTGATGAAGCGGCGCCCTGCCATGAGAGACTGAATCCGAATGCGCATCGCCGTAATCGTAACGATGCTGTCGGTGACTCCTCCTATCAGCAGATAGTCGGGACGTATCTCGATGCGGCCCTCATGCGTGGAGATGCCCAATTCGGACAGGGCGCTCTTGAGATCGCTCACATTAGGCATTTCAACCTCTGAATCAATTTTGAGCCCCCTATTGATGATAGCGAGATCCGGACGCACCGATCGGACTGCATGGGCGAGTTGCTGACCGGTTTCTTCAGAATCAATGACTCCTGAAAAAGACACATTCCGATCGGTAAATCGAACTTCGAGAAAATTCTCTGCCTGCACCCGCAAAACCGATGCCATTCCGATGAGGAAAAGCAGGGTTAGATAGAGGGAGGTAGGAAGTAAGGCTCTCATGAAGAGTCTTCTGGTATGGCGGAGGGTGAGAGGAGGTAGGTTTCTGAGGTATCAGCTATCGTTTTAAATACGACGTGAAGGGGCATCATGCCTCTTTCGGTGGCATGACTCAACACAGTTATGACTCTGATTTAACAGGGGCGAGTCACATTGTTAACAGGGTTAAGTCGAGCGTTCAATAGCGATGGGGTAGGTCTTGAATCCTGTTTCGAAGAGTCGTTGACGCGGCATAACCGTTTTGCTTCCCTGCTTGCTTGTAGCGGGGCTTTCGGTTTTGTTTGCGTAACTCCCTCCATACGAATGGCTGATATCGAATCCCTCAAGCAAGCGCTCGCCGTTTCCCGGGACAATGTTCCCCTTCTCCTCATGCTGGGGGAAGCCCACATGGATGCCTTTTCTCTCGAAGACGCTCAAGGGATTTTTGAGCAGGTTCTCGCGATTGAGCCTGCGAATCCCATGGCGCGATTGCAATCCGCTCAACTACTTGATTTAAGGGGCCGCAGCTCCGAAGCCATCTTGAGGCTGGAGCAGCTCAACGCTGAGCAACCGGTCTTCGCTGCGGGGTGGTTCTTGCGTGCCTGGTTGGCTTTGAGTGAGGGCGACAGTAAAGGTGCCCGCGAATTTTACGACAAGGCGGTCGCGCTCGATGCTGCTTTGGCGAGCGATGACTTACTCAAGCGGATCCGCGAGGCAGGCGGGAGGCGAGAGCAGGCACCTCCTTCGAATCCGGAGCCGCAGCGTGGCGGATCCAATCAGGCGGGCGCTTTTTTTTGACTCTGCTTTTGACGAGGATGAATTTGATGAGGATTCTCTTACGGATGCCGCCGCGGAACTTGAACTCGAATTTGAGCAGCGCCCTAGTTCCGATTTTAATCAAGTCGGCGGGATGGAAAGCGTGAAAGAGGACATTCGCATGAAGATTCTCTACCCCATGGAGAACAAGGAATTGTTCGAAGCTTACGGCAAAAAAGCGGATGGGGGAGTGCTCCTCTATGGGCCTCCCGGCTGTGGGAAAACGCTCATCAGTCGTGCCACTGCCGGTGAGATTAATGCCCGGTTTATGAGTGTGGGCCTTCATCAGATTCTCGATATGTGGATCGGGAAATCGGAGGAGAAACTCCACGAAATTTTCGAACTCGCCCGCCGCTAGGCACCAACGGTTCTCTTTTTCGACGAAGTGGATGCGCTCGCGGCAGACCGGAAAGACATGCGAACTTCAGCGGGGCGAACTTTGATCAATCAGTTCCTCGCCGAGATGGACAGAGAGTCGGCCGAGAATGATGGCGTTCTCGTTCTAGGGGCGACCAATGCACCCTGGCACCTCGATTCTGCTTTTTTACGTCCGGGGCGATTCGATCGACTTATTTTTGTTCCACCTCCGGATGAGCCTGCCCGTCAGGAGATCGTGAAGATCATTGCCAATGGCAAGCCGGTTACCGGACTGGATCCTGCAGCGCTCGCGAAACGGGTGAAAGATTTTTTGTGTCAGCTTAATCAATCAGGAAAAAAGCAAAAGGCGCTCGAGTCAATTGGTGAAGCGATTCGATTGCGCTCCGATGCCGCTTTCTATCATGCAGTGAAGTCACTCATTCTCTCTGATTTGCACAAGGGGAAGGAAGCCCTTGTAGTAGCGGATGCGGCGATCAGGCTTGATCCTGAAGATGCTTTCCCGCTCGCCGCAAAGGCTGCTGCCTATAGTGAGATGGATCAATGGGCCAATGTCGAAGCGTGGAGTCTGAAAGCGCTTCAGATCGATAGCGACCATGCCATGTCGGCTAATTTGTTAACCCATGCGCTTCGGCTCCAGGGCAAGTCCGATGAGAATGAAATCGCAGTCGAGCAACTTCTTGCTGCATCGCCGGAAGATAGCTTTGCCCATGTTAATGCGGGGTGGAGTGCGCTTCAACGAGGTGACTCGAAACAGGCGGAAACGCATTTTCGCGAGGCGCTTAGACTTGAGCCTGAGTCCGGCTCCGCTCGCGACGGACTGCTTGAGTCATTCCGTGCGCGTTCATGGTTTTATCGAATTTACCTCTCTTACTGCTTTTTTATGCAGCGGTTCACTGGAGGGAAGCAGTGGGGGATTATTGTCGGAATCTATATTGCTTACCAATTGTTGCAGAGATGGTTGGAAACGGTGAACGAGATGGTCGCGGCAGTATTTGTCATTTTGTGGCTTGCTTTGGTTCTCTGGGTCTGGCTCGCGCCGGGGATTGGGAATTTCCTCATTTTAATGGATCCGTCTGCTCGTCTTGCCCTGAAGCCCGGTGAAAAATGGCAAGGTCTCGCGGTTGGTGGGGGACTCGTGCTCGGGGTGTTCGGCACTGCGACCGGGTTTGGGTTGAGCCTTGACCCGCTGCTCTTGGGAGGCATCGGGCTGATCGCCTCGACGGTGCCGGCGTCTCTCACCTTCGCGAACGATTCCCAAAAAGGCCGAATGATCTTCGGGGTGGTTACGGCTGCCGTTTACGCGATGACCCTGGTGGTTGTCATCAAACTTTCGCTGACTCCCGGAGCGACTGAATTAGATCCGGTCACCAAGTAGCTCGGAGGTCTCGTTTTAATTTCCGCGTTGCTCTGTACCTGGCTTGGTAACGTCCGCTCCCTCCGGCAGGAAGAAGTGAGTTGAGATCGAACCCTAACCGCGGGCACAAAAAAACGACGAGCCAGTTACGGTTCGTCGTTCTTGAAAATTAGTTTCGAGTGCGAGCTAATACTATTTCTTCACTGAACGCTCTTTCACATTTGTAGCGGCCTTGCCGAGACGAGAGCGAAGGTAGTTGAGCTTGGCGCGGCGAACTTTACCGTGCTTGAGTATTTCAACCTTAGCCACCTTCGGAGAGTGAAGAGCAAATGCACGCTCGACGCCTTCTCCATTAGAAATTTTACGGACTGTGAAAGCTTCGTTAACACCGGAACCTCGACGGCCGATGACGAGACCCTTAAAAATCTGGATACGCTCTTTTCCGCCTTCAACAACGCGGGAGTGAACATTTACAGTGTCGCCAGGACGGAAATCCGGGACGTCTTCTTTCATCTGTTCGCGTTCGATTTTATCAATCACATTCATGGTCTTGCCTGAGAAAAATGAAGCCGCGAAGATAGGAACTCGCGGCAATGGTAAATGAATAATCGAAAATGATTCGAAAGCAATGATTTTCCCTAATATTTTTTGTTGCGCTCCGCTTGATTAGAGTTAGAATCCCGTCCCCTAACCAAACAGGGTGTCCGTCCTGACAGACATCCTTTATACCGTGGAGCGGTAGCTCAGTTGGTTAGAGCGCCGGCCTGTCACGCCGGAGGTCGCGGGTTCAAGTCCCGTCCGCTCCGCCACTATAAAAAAGCAATCAACGCCCGATCTTTCTGAGATCGGGCTTTTTTGTGTTTCGATGGGAAAGACCCGAGATCAGGTGCCGCAGAAAGTCGCGCAAACTACCTCCTCGGGACTGGGCGCGACCTCGTAGGGATCGAGGGCAGAATCTTCGCTAAAAGGATCGGTGAGCGCTTCTGTAAAGCGCTTGAAGGGTTCAAATTCACCTTTCTCCGCGGCTGCAATGGCCTCTTCGACTCGATGATTCCTGGGAATAATGATGGGATTGTGAGCGCGCATTCGTTCTGAGCGCTCTTTGCTTGCCCCTCCCGTAATTTTCTCCCAGGTGATTAGCCAGTCATCAAGATCCTCAACGGAAGTCTTACCTACGCCCGCGAGAAGATCGCTTTTTGTTTCGCCTTCCGCGACACGCGTGAGGTGGCGGAAGAAGAGCGTGAAATCAATCTCTCTACGGGCAAGCAACTGAAGCGTCAGTGTGGTGAACTGTCCATCGTCGGCCTTGTCCTGTGGAATCCCCAGCTTCGCCGAAAACCCTTCGAAGTGCGCTTTTTTGAAATCGGCGAGATAGTTTTCGAGAACGGTGTCGATTTGCTCTTTCGCTGTGGCGATATCTTCGGCAATGAAAGGGGCAAGGGTTTCACCGAGGCGCTCCAGATTCCAATAGCCTATGTTGGGTTGGTTTCCCCAGGCATAGCGCCCATGGCTATCAATCGAGCTGAAGACCTTTTCAGGATGAAAAATGTCCATAAATGCACACGGTCCAAAATCGATTGTTTCGCCACTGACGGTCATGTTGTCCGTATTCATTACGCCGTGGATGAAGCCGACCTGCAACCACTTCGCGATCAGAGCCGCTTGGGACGAGGCCACGCTTTCAAGGAGAGCCAGGCAGGGATTGGCTGCGTTTGCGGCGTCGGGGTAGTGGCGTTCGATCACAAAGTCAGCGAGGGTCTTGATGCCATCGAGATCTGATTGGGCAAAGAAATACTGGAAGGTGCCGACTCGAATATGACTGGAGGCGACTCGCGTGAAAACACCTCCGGGGTGAAATTCCTGCCGGGGCACCCTCTCTCCAGTCGAGATCGCGGCGAGCGCGCGAGTGGTTGGTATCTTCAATCCAAACATGGCCTCACTGACGAGATACTCACGAACCACTGATCCGAGAGTGGCGCGGCCGTCACCGCCCCGGGAAAAAGGAGTGCGTCCGGACCCTTTCAGCTGAAGGTCGCGCCTTTTACCCTCGCGGTCCTTCAGTTCGCCCAGCAGAATGGCACGTCCGTCACCAAGCTGTGGGACGAATCCCCCAAACTGGTGGCCTGCGTAGGCCTGCGCAAGCGGCTCCGCCGAATCGGGGAGCGTATTTCCTGCCAGCATCGCGACCCCTTCGGGGGAGCGAAGCCACGCGCGGTCCAGCCCCAGGTCTCGTGCAAGCGGTTCGTTGAGCCGAACCAATGACGGTGCGCTGACCGGCGTTGGCTGCTGGTTGGCAAAGAATCGTTCTGGAAGGCGCGCGTAGGAATTATCGAAGAGAATCATTTGAGTGCGGAGGAAACGATGTTCGCAATGGTGTCTGTTACGTTACCGAAACGCGACCTTTGCGGTATTCTTTTATGAGACGGAGAAGTCTCGCTTCTCTTACGACGTTAGAACGCTGTTTTCGATTCAGCTGTCACTGGTTCTCCTCCGCGTGAAATGCCTGTGTGGATATCCGGTATTGGCAGGCCACCTGCTGAAGTAGACTCCTGTTCAAAGGGGAGTCACAAGGGGCGAATAGAGTTGATTCGCTGAGCGATAAACCGTTTCATCCTATTACGTATGAGCAATCAGGAGCCTGAGAAAACCCTTCTCCATCCAGATCCGGATCCGACCGAAGGTAGTTTTCTGAAAAAGCCTAACATTCAGCTAACGGAAGCCCGCTTTGAATTTCTGATCGAAGAGACAGTGGTTTATTCAAAGGCGCTGATGTCGGAAGTAAGTGATGATAATCTAGTCCAACTCGCTGAAGCTTTATCCGGTCTGAAAGTTGATGTGGATTCAGGCGGGCTGAGTGATGTCAGGATAAAGACGCGGTTTTCAAATTGGCAGAAACTACGTAATATCGAAGCGGTTCAGGCCTTGCTGAGGAGCGACTAGCGAGTCACTTGCCCGGCTTGTTGCTTTGAAGTTTAGAATATGAGATCGAAGAAACATTTTGGTAAGCTGGGACGATGGGCCGCGAGACTTTCCGCGGGAACCGCAGTTATGTCGGTCGTATTTGTTTCTGCCGTGTTTCGTCCTGTTGACCGGTCTGATTGGGCAAAAAGTGATTCCTTGATGAGTGCGCGAGAAATAGTGGCAGTGGTTCCGAGCGAGTTAGCAAAAGCGGATGAATCGAATCTTGAAGCGGGATGGGCTTCGGCTCCGCTTACGGTCAAGGTTGGCGAACCGCTCGCAGGATATGGGGCGAGGCGTGGTGACTCTTCAACCGGCAAAGGAGAGGTGTTGTGGGCACGTGCGTTGTGCCTTCGTTCGGGTTCGAGCGAAGTGGTATTGGTGACGGCAGACATTTTACTCGTTCACGCGGGAGTTTCAGCGGCAGTGGAAAAAGTTTGTTCGGCTCAGGGCATATCGCCTGAGTCTCTCTATTTCACGGCGACGCACACGCATTGTGGTCCGGGAGGGTGGGGGCCTAATATCATCGAAGAATCGGTTTGTGGAGAGTTCGACCCCACGAGTGTGGAGCGGATCGCGAGAGATCTCAGCGGCGTGATTCTTGAAGCCAGAAAACGGGCCTCGCCGGCGGAGTGGTCGTGGATTCGGACTGAGGCACCGGAATTTCTGCGCAATCGAACGGTTGACGGGGGAACGATCGACCCGGTGCTCGAGGCAATTGCGGTTCGGCAAAAAGAAGATGGGCAGATCGGCTTGTTCGCTTTTTTCGGTGCTCACGCGACGTGCCTTGGAGCAGAGCAAATGGCGTATCACGCTGACTACCCCGGTGTGTTTGTTAGAGTAATAGAGGGCGGCGATGTGAACTTCGCCGCATTCGGAGCGGCATCCGTAGGCAGCCAGTCTCCGGTTGGGCCGGGTGAAAAAGAAGAACGAGCTACCGCGATAGGGACAGGGTTGGCTGAAAAACTGCTTTTCGAACTGGAGACTGCCGAATGGAAATCAACGATGCATTTAGGCGCTTCGCAGAAATTGATTCCGTTGCCTGAGTTTCAAGTTCGGGTTTCCAGCAATATTCGTGTGGCTGAGTGGATCGCTAATGGAATCCATCCGACTTCAGCGCCCATTCAATTCGTTCGCCTTGACCAACATCGGCTCGTTGGACTTCCGGTAGAGTTCTCGTCTCTCCTCTCCGCCCCACTCCGTGCCGAGGCCGCCACGAAGGGACTTCATCTCACTCCCACCGTATTCAATGGCGACTACATCGGCTACGTCCTTCCCCCGGAAATCTACGACAGCGGTGCCTACGAAACGCAGATGAATTTTCTGGGGCCTGAAGGGGGTGCCTGGTTTTCCGATTTGATCCGTCTCGGGATCGGGATTGATGAGGGGGAATGAATGGGATTTACTCACCCCTGAGGTGTTTTTCTAAAAATTCAAAAGTCGTTTCGCCGTTGATAGAGTGACCTCCCTGAAAGTATTCGATTTCGGTTTGGTCGCTGAGTCCGTATTGCGAATAGAGCCAGCGCACTTTTGCGTATTCGTGGGCAACCCACTCGTCAGTGGCTACGCCGTCGTGATGTCCGCGTTCGACGAAGAAGGGGCGCGGGAAGATAAGGGCAGCCATTTCGGAGTAATCGAAAGTGTTTCCCATGTTCCAATAAGGCATTTCCCACTCGATCGATTTCATGAAGCTATTGGGATACTCCGGATCGGCGACTTTTCGGGTCCATTGATTGAAGTCTCCCGAGCAGATCGAAAGGCAATAGTCCGGCAGTAGTGCCGGAATTCGCATCGCTGATTCACCACCGTAGCTGAGTCCGTAAAATGCGATCTTTTTCTCATCGACGGAATCGATCGTCTTCAGGAAGCGGATGACCTGTTGATGGGACGCGGTGATGAAAGAGAACAAGCTGCCGCCGATGAGATTGGCTTTCCGGTCGAGCCATCGGTATTGGTCTTCGCCGCGGTAGAGGTTGTGGGGGGCGAAGGTGATGAAGCCTTGTTCGGCTAGTTTCGCGGTGAAGTTATTGTAGGCGGTCTTGTCAGCGTCGAGGGTGTCGCGAGGGAGGCCGTTGCGTCCGTGTTGGCAGACGACGACGGGTCTTTTTTCGCCGGTGGGGATGCCCTTGGGGATGACGAGGAGCCCCCAGGCTTCGAATTCAGGGTAGACGTCGAGGAGGATGTCCCAAGCGGTCCATTGGTCAGTTTCGGCGACGAGGCGGGAACGTGGATTGAGGGGCAAAAGCGTTTCGTCGAATTCGCCGATGATTTCATTTTGAAATCGGGTGCGCCATTTTTCTTGTTGGTTGAAAAGGGCGAGGGGACTGAGGGTGTCGTGAGATTTGTTCGTTGACCATTTCCCTGGACGAAGGGCGGGATCGAGATCGTAGAGAACGGTTTCGCGTCGGAGCGCTTCTGATTCGTCGAGAATCTTTTGAATGTGGTCTTCCGTTTGTTTGAAAATGCGTTCGTGACGGTGTGAAGAATCAAAGCCGCTGCGTTCGTCAAAAAGAAGCGCGAGCGGCGCGACGCGGTCGACTTCGAGGGAGAGCCCAACCGCCTGCAGGAAACCAGCGACAGAGGGGTAGTCTCCGCGGGCGCCTTTGTTGGCTTCGTTACTGAGAAAATTGGATGGCTGGCTGATTTTGCCAAGATGCCGCGCTGCCTTGCCTAGCTCGTTCGTGACGTCGGCGTAAATCGGTGTTTCGATGTTGCCTTTTTTAGACTGAAATTCGGGGAAAGTGGTGTGCTCGACGAGAAGGGGGCGGGGGAAGATCATCGCGGCGACGGCGGCATCGCTGAACTTGGGAAGGAGCCCGAAGAGATTGTGGTCGATCGGTTCGGACCAGGCGCTCGCTCTCGATTGAAAAGCTCCGCTGACGAAGGCGTGATCAAATGTGTCGCTGACGGCGGCGGCATAGAGCGCGGCGCGCCCTCCGCTTCCGTAACCTGCGACAGTGACTTTGGATCCGGGAAACTGACTATGAAAAGCCTCAGCGGCGGAGAGAGCGATCTGAATTTCGTATCCGATCGGGTGACGACCCATTTGAAAGGCTTGCCGGTAGATCCACTCGCGATGGGTTTGCCGGGACTTAATAATGCGGGTGCCGTCCCCGTTTGGGCCTTCGTAGAGCTCACGATTGATGACCCCCGGAATGAGAATTCGAAAGCCAGTGAGTGCGAATCGCAGTCCAATCTGTTGAGCAGGCGGGAGCTGCCTGGCTAGGCCGACGATGTCTTCGGGCGTGTCGGCGGCATCCGGCAGCAACACCATGAGGGGAGCGTCGTTGACCTTTTCAAAATCTCCGAGCGGAATGATGTAGAGGCCTTCTGCTCCGAACCCTTCGAGGACATCCCATCGGACTTGATGGACTTCAAATTCGACCGTTTTCGCCACGAGCGAAGACGGGGGCTTTCCATCGAAACCTGGTGCGGAGTCGGAGAAAAATTCAAGACGAGGAGAAACCCTCTCATCGACGATTCCGAGAAGTTGGCTGAGTTGCTTTCGTTTTTCCGTCAGTTGCCTTTTGTGATCAGGGTTGCCATTGAGAGAGGTGGGATGGGTAGTGGTGCTTGTTTTTATTTCCGCCTCTACGAAGGCATGAGCCCCTTCCATAATTCTGCCGGATAAATCCGCGGGGAGATCTTTGAGTGGGGCGGTGCCGGGAAATCGTGCCGAGTCCTGAGAGCAACCTAAAGCAGGTGCTACAGCGAGTGCTAAGGTGAGCAATGTCATGCAGGCACTCTTGCCTGCATTCAGCGATGGGTTATCAAACGCAGGTAGGAACGCCTGCCGCAGGAGTGCCTGCGTGACGGAAGAAAGTCTATGCTCTTTGCTATCGTCGCTCATTTTGGTTTCGCGGGAGTTGTCGTCGCATCGTCCTTGTCTTTCTTACCCAGATCAAGCTGGCTGATTTCGGTGCTGACATCGCCAGTTGCTCTGATCACGAGAACGATTCCGGGATCCGGCGCATCTTCGGGCGAATGACGAGTGATGGTGTAGATGTCTGCCAGTTTGATCGTGAGGCCGTCGAGCGAGACATTGATTCCTTCAGGAAGCTTGGCTGACTGAATCGCTTGCTGGACTTCTTCATCGAGCTTTTCTTTGTAGTCGTTAAGATCGATGCGGAGCTGGCTCTCGATTCCTTTCACGAGCAGTTCCTCTACGAGCCATGCCGCGGTCGAGGTGAGTTGATCGCGAGTTTCGACGGTGAGTTCAACATCTGAAAAACCGAGCGTTTGTTTCTCGTAGTCGATGATAGGGCGTGCCTTCATCCAGATTTCTCCGGAAACGCCCCTGCTGAGCGGTGTTTTCCCGGTTTTGATATTAATCTTCAGGTTCACCAATCCATTTTGACCAACCTGTGCCTCGATCCCTGAAATGGTGATCTTCGTTCCAAGTCCGGTCTTGATCTCGATGTCTTCGGTTTTGAGAACCTTGTTGAGTTCTTTCATGCTCACGATCAAAGGGACTCTGAGATCGGTGCGGGTGCCGGGTTCTAGCGGTTGCAGATTGGGAAGTGGAATAGGCGCTGGAGCGGCAGGTTCCCGGTTTGTCAGAAAGGTTTCGGCCTGGATCGCCACGGAAACGCCGAGAATTTCGGGATTGGAATAATCGATCGGGCTGAGGAAAACAACTCGAGGATCAACGTTGAGCCATACGCTCGGTTCGTCCGAGATGAGTTCGTTGATGTAGGCTTCCAGCCACAGCTTCTCGACTTCGCCTTTGAGGTCGAATTTTTTCTTAAACGCCGGCGTCAGCTTCGCTGCTTCCTTTTGAACAAAGCCGGAAAGGCTCGAGCCGAGGAGGTCAGTAACATCAATTTTTCCGAGCCCACCGATATTGAGATTCGCTTTCGAGAGGCTGAGGTGGGGGACCAAATTCGGATTCACTTTCCAGTCGGGAGCGATTACGGGATTGAGTTTTCCACCAACGACACCGCCCAGTTCGACAGTGCTGTTCAGTGGGATCTGGATAATTTTGGCATCGATCGATCCGCTGATGCGGGCCGCTCCTCCGATCGGAGCCCCGAAAGTAAGGCCGTCGCCCTGGTTTTGGAATTGGATTTCGCCTCGTTTCACATCCCACGCATAGGCTCCGTTTTTGATGCGCTTGTGGATGCTTTTTTGCTCGCTTCCCTGAAGGCGTTCCGGAGCCTGTGAGTTGGCGGCCTCTGAAAGCATCTTGAGCGGGATGGCGATCTTGAGTGCAAAAATAGATTTCTCAGGACGAAGAACATCGAATTTTCCGATCGGCTCTCCCGATGGGGGCGAGACGCGGATCATTTTCGGCCCGATAAATAGGGTCGTAACGGGGATCAGGATAAGCCCTGCGACGAATAGGACTCCAAGAATTAGCAGGATTTTTTTCATGAGTTAGGAGGGAGGGGCAAGTTCAAAAGACAGAAATGACTGGCTTATACATGGATACTTAAACAGGGATACCTAATACCGCCGTTTATTTCAAAGAGTTCTCGTGAATATTTCTAGCATGATTTCGTCAGCAGACTCGATTACCTGGGGAGCATGCGAGTTGGATAGTCCAGCTCTCAGGCGGCTCCGCTGCGGTCGTTTGCTCGTCGAACTGTGCCGTTCGCAAGATCAAATCTACCTCGCTTCGAAGACTTTGAGCAAAAAAGAGATCGATGATTTTGACGAGGATGCTCCTATCGAGTGGAATCGCTGGGCCGTTTATACGGGGAATGAAGCGGTGAGAATTCAGCCGGGATTACCTGATTTGCCGATTTTGTTTGAGCCTGCATCCAGTTTTCAGGTGGCTGCGGGGGTCGAGGTGCGGATTTTAGTTCGTCTTCCTTTGTCGGTCGTGGTGGAAGTGCCGGACGAGATGGACCCGCTTCTCGCGGAGTTCCCGACAGAGAAACTTTCGCATGCCTGGTTCGGCGAGAATGATCAGGAAGAACTTTGTTATTCGGTTTCGACTTGTGATAGCGCAAGTGATGAGTCGACGGTGATCGCTCCGATTCAGATTCGAAATGATTCCAGTGAGACACTCGATGTCTCCCGCTTGTGTCTTCGTGTCGCCGGCTTGTCGATTTTTCGCAGTGAGGGAAAGCTTTGGTCGAACGAGACACTGATAAGTTTTCAAGGCGGCATCCAGCCGAGCAAGGTAACGGTCAGAAAAGGGCCTCCCGCTGAAGCTGTGGCGGCCGATTTGATTGCTCCACCGCGAGAGAAAGAATCCGGGTCGGTGATGAGACTTACCTTCCGGTCCCTTTGTCGGGGGACTTCTGATTTTCTGGAGCGGGATTGATTTGCTCTAATTGTCATCGTTTCCTGAATGGAGTAGGCTAGCGTCATGGTGGATGAATCAGAGCAGTTGAATCAAAGGCAGCGAGTTGCCATTCTCGGCGGTTCGTTTGATCCCGTCCACATGGGGCACCTCGGGATGGCGGCGACTGTGATCGAGCACACGAAGGTTGACCGGGTAATTTTCGTTCCCTGTTTTGTCTCGCCTTTCAAAAGTGGCACGGTCGCTTCTCCTGCGCAGCGAGCGGAGATGCTGGAGCTGGCGATTCGTGATTCCGGATGGGAGTGGGCAAGTGTTTCCCGATTCGAGATCGAACGCCCCGAACCGAGTTATTCATGGGAAACGGCAGAGCATTTCACCCGTGCTATGCCGGAGGCTGATTTGCATTGGATCGTGGGGACGGATCAGTGGGAACAGCTCGAGCGATGGGCGGAACCGGAAAAGCTGCGATCACTCCTGAAATTTATTGTTCTGACACGCGGAGACGCGGAAGTGCATCCCCGGAGTGGATGGGGTCACGAGACCCTGCCATTTGAGCACGCTGCTTCTTCGACGAAGATACGGGAGCGTTTTGCAGAGCACGAGGAATGGCTCACACCAGCAGTGCGTGCCTATTGCCACGAGCAGGGCTTGTATGGCGCGGGTGAGCAGGCGTGATTCGGGAGACCCGAATGATCTGCGGCCTCGTGAGGCCGCAGCTACCGCTGACAATTTAAGCGCCTGTCTGTGAAGCACCTGCTGCGTCGATCTTGGACTGCTCGGTGTCAAGGACCTCACGACGGAGGTTGGTTCCAGACTTCCGTGCCCACCAGAGCACGATCGGTGCAGCGATGAAAATCGAAGAGTAAGTTCCCACGATGACACCAATGATTAGTGTTTCCGCGAAGTTTCTGAGGCCGGGGCCTCCGAAAAGGAAAAGCACCGTGACGGTGATCAAGGTTGTCACACTGGTGAGCAAGGTCCGCGCGAGCGTCTTGTTTAGTGCGTAGTTCATGATGTCTTTCACATCTCCACGCTTCGTCGCGAGACCTTCACGAACCCGGTCGAAGACGACGATGGTATCGTTGATCGAGTAACCGGCAATGGTAAGGAAAGCACCGACAGTTATGAGTGTGAACTCCTGTCCAAGAATCGTTGTGATTCCTGCGACGACGATGAGGTCGTGGAACAAGGCGGCAATCGCTCCTAGGGCGAAAGCGAACTCGAAGCGCAGGGTGACATAAATCAAGATGGCAACAATACCAATAAGGAGTGCGATACCGGAAGAAGTCAGCATGGCCTCACCGACCGCTGAACCGACTGAGCTAATCGTCGTGTCTTTCAGTTCTACTTTGAGATCTTTCTCAATCTCCGCAAGAATCTGTGGTGCCGTATTGTCAGGCGAACGGACGAGGAAGAATTCTCCCTCCGAGCCAACAGGTTGCTGCTGCTGAACGAGTGGCTCTCCTCCCAAGTCGAGATCAGCGACGGCATCTTTGATGCCTTGCTTTGAAAGTCCTTCCGTCGACTGAATCGTGATCGAGTCTCCGCCTTTCAGCTCAACACCGCGTGGGTCCACTGAGGGAACGATGATGAGCGATGCGACCATGGCGATCACTGAAACAACGAGACAGATTTTCCGCTTTCCGAGAAAGTCGATGATCTTGTCAGGAATCAAATTCATGAAGCTGACTTTCTTGAGAAAGCCGTTTTCTTTTCCAACGCCTGTTGCCCATGTGAAGCAAACGCGTGTCACGAGAAGTGAGGAGAAGAGAGTCGCGAAAATACCAATGATGAGCGTGATCGCGAAGCCTTTGACGGTTCCTGCAGCGAGCGAGTAGAGAATGATCGCGGTGATCAAGGTCGTAATGTTCGCATCGATAATCGCTGAGAAAGCTTTCTCGTAAGCCGTGTCGATTGCGGAGCGAAGGGATTTCCCTTCAGCGAGTTCTTCACGAAGGCGCTCGTAGATGAGCACGTTCGCATCAATCGCGACACCAATCGTGAGAATGATACCCGCGATGCCAGGAAGGGTCAGAGTGAACTGGAACAGCGCCATCGTTCCGAAGATAATCGCGATGCTGATACAAAGACCAAGTAGAGCGAGAATACCGGAAAAGCGGTAGTAAATGACGATGAAGAGAAGGGTGAGACAAAGACCGGCTACACCAGCGAGAATACCTTGTTTTACCGTCGCGGCGCCCATCGTGGGAGAGATGAAGTTTGAGTATTCGATGTTGATCGGATTCTCGAGGGGATTCTCCAGCGCGGAGGCAAGGTTCTGGGCCTCTTCCTGAGTGAAGCGACCGGTGATCTGGAAATTGTCAGTGAGCGTGCTCTGAATCGTCGGGGCAGAGAGGATGATGTCATCCATGATGATAGACATCGGCTCTTTGAGGTGCTCGCTGGAGAGGGCACCCATAATTTTTGCACCTTCACTGTCGAGAGAAACCGAGATGGAGTGTCCGGAGCCGCCATAGATGTAATTGGCGCTCGTGACATACTTACCCTTCATGTCACGCTTGATTTTGACCAATCCGTAGCGTGTCGGAAGCGGTTCGCCTTCTTCCGTGAATTCCTCTTTGAAAGGGATCGCTTCGTAGCCGGGGATGACCTGAGCACCGCTCTGGACCTGCCCCGCCATGGCGTTGCTCTGTGGGTGCAGGATTGAAAATTCAAGTCTCGCGACTTTCTCGAGGACCGCTTCGATTTCTTTCAGTTTCTCCTTACCAACACCGGGCATTTGGAGAAAAATACCGTCCTCACCGGAAGGCGCGAGGATCACCTCACTGGTTCCAAGGTCATTGAGACGCTTGGAAAGCACTTCGATGACCTGCTGCTGAGAGTCGGCATCGATCGTCTTTTCTGCAGTAGATTCAATTTTGATCTGCATGGAGACACCGCCTTGAAGCTCGATGCCTTTTTCCATTCCCAGTGTGGAGTAAAGCCACACGCAGAGGGCCGTCACGCCAATCGCGAGGACGGTTCCGATCATGCGTTTCCGCTTCTGGATTTCCGCTGCGAAATAAGTCACGAAAAGGGCGAGAAGTCCCAATCCCACGAGAAATACGAGATTGGGGGAGACACCAATCGCTGCTGCGTCCTCTGCTGCAGGGGCTTCAGCTACTTCCGAACCGGGAGCCGGAACGGTCTCAACTGCCTCCGTTGCTTTATCTGCTGCCTTATCGACGACTTTCTCGGTCGTATCCGTGACTGCCTTTTCAACTTTAGGTGCTGCCGTGCTGGCACCGTCCTTGATGATGGGAGCGCTGCCGGTCTGGTCTGGCTTCGTGATGCCGGAAGCAGAATTAGAAGCGGTTGCTTCGACGCTGACTTCAGCTGCGGTGGTATCGGCCGTGGTTTCTTGATCTGGCATGGGAATCTTTGGGAAAAAGGGATAAACAGGACGGTGTCGAAACAGGGTTAGGTCATTTACCTAACAGGGTTGAGTCGATGACTAAACAGGGTGAAGCCGTCGACCTAACAGGGTTGAGTAAAGTAACTAACAAGGGTGCTTTGAAATCAGGAATCGGATTCGTCTGACTCCTCGTCGGATGAATCGTTGTCAATAGCTTTACTATCTTTCGATGCTTTGCCTCCATTGACAGTCGCAATCGCGCTGCGGTCGAATTTAACGCTCAGGCCGTCTGCAATCTTAACGGATACGGTTTTGTCAGACTTTCCGGAAACGAGTCCGTGCATTCCGCCAATCGTTACGACTTTGTCGCCCACGCGCAAGTTGTCACGCATGACAGCGGCTTCTTTCTGTGCCTTCCGCTGTGGGCGAATGAGCACGAAGTAAAAAAGGCCGAACATGATGAGCATGAGCGGGAGCATTCCGAAGGGGCTTCCAGCAGCGGCAGCTGGTGCAGCGGCTTCGGCGAGTAGATGGGTGATGTTTGTCATGGGTAAAAAAATATATAATTAGACGATAAAAGGACCGAATTTTCCTCACCCTTTACCCTTCGCGGTATAGCGGGTGATGAACTCGGTCTTAAAATCACTAAACGTGCCGGTGTCAATAGCATGCCGGACCTGCTTCATCAAGTGCAGATAGAAGTAGACGTTGTGTAAAGTGAGAAGACGCAATCCGAGGATTTCATCGTTTTTGATGAGATGTCGCAGATATCCGCGGGAAAAGCCCTCGCAAAGTGGGTGTGTTTCGCCGGGAGCGGCGAGAGGGATCTGGCTTTTTTTCCACTGAGCGTTCTTCAGGTTGATGGTCCCATCGACGGTATAAGCGGTGCCGTTTCGAGCGACCCGGGTCGGTAAAACGCAGTCAAACATGTCGATTCCGCGGGAAATCAGTTCGAGAAGCTGGTCTGGCTGACCCAGTCCCATAGCATAGCGGGGCTTGTTTTCGGGTAGCACCGGAGCTGCGACGTCAGCCGCTTTATACATTTCCGGAACAGGCTCTCCGACGGAGAGTCCTCCGATGGCGTAGCCGTCAAAATCGAGCCCGACGAGGTCGCGAGCCGCTTTTTCGCGCAGCTCGGCATAGCAGCTGCCCTGAACGATGCCGAAATAATGTTGGCCGGGAGGACGGTTTGCTTCGATCCACTCGCGAGCGCGAATCGCCCAGCGCTGGGTGAGATCGAGCGAGTTCGCCGCATAGTCCCGTTCGCAGGGGTAGGGCGGGCATTCGTCGAGGATCATGCAGATATCGCTACCGATGGAGCGCTGAATCTCGAGGACTGATTCCGGAGTCAGCATGTGTTTGCTACCGTCAATATGACTTTGAAAACGAACGCCTTCTTCGGTGATCTTGCGAAGCTTTGCGAGAGAGAACACCTGGTAGCCACCTGAATCGGTGAGAATCGGACGGTCCCACTGCATGAAATTATGAAGTCCACCGAACTCGTCAAGAACGTCTGTTCCGGGGCGAAGATTGAGATGGTAAGTGTTCCCGAGGATGATTCGGCAATCGAGCGACGGGTCAGTGAGTTCAGTCGAATGGACTGATTTCACGGTTCCGCGGGTTCCCACCGGCATAAAAGTGGGCGTTTCGACCTCTCCATGAGCGAGCACCATGCGACCGCGTCGGGCAGCTGTGTGGGTGTCGGTTTTGAGAAGAGTGAACATCTTTTAAAAGGTCCGGATTTTCGCGGGCGGAACAGATAAGCGATTTTTAGAAAAATTCCAGTCGGAGAGGCGGGTATGGGTGGGCGATGTTGAAAGTATGGATCGAGTATGTATAATGTATGCTATGAAGATGACATTCAACATTGATGAAGACCTTCTGGAGCGGGTCATGGATATCACCGAATCGGCGACGAAGACCGATGCAATTCATTATGCTCTTCGAGAAGTGGATCGCAGGGCGCGGCTGATTGAGGTCTTAAAAGAAGGCAGCGGCATGACACCAGATGAACTGAAAGACTGCTTTGATCCGGCTTCAGACCCAATGCGATTTCGTGTGGTTGCCGAAGAGGATGTCTCGTGGGGCGATCCTAAATCAAAGAAAGAATCGAAATGAGTCGCCCTGTCCTAGTCGATAGTAGTTGGTATATTACCTATTTTCGCCAGAGCAAAGATCCTCTTCCTGCTCTTGCTTTCATTGCCGAAACTCGCGACGTGGCAACCTGTGGGATCGTCAAAGCAGAAGTCGGTAGGGGGTTGAAATCCCCGGAAAAACTAGCACGATACGAACGTGCCTGGGAGGTGATGCTCTGCGTCGATTCGGTATACGATCGGTGGGAGGAGACCTTGAAGCTTGTCTGGCAGTTAGATCGAAAAGGCGTCATACTTCCTGTCCAGGATGTCCACATAGCTGCCTGTGCGATCCACCTGGGTGCCGTCATACTGACTTATGATAAGCATTTCAAAAAAATCCCCGGCCTGGATTCGACCGATGTCATTTATTGAGATGGCATTCTCACTTTTAAACGATGAACTCTCTGAAGTCTGTCGGCAGGGATGCCGACACAACTACCTAAGGCGTTCTCATTAACCCGTCGTCCGCAGGCCACTCGCGATCGCGCTGATCGAAAAGATCAGGTCTTTGGTGAGATCGTCGTCTGTTTTTCTCCATTCGCGTAGCAGCTCGACTTGTTGCTCGTGCAGAATTCGAAGCGGTCGCTCCCGGATGATCAAGGTTTTCGAGTAACGAGGACGGCGCTCTTCGATAGATCGTGGGAAAAGTTGAGAAAGGTGCTCTGCGGTGGCGTTCATCTCGGCTTCGATCTTGGTCATGAATTGTTCACGGACTTCTTCATTCTCGACGAGCGATGCGTAAAGCCTCATCAGTTCGAGATTGGTGCTCATGAGATTCGTCTCGACGCCGGTGAAGACAAAGCGTGCAAGAGTGGACTGACTGATCGTTTCAACAAGCCGGGCGTAGTCATCCGGTGCTTCATTTTCCAATTTTGCCAATGCTGAGCCAACGCCATACCAGCCAGGTAAATAAAAGCGTGCCTGAGTCCAGCTGAAGACCCACGGGATCGCTCTGAGGTCGTCCAGTGAAGCAGTGCCGGTTCGACGAGAAGGTCGCGATCCCATGCGGGTCTGCTCCAGTGCATCGATCGGCGTGGCCTGACGGTAGAATTCAATGAAGCCTTCGGTTTCCAGCAGCTCGCGGTAGGCATCCTTGCTCCACTCGGCGAGATTTGGCATCAATTCGATACCGGGATCTATTGTCGTGTCGGGCTTTAAATGACGCGTCGTCGAATGGGCGACACAGGCTTGAAGACTCTCCAAGTGATAGACAGCGTTGTCTGAGTAGGCGTATTTTTTGGCAATCGTTTCACCTTGCTCGGTCATGCGAAAATCTCCGCTCAGTGAACCGTGTGGCAGGGCGCGCATGAACCAGTTTGTAGGGCCTGCTCCGCGGCTGATTGTGCCACCTCGGCCGTGGAAGTAGCGAATGCTGACGCCATGTTTTTTACCAATGTCAGTAATGGCAGCCTGTCCTGCGTGAAGTGCCCATTGGCTCGCGAGAATCCCCGCGTCTTTGTTACTGTCGCTGTATCCCAGCATGACTTGTTGAGACGGTGACTCGGCATTCGTTGACGCAACGAAACTCGCTTTTGTAACCGGATGGCTCAAGTAAGCATCGAGGATGGCGGCGCCGCCGTTGAGATCGTCTAGTGTCTCTAACAAAGGCACCACTTGGAGCGGGCAGACACGTTCGCCATTGGTGGCGACAACGAGCCCTGCTTCACGGGCAAAAAGGTGAACGACGAGCAGATCGGAGAGCTGACGGGTCATGCTGACAATGATGGAGCCAAGGCCACCTGAATTTATCTTCCGGTAATTAAGGAGGACACTGAAGCAGTCCCGAACGGCGTCCGCTTCCGGTCCTGCTTTCTGGTCGATATGAAGAAAGGGCCTCGGGGAGGCTAGCTCATGCGTGAGAAATTCGACCCGCTTGGCCTCCGGCCAGTTCGCAAAATTAGCGCCGTCCTCGATCTCAGCAGCTTCAAGAAGTTGTGAAGCCGCTTTGTCGTGAAATTCGCTGTTCTGCCGAATATCGAGTTCGGCGAGGTGAAAGCCAAAGACCTCCAATTTTCTCAAAAGGGGAGCTACAAAGCGCTCTGCGAGGCGGTTGGCACCGATCGCAACGAGTGAATCACTCATTAGTTCAAGATCACTGCGAAATGCTTCAATTGGCGTCTCGGGAAACTGACGCAGTTGGGCGCGGAGGAGATACCCTATGGCACGCCACGGTTCGTCAGTATTCCGATCGCGGATGTAAATCCCTTCATCTCCGAGCAAGGTGACCAGCTCGGCGATACGAACGTCGAGAGGACTCGGGATGTCGTGCGCAGGGGATGAGACTGTGAGATGAAAAGCGGCATCCGCTAATTCCCGGGAGTAAAGTTTCAGCGCCTGACGTTTCAGTTCCGCGAGTGTCTGCCGGGTTACGTCGGCAGTGACACCGGGGTGACCGTCGCGATCACCGCCAATCCAAAGACCAAATCGTAATTGCGGCCCACTTCCCGCGTCGGCAAGCGTCTGTGGATCAAAGCCTGCGTCTTTCCATGCCCAGTCGAGGTGCCCGTGTACGCGCTCGACTGCTTTTGGGAAAACTTCCCTGAGATAGAAAAGTGCATTACGAAGCTCGCGTTCGACCGTGGGCCGTTCGACATGAATTTCTCCCGTCGTCCAAAGGGCTTCGAGGGCGGCGAGCATGCTTTCCCGTGCGCGCTCATGTTCCTGCCGGGTGAATGACGGATCTTCGAGGCGGGAAAGCTGTTGGTAAAGGTCGCGGTGGCGTTCGCGAACGCTGGGCCTTTTCGCTTCAGTCGGGTGCGCGGTGAAAACGGGTTCAACGCGGACGGCCTGTATTGCTTCCGCGATTTCATTTTCGCTGAACCCGCCCTTTTTGAGTGAGGCGAGGCAGTGAGGCCAGAGGCCTTTCTCCGCAGTGGAACCGAGGAGCTTTTCGCGCTTGCGCCGCGTATCGAGAGCGACTTGCTCTTCAATCATATCGAGGAGCTGGAATGCGATCGAGTAGACCTGAGCTGTATCGCCTGCATCGGAAAGGGGAGGTGCATTTTCCGAACCCGTCAGCCAGGGCAGCGCGGCCGCCATTCCGGGTTTCGCGGTCGATTCCATGACTTCCTGGAGACAGGAAATGATTTCGTCGATTTCAGTCTCAAGCGACTCGAGACCAGTGTCGATTAATTCGCGAGCGGATGAGTGAGTGTCGGGATTCGGGGATGCCATGAGGTTTTGAAACTACGCAGCAGGAGCTGCAGCGGTCAAACGACGTCTGAAGCGAAATTTGCGCCAACTAGCTCAGAAATCGCACCCCGGGAAATTCGGCAGGTGACTTTGCCCGGAGGCAATATCTATCGGACCTGTCCCCGCCCGACGACGAGATACTTGTAGCTGCATAACTCCTCGAGAGCCATGGGTCCGCGAGCGTGGAGCTTGTCGGTGCTGATCCCGATTTCTGCACCGAAGCCGAACTCGCCGCCATCAGCGAATCGTGTCGAGGTATTCCAAAACACGCAGGCACTGTCAATTTCGAGCTGAAACTGCTCCGCTGCGGCTTCGTTTTCGGTGACGATGCTATCAGTGTGATGCGAGCCGTAATGATTGATGTGAGCCATCGCCGCATCGAGGTTGTCGACCACTTTGACGGCGAGAATGTAGTCGAGATACTCCGTCGTCCAGTCCGCCTCTGAAACCGAAACAATCCCTTCGACACCGGCTAGTTTGATGAATTCATCATCGCCACGAAGCTCGACATTTTTGGCCGAAAGTGACTGAGCAATTTGGGGAGCAAATTCGGCGGCGATATCGCGGTGAATTAGCAAAGTCTCCAACGCATTGCAGACCGAAGGTTTGTGGCATTTTGAGTTGATTGTAATCGCCTCAGCCATGTCGAGATCGGCGTCTTTGTCGACGAAGACGTGGCAGATGCCGTCATAGTGTTTGATCACCGGCATGCGGGCCATGCCCACGACCGCTTCGATGAGGCTCGCTCCGCCGCGTGGAATAATGAGATCGAGGTAGGTGTCCATCTCGCAGAGGTATTGAACGCTTTCGCGGTCGGTAAACGGAATGAGCTGGACGCTGTGGTCGGGAAGTCCAGCGGTTGCGCCGCCAACCTGAAGTGCTTCGGCGATGGCGCGGTTCGAATGAATTGCTTCTTTTCCGCCTCGAAGGATCGTGGCGTTTCCGGTTTTAAAACAAAGCACCGCAGCGTCGGCGGTGACGTTAGGGCGGCTTTCGTAAATGATTCCAATGACGCCGATGGGAGTGCGCTTTTTCTTGAATTCGAGTCCGTTAGGTCTCGTCCACTCTTTGAGGATCTCTCCGGTGGGATTATGCAGCTCGGCGACTTCGCGAATGCCGTCGGCCATCACTTTGATGCGATCTCGATCGAGGCGAAGCCTGTCTTTCATCGCCTCGGTGAGCCCGAGTTCGTCTGCGGCGGCGAGATCTTTTTCGTTGGCGAGAATGATCTCCGCTTCCCTGGCCATGACTGAGTCGGCCATCGCGAGAAGGATTTGATTCTTCTCTTCGGTTGAGAGCTTGGTGAGAGCATGAGCCGCTGCGCGAGCCTGCTTGCCCATTTGCCATACCTGGTCGCGAATTTCTTCAGAAGTCATAGTCGTAAGATAAAGAAAATATTGAACGGGAGATTCTGGTGAAACTGCCCGTTAAGTGGGGACTCTTTGCCCAATTTGATTAAATCTCAAGGTATTCGCCTGGATTTGCTTCGTTCACTAAATCTGCGATTTCCTTAACTCTTCTTTGGAGTTGTGGCCACGATGAATTCAGTAAAACAATGATTCCGATTTTTCGCTCATCTAAATTCTGTTGGTAGCAAAGGTTTCGATCGGTGGTAATCAAAAAATCGTAGCCGTTTGATTCAGCGGCAGCAATTAATTCGCCATTCTCGAGAGCCGACCAATTGGGCTCGGATGCGGTGTCAACGGTATGATGATGCAAATGACGGCGCAGTGGAACAGGAGTGCCTTGATCAGACAGCAACTTCATGCCGCTTGCGGCTCTAATGTCGATGCAGTGAAGAGAAGAACTGCTTTCAGCTGTTCCCGAGTGACTCCGGGAAACCATTCGAGAAAGTCATCGATACTGGCGCCGTCATTCATGTTCTCGAAAAAGGTGGCTACAGGAAGTCGGGTTCCTTTAAAGATCAACGCACCGCTCATCTTGTTCGGGTTTCTTTCCACTGCAGAGCATTCTAACCAGTCCATGAAACAGGGTAACCGATCTGGTTTCGAGGATCAACCGTGTTTCTCGGCCAGCTATTGAGGAGCGAAGCGGGTGCAAAGGCCTTCTCCATTGACGAGCTCAGTCAGTTGCTCGGGGCGAATGCCGCTGGCGATGACGGTTTCGATGCCGCTTTCGACGGCTTGCTGAACAGCTCTCAATTTACTCCCCATTCCACCGACCGAGAGCGCTCCTTTTTCGTCGCGGGCAAGATCGAGAACCGATTCGACGTCGGATACCTCGGGAATTAGCTGATTATCCGCATCGAGGAGTCCGTCTACGCTCGTTAGGAGAACTAGCAGATCCGCTTTGATGAGTCTTGCGACGATGGAGGAAAGGGTGTCGTTGTCTCCGACTTTCAGCTCGAAAACGGAGACGGAGTCGTTTTCATTCACAATCGGAATGACCTGTCGGTGGGGAATTATCGCGTTGAGTGTCGCGAGAACGTTGGCGCTCCGGGTCTCATCGTTGAGGTCCTCATGTGTGACGAGGAGTTGAGCGATTTTGAGCCCGTGATTGCCAAAATGCCCTTCGTAGAGATGCATGAGTCGGGCCTGGCCGGCGGCGGCGCATGCCTGAAGCATGTCGGTTGCCTCGGGACGTGCGGCGAGCCCAAAGGTGGACATTCCCGCTCCAACGGCTCCTGAAGTCACCATGACGACTTCGTGTCCGGCGTGGTTTAAATCGGCCATCGCCTGGGAGAGACGGGCAATCATCGCATGATGAATCTCAGCTCCGTCGCCTCTCGTGAGGACGCCGGTTCCAATTTTGATGACGACTCTTTTGCCTGTGAATTGCTCTTCCATTGACGCTGAATCCCGGTGCGGGCGCTCGCGCGGACGTTATCGCCATGGCCTTGGAGTGTAAAGTAGCAGTTTGAGTCTCCTAATCTGCGGTTAGCGCTTGCCAATTCCGGTGAGTCACCCCATCTTAGCGCCCCTTGGATTGGGGAGCGCTTGTTCCAGTTCCTCCCAATCCAAACGCACCCATAGTAAAACGGATATTACATCGGTTTCCGGAACCGAAAGTCCAGGTTCGATTCCTGGTGGGTGTATTTTTCGCGCAGCGAAAACCCCTTCATCTTTTTCTTACTCCTAATCTTAATCTAATCCGCAGGGAGTGATAGTAGCCGTCTCTCTCCGAGAGATGAAGCGGAGGCTCCCGCTGATTGAATTTAAGACAGCGTTTCTGAAAATCTCTCGAAGCGAGATTGCCACTGTGGTCTATTCCAACCCGTCGAGTGCTTTGATGATGTCGCGTGGCTCGGCCCGTTTGGTGTATTCTTCGTCAAGAAATGAGTAAATAATTTTACCTGTCTGGTCGATCACGTACGTCGCCGCGATAGGGAGTTCGTTGCTTGCGCTGTCCACTCCGTTGTAGTCGGCCATGCTGAAAAACTTGCTGTAGTGACCGGCGACCTCATCGGTCAGTTTGAAAACCAATCCATATTGTTCTGCCACTTTTAGGTTCAGATCGGTAAGCATGGGAAACTTGAGTTCGTTTTCTCTTTCGTAGAAAGTGATTTGTCAGGAAGTTCCGGAGAGACAGCAATGAGCTGCGCTCCCAATTCCTCGATCTGGGGAAGGATTCGCTGATAGGCGGCGAGCTGAATGTTGCAATAAGGGCACCAACCACCACGATACCAGGTGAGAACGACAGGACCTTTTTTGAGTTCCTCTGACAATGTCAGGGTTCCGCCTTTCGATTCGGTGAGTGTGAAATTAGGAGCTTCGTCTCCCTTTTTATTTGAGCCTGCAACGACCTTGGCTTTCCTGATCGCTTCAATTCCGGCTGCATAATCGGCGAGCTTTGCGGGGTCCGCATTTTTCCGCCCCGCGGTTTTCTTCGCATCGATTTCTTCCTGAAGAGTAGGGACTTCCGCGAGAAGGGGAGTGAGCGACAGCGCGATAATGAGCAGGGTGGAGATAAATTCCATTGATCCTAAGACGATTCGAACGCGGAGAAATTACGGGAAATACCGTTTTAAATACGAGCCGGTAAGTGAAGCCTTGTTGCCTGCAATGGCAACGGGACTGCCGAGGGCGACGGCTTTACCGCCGTGCTCGCCTCCGCCGGGGCCCATGTCGATGATCCAGTCGGCACATTTGATCACGTCAAGATTGTGCTCGATAACGATAAGCGTGTTGCCTTGATCCCTGAGTCGGTAGAAAACTTCGAGTAAGGTCGCGATGTCAGCGAAATGGAGACCGGTGGTGGGTTCGTCGAGGAGGTAGAGCGTTTTTCCTGTCGCCGTTTTTCCGAGTTCTGCCGCCAGCTTGATGCGCTGCGCTTCTCCACCGGAAAGGGTGGTCGCGGATTGTCCCAGGCGAACGTAGCCAAGTCCGACATCGCGGAGTGCTTTCAGTTGCTGACTGATCTTCGGAATTTTTTGAAAGAAAAGGAGCGCTTCTTCCACCGTCATCTCGAGGACGTCAGCGATGCTTTTTCCCCGAAACGTGATGTCGAGCGTCTCGCGGTTGTAACGACGACCATTGCAGGATTCGCACTTCACGTAAACGTCGCTGAGAAAGTGCATGTCGATTTTGATCATGCCGTCGCCCTGGCAGCTTTCACATCGGCCACCAGTGACATTGAAGCTAAAGCGGCCTGCCGCGTAGCCGCGAGTTCGTGATGCGGGCAGCTGAGAGAAGAGATCGCGGATTGGGCCGAAGACGCCGATGTAGGTAGCGGGATTGGAACGCGGGCTGCGACCGATCGGTGTCTGGTCGATGACGATCGCTTTGTCGATGTGCTCGAATCCTTCGATCGCGTCGTGGTCACCCGGTTTGTCTTTGCTGTTGTGAAGGTGTCGAAAAATAGCGCGCCTCAAAATCGTATCGACGAGGGTGGATTTCCCGCTGCCTGACACACCACTCACGCAGATGAAATTTCCGAGAGGAAAGCTCACGTCAATATCCTTGAGATTATTCTCTCTTGCCCCGCGAATCGTGATTTCGTGCGTCTCTGATTCGAAGGCGGTAGGTGTCGGGATTTCAATCTCTTTCCGTCCGGATAAAAAAGCACCGGTGACCGAGTTGGGATCAGCGATGACTTCCTCCGGCGTTCCCTGAGAAAGAAGTTCGCCTCCGCGCTCGCCCGCTTCAGGTCCGATGTCGAGGAGGTGGTCAGCGGAGCGGATCGTGTCTTCATCGTGTTCGACGACGATGACGGAGTTTCCCAGATCACGAAGATCCTTCAGCGTTGCAATGAGCTTTTCATTATCTGCCTGGTGCAGGCCGATACTCGGTTCATCGAGCACATAAAGAACGCCAGCTAATCCTGCCCCCAGCTGGGTCGCGAGTCGAATGCGCTGGCTCTCCCCGCCGGAAAGCGTTCCGCTCTGACGATTGAGGCTCAGGTAGCCGAGGCCGACGGTATTCAGAAATTTCAGGCGCTTCGTGACTTCGATGAGCACCTCACGCGCATAGGTTGCCTGGACCTTGGTAAGCTCGACTCCTTCGATCCACTCGATCGCTCTTGAGATGCTCAGGCCGGTGAAGCCCTCGATCGAAAGCGGCTCGGTGGCGTGGTTCATCGTCACGGATAGAATCTCGTCCTTCAGCCTTTTGCCCTCGCAATTCTGACACGGGCGCGATGACATGAATCGCCGGACGTTCCGCTTCGTCATCTCGCTCTTGCTGGTTTGAAGGAGCCGCGAAGCCTGAGTCGATAGACCTTCGAATGTGTCATCCCCGTAAAGAAGGGCCCGTTTGAATTCCTGTGGCAGCGTGGAGATCGGTTCGTCGAGATCGGCCTGGTAGACTTTTGCTAAATCTTCGATCGCGCGCTGATGAAATCCTTTCCGCTTTTTTGAGCCAGTCCACCAGGTCTTGATCGCTCCATCGCGAATCGATTTTTCCGGATCGGGAACCATCAACTCACCGTCAGGCACGAGCTGAGAGCCCAGGCCATGACAAGTGGGGCAGGCTCCGAAATGACTGTTGAAGGAAAAGTGCTTCGGGGTGAGCCGGGGAAGAGAGAAGCCGGTTTCGGGATTGGTGAAATTAAAAGTGAAGTCGTGTTGTTCGTAGTCCTCTGAATCAGGAATCTGAACGAGTGCCGAAACATGATTCTCCGAGATCTTCTGCGCCATCTCGAGTGAGTCGGCAAGGCGGCTGCGGATGTCCTCGCGAATCACGAGGCGATCAATCATGATTTCAATGGCCTTCGCTTTCTTCTTGGGAGGCACTTCTTCAATCTCGAAGAGTTCGCCATCGAGTCGGGTTCGGAGAAAGCCCTGCACTTTGTAGCGCTCTAAAACATCATGGAGCTTTTCCTTTTTCTCCAGTTTCACCGGGGCAACGAGAATGATGCGGGTGCGCTCGGGGTAGGCAGTGAGCACTTCGACGATGTCTTTAACGGTGTGGCGGACGAGAGGCACGCCGGTCTCGGGATCGTGAGGTTGGCCGAGTGCCGCGTAGAGTATTCGCAGGTAATCGTAAATTTCCGTTGCTGTCGCAATCGTTGAGCGCGGGTTGGGTTTCGATGATCGTTGTTCGATCGCAATCGCCGGGGTGAGTCCTTCGATGAAATCGACGTCCGGTTTTTCGAGCTGATCGAGAAACTGCCGCGCATAAGCCGAGAGCGATTCGACGTAGCGACGCTGTCCCTCCGCGTAGAGAGTATCAAAGGCGAGTGACGATTTGCCCGAGCCGGAAACTCCCGTAATGACCACGAACTGATTTCGCGGGATTTCAAGAGTGAGGTTCTTCAGATTGTGCTGACGGGCACCCTGAATTTTGATCAATGCATTTTCGCCCATGTAGTGGATAGAGACTAGCTGTCAAAAGTCTGTTCGCAAAAAAGGAATTCTGATATATTTCTCAGATCATGATGATTCGAAGTATCTTAATCTTTCTTCTCATGGGATCACCACTGCTGGTCTCGGCGATTCCCAATACGTTCTTCGGGAATGGAAATGTGATTCCTATTATTCCGGCGATGCCGCGTTTTAATGCGGAGATGACTGAGGAATTTTTCGAAAAGGAAAACTGGGTCGACTGGGAGGCGGACACGTTTTCCGGTCCGTGGGAACAGGATCCATCGCTCGGTGATACGAGAATTTTCCGAATGGCGGCGAGTCCTAATGTATTCGGCGAAATACCTATGGCCGTTTATGCCTACGGAGAGGGGAGTGAGCTTCGTGAGCTTGTGATTCATTTTCTGGATGCGGGGCGATACTTTGGTTACCAATACGGCGGCGAGGCGGATCGTGAAGCGAGGGCAGAAGGTCGTCAGCGGCGTCAGGAATTTAACAAGCATTACAAGCACCTCGCGAAGACGATCTCAGGGCGTCTTGAGGACGGTTGCGGGCGGGGTTTTGAAGGATCTCTGGGAAAGAGTTCTCACTTGCGTGTTGGGTTTACCGATTATGAGTGGGAGGATTTCGTTCTACGTTTTATCACGAGAGAGGATTTTTCGGTTTCGCTTCATATCATGAGGAAATCGGCGGTGCCGCGTTCTCTGGTTGATCAGGCCATCTTGCGGATGAACGATCGGGACAAGGACGACCTCTTTGAATCGAGAGTGACCCAGACAGAGATTGGCGATTTGCAGATCACGGGCGTGCCGATGTTTACGCAGGGGAATACGCCCTTTTGCGGAATTCATACGCTCGCGATGGCGGGGCACTATTATGGATTGCGCATCTCACCCGAAGCGCTTGCGGCCGGGGCTGAATTTAAAAATACAGGCAGTGCCAAAGGGAGCGATTTAATCGGTCTTTACCGGTCGACGGCCGACGAAGTAGGGCTTCGCGCAAGCGTGGCACCGGATTTCAAAATGGACCGGGTCGCTCGCTCGCTTAAAGAAGGTCGTCCTTTGATTGTGTGGCGTCGCGTCTCTGAGGAGCGGGAGAAAGCACACGCTGCCAATCAGCTCGCCTGGAACAGCGATCATCATTTCTCCCTGCCAGCGCCCACTTCGGGAGAACTTGAATCATACCCTGACAAAGGCGAAAAGGGAACGCCTTCGCATGCCTCGATTGTGACCGGATTCAACGAGGAACGCGGCGAAGTGATTTATACCGAGCCCTGGGGGAATGAGACTCGGGCCCGGCGAATGCGGGTCGAGGAAATGGAAGCCACTGCCTACGCGGTGTTTTCGTTTAAATAGAAAAATGCAATTGGGCTGAAGATTTTCTTTCTATTCAGCGTATCGAAGGAGGATTGGACTGTATTAGCGTCACCTTGTTCTGCATTCGATTTATGAAAACCCGAATTCGTCGACTTATTCCTTTTTTCGCAGTGGCGGCTCTGGTGCTTGTTCTCGTGTTATTGAGCAAAAATACGCTCATGTCGAAAAAGGTAATTGCCCATTTTTTGATGCCGTCAGGGTTGATTTGGATGGTTCTCTTTGCGGCAATATTTTGGCCGAACATAGCGAAGAAACTGCGATTCGTATTTGGTTTTCTGTGGGTTGCGTTTGCCCTCGTGGGAAGCCCTTATGCAGGCAACGTACTTTTGCGTATTCTTGAAAAGCCGCTTTATGATCGGGAGGAAGTGACCGAGCCGCTTGATGCCCTCATTGTCCTCGGCGGCGGGACGAGCAAATCGCCGGGAGGTCGGCCCTCAATGGGTGCGCGTGGGGATCGGTTGCTACGTCCTGCGGCATTGTTTCACGAGGGGCGGGTGAAAGCGCTCATAACCACGGGACGGAGTATTACCGAGGTCGGAGAGGACCGACTTCTTTCGCGCGAGACCTCTGAAATTTGGCAGTCGATTGGAATACCAGTGGAGGCTATTTTTGAACTGGATCGTCCCCGCAACACGGCTGAAGAATTGGCGGAAGTGGCACAACTTCTCAAAGAGCATTCCGACTGGAAACGCGTTGGGATTTGCAGTTCCGCTTCACATCTCCCAAGAGCGCTGAAGGAAGCTCGCAAACAGGGGCTGACTTTAATTCCCGTGCCGAGTGACTTTCGCTCCGTCCCACTGCAATTCGCGTCCCATTATCTGATCCCGCAGGGGAGAGGATTCCGCGATGTTCAAACGGCATGCTGGGAGTTTTTGGGGCGTTTAGTGTGAGACTTTAGTTTTTCGCTGCCGTTTTGATTCCAAATTTATGGTTTTTGGGCTATGTTCTGACGCTGAGAGACTGAGATCGATTGATGGAGAAAAGAACGGAAAAGAAATGGAAGACCTTGAGGACTTTGGCTGCGGAAGACGTGCAGCTAGAGAATGAGGACGTGCCCATTGCTTTATCGGTTCCGGTTGCAGAGGATCCGGTCATCTCTGAAGCAGAGTTGGAGGAACCTGTTCACGACGATCGTGTTCACGACGAACCGGTCGTTGAGGCATTAGCGGGCGATGAGCCGGTGGAATTGCCACAGGAAGATACGACTCGAATTCGAGTGTCACTCGTTCCTCCGAAGAAAATCGCAGAGCCTTCCACCTCGATCAGTGAAGATCGTGATTGGATTGCTCCTGAACCTGAGATTCTCGACGAAGAAGGCTCTGAGGAGGATATGCCTGAAGAGATTATATCCGGGGACGATGAGAGTGTGGTCGCTGTTTTCGAAGAGCTTGAAAGACCCGAACATTTTTTTGCGACCGCCATTTCATTGGGGCCTGAGCCTACTCTTGAATCGAATGGGGAAGTGGCAAATCAGAGCAATAAGGTCCTTGTCGCGCATGGCGTCACTTCGACTTCGCGGTTGATTCGTGAGACGCTTGAGAATTTTACGGAGGCGGAAGTGGAAACCACTTCTGACCCGATTCGTGCTTTTGAGTTGGCTTTGCAGAAGCCTTTCCGCCGGTTCTTTTTTGCGATGCAGGTCGGTGAGTTGAGTGGTGCGATGCTGTATGAGCTGATTTCAAAGGCGTATGCGAACGGAAGTGCGACAAGAACGCTGGCTCCCGGTGTCGTTTTTATTCGGGAAAAATCAGATCCGCAACTGCCCGCTGAGCTGGCTCGTGATGCCCGGATAAAAGGTTCAATCAGCAAGCCGATTCGGATCGAGAGACTTCTCAAATCCGTGGAGGATATCTTCGAAGTGCGGGACCCGACCGTGAAGTGATCAGTGACGACGGAGTTTGGAAAAAACGATTTCCGATCCACTTGCTTTGGTGTGATAAACGAACTCCATCAGTTCACCAAGTCGACCGGTGGGAAAGCCCCCTCCTTTCTCCAGAAACCAGTGCAGGTATTCATAGGGAAGGGTGTGAATGAATCGATTCTGATAGCGGCCGAAGGGCATTCGATAGAGTTCGAGGTCAGCGAGGTTCTCCGCCAACTCCTGCCTCATCACCGCCCCGAGGTCGATCTCTTCTCCACGATCACTCATCGAATCGGTAGCAGCATTCTTCAGGTATTTTTCCTTCGGAAGAAAAGGTGACACCTTCCGCTTCGAGGAGACGACGTTTTCTTTCGATGGGCTCACCGGCCTTGGTTCCGGCAAATCCTCCGATCGCGAGATCGCTGCTCACGACGCGGTGACAGGGCGTCTCGGGAGCAAAGGGATTTCGGCGAAGTGCCTGGCCGATCGCCCGCGGAGATCGGCAGCCAATATATAGCCCGAGCAGTCCGTAAGTCGTCACCTTTCCCCTCGGAATGAGATGAAGGGCATCGAAGACCTTTCGCTCAAATTCGGTGGGTGGACGGTGGGTTTCCATGGCTGTCTGAGCATAGCGAATGGGAAGAGCGGGCGCAACTGCGGGATGTGGCTTTGAAAATGCTCTGCTTAAATAATGGAAATGATTCGTCTCTGTTTTATGAAAACTAATATTCTCATTCTCTGCGCAGCCTCCGTTTTGCTGTCTTCCTGTGGAAACAGTTACAACACTGCATTTCCGGCTCCCACTGGTGAGGAAAAATACGCAGACATCATTCCGGCGGAAATCGGAGGCGAGGCAGTGAGTTCCGAGAAGCTTGAATTAGAGGACGGTGTTTATCACGGTTCTCGTTTCCCTTTTGGGGAGGTGGCTTCAATAATTATGGTTCAATGTGCAAATCAGGAAGCTATCGATGCCTGTTTTAAAGAGACAGTGGTTCCTCAATTGGAGGAAGGTTACAGCAGCAAAGCCAGCGGAAAATTCAACGGGATGTGAAGTGCGCGTGCCAGCGGAAGTGCCGGGCACATTCAAGCATGGCAAAACGGCGCTTACGGTTTTGTGATTGAGTCAAAATCGGACGAACTCTTCGACAAGATTGTTAAAAAATTTCCCTATATCGCGAAGAAGTAATCGGACTCGCCTATGCATCGGCGCGACCGAACAGGGTTGACTCATTGGCTTAACCCTGTTGAGTCATAGACATGAATCAAGGCGGACTGAACGAAGGGCAATTGACTGAATTAATCGAGATGCTGGAGCGGCGCTTGACGGTGATTGGTGATGCCGAAATGCGTGAATCTGATCCTGACAGGCAGCTGAAGGAACTGCAATCAGTCTCTGAAGCCATCATGGTATTTCATCAAGAGCACGAGGGGGCGATGCACAATCGGCTCAATCACTTTCTCGAAAACTGTAGCTTCGACAAGGCGATCGCCTGGGCGCAGGAGACGAGAGGATAAGTAAAAAACTTGCGTTTTTGCCCTTCCTCACGATCAAATTATCTCAATTGAGGTAATAGTTTTTCGTTTATCCTTCCTAGTCGGTAATGGCTCGGTTGCATGGAGGAGAACTGCCTGGGTTAGGGGCACTCATGTGATGAGGATACAGGATCACTTGATATTGAAATCGGGAAGAATGACGTGCAGATCACTGAGGTCATACTGAATTCTGACCGCGAGAGGATTGTTCAGAGTGAAAGCTATTCTTTCGACAAGCTCGATGAGCCCGGTTTTGACGGGCTTCGAGATGCAGAGGTAGTCGATTCAAGTTCAAACAAGATTACTCTCGAGAGCATTACCATTAACACAGGGAAAACGACGATTGTCGTTGATAACGTAAATGTACTGGAGGTGAGTGTTTCGAATATTAATTTTCCTGATGAAGTTGACAGTGGTGATGTGAAAATCATCGAGGGAGGGGAGGTGAAAAAAGATCTATCCAACTACAATTCCCAAGGGAATAACAGAGACTTGGCAAAAGCCTTAGAAAAGACGCTGAGCTCAAAAGATCTCATAGATTATATCGACTATTCCTCGGGCAGCAAGTCAGCACTTACTCCTTCTAATCACGATTTCGATGTCTCTTTTTCGCCGCTTCGAAACAGTGATTTCCTCGTCGTAATGGAGCGTTACGGAAACAGCACTTTTGATCTCCGCCCCTTGGATTCGAGTGGTCAGGTTCCGGAGGGTGGAAACCGACTGACGTTTAAAGAATACAGCTGGAATACCGGTCATGTCCCATCGGACACCGGTAATCAGCCATTCTTTTTCTCCGTGATTAGCATTGAAAAATTTGGAGTCGACACCGATGCCAATTCGATAGCCGGATTTCGAGTGAACAACGACGGTGGCGCTGACTTTAAGTTTTTCACAATCAGCGATGAATCATTCGAAGAGCGTGAGGTGAACTACTCCGGTGTATTCCAGGCAATAACAGCTCCGCCGGAGAATTTGCTCAACTGGTTTTCTGCGAGTGACCTGGCTTCGCGCGAGGTCACCGGATCAATAACCGCTGACTAGGCTTTAAAAAGCTTTCGATTCACGTGGCCTTCATTGAGATCGACTCGTTCAGGGCGACCTTTGTGCATGTAAACCACTTCGGTGTGGTCGAGCCCTAACAAACCCATTGTCGTCGCGTGGATGTCGTGGACGTGCATTTTGTCTTCGACGGCATAGAGCCCGAGTTCGTCGGTCGCTCCAATCGTTTGTCCACCTTTGACGCCGCCGCCAGCCATCCACATCGTGAACCCGGTGGGGTTGTGATCACGGCCATCGCCTTTTTCGCTCATGGGGGTGCGGCCAAATTCACCGCCCCAGATGATGAGGGTTTCGTCGAGGAGGCCACGTTGTTTGAGATCCTGGATGAGCCCGGTTATGGGGACATCCACGTTGTTACAGAGACGGCTGTGGTTTTCCTCCATTTTGGAATGACTGTCCCACTTGCTTCCGGCTCCGTGATAGAGCTGGATGAATCGGACGCCGCGTTCAACGAGTCTCCGGGCCATGAGGCATTGCTTGCCGTAGGTTTGCGTCTCCTTTTGGTCGATACCGTAGAGTTGCTTGATGTGTTCGGGCTCGCTTTCAAGATCAATTGCCTCAGGGGCTTTGGCCTGCATGTTAAAGGCGAGCTCGTAGCTTCGAATGCGGGCGTCGAGGTCACTGTTGGATTCCCGTGAATCGTAGTGCTTTTGATTGAGCTTTCCGAGAAAATCGAGTTTCTTGCGCTGCCGTTGATCGGTGACCCCTGATGGGTTGTTGAGATTTTTGATAGGCTCGTCTCCGGTGTCGAAAAGGTTTCCCTGATGGACGGCGGGAATGAATCCGGAACCCCATGTGCGGGCACCATTCACGACCATTGCGTTCGAGTCTTTGATCACGACAAAGCCCGGGAGATTTTCGTTCTCAGTTCCGATGCCGTAAGAGACCCACGAGCCCAACGAAGGTCGTCCTCCAAAAACGGAGCCCGTGTTCATCTGGCAGACTCCGCCCGCGTGGTTGATGCCGTCTGATTGGCAGGACCGAATCACGCAGAGGTCATCCGCAATTTTGGAGTGATTAGGGAGCCAGTCGGAAATCCAGAGGCCGCTCTCGCCGTGCTGCGCCCACTCGCGTTTACTTTCGAGGAGGTTGGAGCCGGCTTCTCCCATCGCGGTGACGGGTTTTTCAAAACTGTCGGGAAGCGGCTGGCCTGCCAGTTTATTGAGAAGTGGCTTTGGATCAAAAAGATCGAGGTGGCTTGGGCCTCCCTCCATAAACAACCAAATGACGTGTTTGGCTTGCCCAAGGCGATGAGGGATTTTCGCTGCGACGGGGTTTGGCGCTGAGTTGCCGGCGAGTAGGTTCTCGCCAGTCAGGGCGGAAAGCGCGACGGAGCCAAATCCAGCTCCGGCGCGGTTTAAGAATTCGCGTCGGCTTGTGGGGCGATCAATTCGGTTACAGGACATGGTCGTTGCCGCTGCGCGGCGTAAAAAGTGAAAGGTAAAAAGTGAAAGGTCGGGGCTTCTGCTAGTTTTCGCTGAGTCCCTTGGGCTCGGTGCGGGTGGTCTTTGGCGGATGGACGGGCTTTGCGAGGTCGTGGCCCTCGCCTACAGGAGCGAGCCTAGTGCTGGTAGAGGAATTCGTTGGAGTTGAGGAGGGCGTGACAGAAATCGGATACGACTTTGAACAGTTCGGGTGGATAGGCGCTTGGCGCTGGTGTCGTGACGTTTTTAATCCAGGCGGTTTGTGGTGCAGGGAGATCACCGGTTAGCGTATTAAATTTCCAGTCGATAAGAGGCTTCGTCCCGGTGGAATGGGTAAAGGGCGTGATGATATTCGGAGAAGCTCCTGACCGTATTGCGAGGCGTCCGAGTTGACCGTCCCATTGGTGGCCTTTTTGATCGCGGCCTCCGACGAGGACCTTGGCGGCGGGTGATTGGTCAAAGCCGCCGACGACTTGATGGATTACGGTTGCTGTTTGCAGTTTCGCCTCAGGGTCAGAGAGATCTTTCAGGTAGAAGGTCACACTTCCTTTGGTCGGGTCACTGTTCGAAGGCACCGCGGAGATCGAAGCGGCGAGGTAGACGGGCACGCCAACGGGGGCGCGAAGATCCGAAGCGACGACTTCGTAGATGCGATTGCCCTGAAAGTCATCACCTACGATTTGAACGATGAGGTTGCGGGGCTCGTAGCCTGACTTTTCGCTGGTCACTCCCAAACACCATCCGGTGTTCTGCTGGCTTCCTTTCCATTGACCTACAAGAGTGTTCACAGAGGCATCTTTGTAGATAGCGTCGAGGCTCGCAACGGCTTCAATGGTAAAGTGATCGTCTGGCAATGTCAGGGCGGTGGCCTCGAGTTTCTCGAACCGGCTTCCTGGTTGAAGCCAAAGGGCGCTGCTTCCGAGATCGACTCCGGTTGATTTTGAAAACTTCTGAGCGACGGGGCGCAATCCGGTTTCGCCGGGATATTTATGAGGGGGGGGCGCAGCTTTCTCAACGGTGCCTTTTTGAGAATTGATAAAGCCGAGCGCGTCGCTGATTTCATCTGCTCTCGCTTCACGATGATAAGCGATGCGGTAAGCTTCCTTAATCTGATCTGCACCGATCTTTCCGCCGTCGGCGAGGAGTTGTTTCGCAAATGCCTTCGAGCGGGCGATGACCCATTCCCCGTTGACGAGTAGAAGCGATTGATTCGCCGTTGTTGTTGCGAGGCGAGTCGGCGCCGAGCTGAAACCGGAAGGAGCGTCAAAATTACCGATCACCGGATCTTTGGTGTTCCTGATTTTTTTCACATAGACGCTTCGAGCTGGAGTGGTGCCGCTTACGGAAGGGCCGCCCTCACGATGCGCCATTTCTCCTGAGGCGACGAGCATCGCGTCACGGATCTGGCCGGCGTCTAGTCGGCGGGGCGGGTAGCGCCAAAGGAATCGATTCTCGGTGTCGGCAAGGTTCTCAGTCGTAGTTGGTTCACGTCGGGCGGTCTGCTGGTAAGCGGCGCTGTTCATGATCAAACGATGAAGTGGCTTCATTTTCCAACCTTCCTCAAGGAAGCGCTTCGTGAGCCAGTCGAGTAACTCGGGATGGCTAGGCTCTTCACCGAGCCTACCGAAATCATTCGGAGTGGGAACGAGTCCTCTTCCGAAATGGTGTTGCCAGATGCGATTAGTAATGACGCGGGTCGAGAGGGGATTCTTCTCGTTTGCGATCCAATTGGCGAGAGCGAGTCGGCGGCCGGTGGAATCCTTGGTGGGCTGGATCTCAGGCGCAGGTTGGCCGAGTAGAGTGAGGAAGGCGGGCTCGATTACTTCTGTCTCATCCCGTTTTTTGAGGAGGGTCTCGGCGGGGGAGGTTCCGACATCGACACTCACGAACCCGAGAGGAAGATCGGCGGGTTTGAGCTTATCAAATTTCGCGAGTTCCGCGGTCAGCTTTGCGTATTGCGCTGCCTTCTTTTCATCCTTGGAGAATTCTTTTTTCCAATCGACTTTATCGACGCTGAGATCGACCTGGCGTTGCACCATTTGTGAGATCTGCTCCTCGTAGGTGGTTCGTTTTTCTACGGGGATGTTGTAGATTGCTTTCACATCCTCGGGGAATTGTTTCACGACACCTTTGAGGGCGCTTTCCCGTCTGCTCTTCTTCATCGCGTCGAGCTGAGGCCTTATCTCTGCGGTCGCTGCTTCCCACTCCTTGAGCTGTTTTGAGTGAGCTGCTTTTTCCTCGTCGCTGGCGAGAACCTGATTCTCGGGCCACCACGTTCCGTTTAAAAATGACTGCATCGCAAAGTAGTCTTTTTGCAGGATAGGATCGAATTTGTGATCATGACATTGAGCGCACCCAATGCCGATTCCGAGAAGTGCTTCACCGGTGACGTTCGTCATCTCTGTCATGATGAGATCCCACTGCATCTTGGCGTTGCGCTGGTTCCATTCGTAGACGCCGAGCCGTAGAAAGGCCGTTGCGATGAACTTGTCAGGATCGTTCTCTGCAAATTCGTCGGCGGCGAGTTGTTCCTTTACGAACTGGTCGTAGGGCTTGTCTTCGTTGAACGAGCGAATCACATAGTCGCGGTAGCGCCATGTTCCGGAGCGGAATCCATCCGCGCGGTAGCCGTCACTCTCGGCATAGCGAACGATGTCGAGCCAATGCTGCCCCCAGCGTTCGCCATAGCGGGGACTTGCGAGAAGTTCGTCAATCAGTTCGCCTATTGCCTTGTCCGAGTCAGCCGTGTAGGCGTTGAGAAAAGAGGTCGTCTGCTCAGCTGTGGGGATCAAGCCGTGGAGATCCAGGTAGAGGCGTCGAACCAATTCTTCCGGCCCTGCCGCTTGAGAGGGCACAAGACCTGCCTCGTTCAGCTTTCGTAAAATGAAGTGATCAATCTCATTCTTGACCCACTTGTTCTGATCGTCTTTCGACTGAGGAACTTTGACATCACGAACTGGCTGGACCGCCCACCATTTTCGATCTTCATCAGTGAAGCCGTTTTGATCGACTTTTGATTTAGTAAGTTGCTCATCAGGCCAGATTGCGCCGTGTTCGATCCACTGATCAAGAATGGCTACTTGTGCTTCAGTCAGTTCTTTTTTCGGAGGCATTGCGAAGTCGGGATCATCGCGCCGAACTGCTTCGATGAGGAGTGACTCCTGTGGTTTGCCGGGAACGATCGCTGGCCCCGTTTCGCCGCCCTTGAGCATTAGGTCAAGATGGTCGAGGCGGAGTCCGCTTTTCGCTTTGTCAGGGCCATGGCATTCGTAGCATTCCGCAGCGAGAAGGGGACGCACGTGGGTTTCGAAATACTTTATGGCTTCGGTGTCTTTGCTGAAGGCGGGGGACGCGCTGAAGGCGACGAAAAGTAGAAATAGACGTAGGCGAATCATTTCTGTGAAGTTTGAATCCAAAGGGTGGGGGCGGGACTGGTGGGGTGCTCTTTCGAGGCAAAGGCATGAACGAGACCCTGCTTGTCGTTTTCTCCGGTGAGGCGAATGAGAACAAACGTTAGAAGGTTGTCGGAGTGGCTGGCGATAAAGTCGGTCAGTTTGTCAGATTGCATTTCAACGACTCCGTTGGGTGAGCCTTTTCGTATCGTGAACGTGGCGAGGGATTCATAGGCGAGGGGACTTTCTAAGACGGCAAAAGGTTCAGACGTTGACCAGTTTACTCCATTTTCCTCCCACTTATCCAGTGCTGCATCGTGTACCCCGTAGAGCACGAATTTGGAGTCTGGAACCAGTGACGAAAAACCCAATCCGCTCGATTCAATTTTTAAAGAGAGCCTGGCATCGGTCACCTTGCTCAGGGTTTGTCTCTTCAGATCAAAGCTCAGGGCTGCTTTTCTTCGGTTCGTATCGGCCAGTGTCGTTTCTTTGACCATGATGAGCGGGTCGGATCCGAATGACTCACTGTGGGTCTTACGAAAGTAAGCGTCTTTGCCGCGACCGGATTCGGTGGTGATCGCGACCCAGTCGTCGCCGGGAGCGCTAAGTGAGGCGTGGCGAGCTATTTCTCCTACTTGGGCGTTCGCCAATGACGCATCTTCTTCCCCAATTCTCATCGATCCGCCCTCGGTGATTAATTGAGTCTCAGGGTTCTCACCTTGATTGACCTCCACCTCGCCCTCAAAGACAAATACGTGGGCACTTCCCAGATCGGTCGTGGTCACTCCAAAGCGTGTTCCCAGATCGATGACTTCAGTATCTGCCGTGTCGATTGTAAACCCATGTGCCGATTCGGGGACATCCGCGACAACGGAACCTTCAATCAGCCGCGCTCGCATCGATGATGCGATATCGAGAGTCGTTGGCGCTTCTAGTGTCACGGTGGCGCCGCTGTCGAAACGAATCGTGGCCATGCCCTCGGTCAGTGCGAGGCGTCCCGCTCCGAGTTTGGCTCCTTCGGTTGTAGGAAGGTCAGATCCAGACCAGCGGCAGTTTTCCGCCTCGATCAGAGTCGCTACGGTGGGCTCGCTTTTGTCGAGGCTGATGAGGTAAACGGTGCTTGCGAAGAAAGCAACCGCGGCAGCAGCACTGAGCCATCCCGCCATCCGCGGGAATCCGGCTTCAGGTTTTTCCTCGAGGAGTTCCGGCAAGTCTTCGCAGGAAGCAATTAGCTCGGCATGCAACCAGCGCTGCTCGACATAGGCGCTTCGTAACTCTGCATCGCCGATGATGGCAGTTTCGAGTCGGCTCATTTCCTCTTCGCTTAGTTGACCGTCAAACGAGCGGTCGATAAAATCTTTGTCTATCATGAGGTCGAAGGGCTGGTGTGTTGAGAAACGCACTTATTCAATGCTTTTCGAATACGGCTGAGGAGCCGATAGGCGGCTCCTTCTGTGCGGCCGGTCTTACTTGCAACTTCGGCAATGTCGCAACCCTCATAGTAGCGAAAGAGAATCATTTTCCGTTGGGCTTCCGGTAGTTTTTTGAGGCACGATTTCAGTGCCTCCGACCTCTCCGTGAGTTGGTCGGACTGGCGGTCAATTTCTTCTGCGATCGCTTCGATGAAAGCAGGGTCGGTTGAGAAAACAGGCTTCCGACTTTGTGAACGTCGGTAGTTGAGAATTTGATGGAGCGCAATTTTCCTCGCCCACGCGATGAAATTAGTGCCGGGTTCGAAGTCGGAGAATTTTTTCCACATCGTTAGCCGGCTCGCCTGCAGAATATCCTCCGCATCAGAGCGATCATGGACCAGTGAATGAACGTAAGCGGAGAGTGACCGCTCGTTGTTATTCAACAACTCTAGGTAGCTCTCCACATTGGAATCTGTTTCCGAATCAGGCATCTTCATCAGGGTAAGGTCCAGTATTCAAAAAGTTGGACAGAAAAACGAATTTTTCTTAAAGAGCAAAATCGAAGGATTGGATGACCTGAGATGGCACGGTCAGTGCTAAATGGTTATCGGCGTAACTGAACACTATTAATCATGAGTATCTCTGCTGCTTCTGAAACTCGAACTCACTCTGCTCATCTCCAACCGATCCCACCGATCCCACCGGATCCTGAATTACTGGCTGAGTAATCATTAGTGGAGCCGACTTGCTATCGAGACAGCGAGAAAATAGTAATAGAGTATGGTGGGGCTCCACCGGTCGAGTTCTGTATCAAATCAGGCCGTCCTGCTCAGAAAGTAATTTTAACTTCGCTGCGTAACCCTTTTAATCCGACCACGTGGTTCGGAAAGCAGCCGCGAATTGAGGTGGGTCTCTCCCGAAAGTACTATGACAGCCACCTTGTGGCAGTGGCTCTCACCTGGTCGCTTTTTTCGATTGGCTTGGTGATTCTTGCTTCTGGATTGGCTTCAATAAGCTGGGTTTCCTTCCTCGTGGGATTTTTGGCGGTTGCTATTTCAAGCGTTTTTCGCGCCTCGTCTCCGGTGATTTCAAAAAACGCAACGGAGGATTATGCCAAGATCGAAGGCGCTTCCGAGAGTTTCTTGAAGCACTTGTCGTAAGCGTTAGCTCCCTTTTGGGCCGCCGTCGTTTTGTGCTGCTTTTCGTAACTCGCCCGGTGTATTGCCGGTCGCTTTCTTAATGATCTGGCCCAAATACTCCTGATGCCGAAATCCTGATCGATAGGCGACTTCTGCGAGTGGAATGTCCGTCTGCTCGATGAGACTTGTAGCCCGTTCGATGCGTCTCGCGAGGATGTGTTCCCGGATCGAAGTTCCGAGCGCTTCACGAAAACGTTTTTGGAAAAGGGTTCTCGAGATGCCGGCTGCCCGGGAAATGGAGTCGTTGTTAATCGATTCCGCCAAGTGCTCTCGAATAAACTTCAGTCCTTTTGCTACGGTAGGATCATCAATGGCGACACTGCCCGAAGACTCTCTTTCGACCACTTCGATCGGGGGAACCCGCAAGGGCGTTGGCCCGGGAGGCAGGCCTTGCAGGAGCCGATCCATCATCGCGGCGGCTTCATGACCGACGATGAAGTGTCCGCCGCGAATACTCGTGAGCGGGGGATCAGCGATTTCACAAAGCGCAGCGTCATTGTCGACTCCGATCACGGCGACTTGTTCCGGGACGGGGATTTCTTCACTGAGGCAGGCTTCCAGCAATTCGAGGCCCTTCTGGTCACTGCAGACCATAATACCAACTGGCTTGGGAAGGTCGCGGACCCACTCCTGAAGCCGCTGAAATGAGTTCGTGTCTGTGGTATCCGATCGACGGGGCATCTCAAGAATGGAAAAGCTCTCGCCGGTTTCGCAGGCGTTACGAAAGCCTTCGGCCCGGCGAATCGACCAGTTTTCCCCGGCGATACCATAAAAGGCGAAGTGACGAAAGTTTCGTTCGCTGAAGTGAAGTGCGGCCAGTTTTGCGATCGCTTCGTCATCGACGTGGACGAGGGGAAACCGGTTTTCACAAACTCCAAGGACATCGATCACCGGAATCTCTAATTCCTTGAGTTTTCTTGAAACTTCATCGCTCTGGATTCGGGCAATGATTCCGTCGCCGTCCCAGTTTTCAAGCCAATCCGGAATCATTTCGGAAAGCCCACCTGCGGCATGGAACAGCTGCCATTCGCCGGAATACCGTGCATAGCGGGCAATTCCTTTCAAAATTTCCCTTCCAGATCCCAGGGAGGTCTCAACGAGTAAACCGATCTTTTTTCGAGCGAGTGCCATGTTTTATTCGATCATCCGATTTCTACAGTAAATCACCCGTTTTTAAAGCGTCATTGCGTTGCCTTTGAGAGGGGAAAGCCGATAACCTTCTCTGAAATGTCTGAGACGAATCATTATACCACCTGCTTTCAAATCGCTCCTTCGGTGCGGGTCGGGGCACCGGGACGTATCAATTTAATCGGTGAGCACGTCGATTATTTGGGTGGCTCAGTCATGCCGATCGCGATTGCCAGGCATCTCACGGTGGATGCGGGGCTTTCGCCGGATGACAAATTTCGAATACTTCCGGTGGGTTTGGGGATCTCCGATCCCGTCGAGTTTGAGATTGAGGATTGTAAAGCGGGAGCAGATCCCGGGCACTCCTGGCTGAACTATGTGTTCGGAGTTATCTCGGGTTATCGTGGCGCCGGTGTTCAAGTGCCGGCCTTTCAGGCAGCGATCTCATCAACCCTCCCAACGGGCGCCGGGTTGAGTAGCAGTGCGGCTTTAGAAACGGCAATCGCTCTCGTGATCGAAGCGCTTACCGGCGTGGAGCAGGATGTTGTGGACCGGGCCCTGATCTGTCAGAAGGCTGAGCACGATTTTGCAGGCGTTCCTTGTGGGATTATGGACCAACTCGCAGTGGGCGCGGGGAAGGCAGGGCATGCGCTACTGCTCGATTGTTCTGATCTTTCTTACTCAAATCTTCCCATCCCCGACGGAATCGCGGTGCTGACGGCTGATACAGGGGTGAAGCATGCCCTCGGCGACGGTGAATACAGGAAACGGCGTGAAAATTGTGAATCAGCTTTGGGAATTCTTGCCGCCGACTCGTTTCGAGGGCTGAGTTTGGCTGATATTGAAACTGCAAAGGAGGTGCTTGGCGATCTTCTTTTCCGGCGTGCCCGCCATGCCGTGACCGAAATGGCGAGGGTTGACGCATTCGCCAATGCGCTCAAACAGGGCGACATCGCTCCTCTTGGGCGGCTCATGCGTGAAAGCCACGAATCGTTACGCAGTGATTTTGATGTGAGCTGTGTTGAACTCGACCGCCTCGTCGAAGCAGCTTACGAATTCGGACCGGAACGTGGCCTGATCGGCTCTCGCATGACCGGAGGTGGTTTCGGAGGTTCCACTGTTTCGCTGGTGGCTGCGGAATCGGCTGACGAGCTGAAAAATCACCTCGAAAAATTCTATCGCGAAAAGTTTGCGCGAGACCTCAATTGTTTTGTAACCTCGGCTGTAGACGGAGCCGGATTTGATTCTGTCTAACAACCCCCTATTACTGTATGAGAACTTTGTTCCCGCTTATTACCCTGACCGCGATGTGCGCTTTCCTAACTTCCTGTGGCTCTGAATCCTCTAGTGAATCCGTTTTCGGAAAAATGCCGGATGGGAGAGAGGTGAAACTTTTTACCCTGACGAATGAGGCCGGTATGGTCGCGAAGGTGACCGAGTATGGCGCTATTCTCGTTTCGATCACGGCTCCGGATAAAGATGGCGAGTTTGCGGATATCACGCACGGATATGACACGCTCGAAGGCTGGTTGGGAAACACTTCCTACTTTGGCGCGACGGTGGGACGATTCGGTAACCGCATCGCTCATGGAAAATTCAGCATCGATGGAAAGGAATACTCGGTTCCGACGAATAATGATCCAGGTGGCATTCCTTGCGGATTGCACGGTGGGATCAAAGGATTTGATAAGGTGCTTTGGAAGGGAGCCTCTTTCACGGATGCCAAAGGTGAGGGCGTAAAGCTCACGTATGTCAGCTCCGATGGTGAGGAAGGATATCCCGGCGAACTGACGGTGGAGGTTACGTACCAGCTGACGGGTAATAACGAACTGATTTGGGAAGCGAAAGCGACGACAAGTGCTCCGACCGTTTTAAATATCGTTCATCATTCGTATTGGAACCTGAGTGGAGATCCCAACACCTCCATTAACGATCATGAATTGACGCTCTACTCGGATGAATATCTGCCGACCAATGCGGGTTTGATTCCCACCGGGGCAAAGGCAGCGGTTGCGGGCACTCCGATGGACTTCACGAAGGCGACTTTGATCGGAGCGCGAGTGGAAGATGAGTTCGATGCTCTTAAGCTTGGCGGGGGATATGATCACGCCTGGGTTCTCAATGGCACTGCTGCAGGTGATCTCGTTAAAGCGGCGACTTTACGTGATCCTGAAACCGGTCGTGTCATGACCTTGTCAACCAATCAGCCTGCCGTTCAGTTTTACGGAGGGAATTTCCTCGATGGCACGGCAACGGGAAAAGGGGGCGTTGCCTACCAGCACCGCACTGCCTTGTGCCTCGAGACGGAGAATTTCCCCGACGCACCGAATCAGCCTGATTTTCCCGCGGCAGTACTCCGTCCCGGCGAGGTGTATCACCACCAAATGGTTCACGCCTTTTCAGCGGAGTAATTTTGCCGTTTAACATCCTATGACTACCATTCTCACATTTGTTCTTTTCACTGCGACCGTTGCCTTTCTCACTTGGTGGATTACACGGGGCAAGGGGACTGACACCGCGGACGGTTATTTCCTCGCCGGAAGAAGTCTCACTGGCGTTGTTATTGCTGGCTCACTCCTTCTCACCAACCTTTCTACTGAACAGCTGGTCGGACTCAACGGAGGTTCTTTTAAAGAGGGCTTATCGGTCATGGCCTGGGAAGTGGTCGCCGGAATTTCGCTGGTGGTGTTGGCGCTATTCTTTCTGCCTCGTTATTTAAAAAGCGGTATTTCTACGATTCCTCAGTTTTTGGAAGAGCGATACGGCGCAGGAGTAAGGGCGTTAACTACAGCGGTTTTCATCATCGCATACATGTTGATCCTGTTGCCCTTCGTTCTATTTAGCGGAGCAAAAGCGCTTTCGGGAATGCTCGATTTGGAGACGAAATTGCAGCTCAGTGAGTCGGGTACGATTTGGTTGGTGGTTGCTTTCATTGCCATCGTCGGTTCCGCGTATGCTATTTTCGGAGGCCTTCGCGCGGTAGCTGTTTCAGACACGTTTAACGGGCTTGGCCTTCTTATTGGAGGCGTCATGATTACCTTCTTTTCGCTTCAGTATGCAGCGGGTGATGGGGGATCTATCTTTGGAGTGTTTGGTGAGATCAAAGAGGCTAACCCCGATGCTTTTGTTTCACTCGGAAAGGAAGGTGAGGATGTTTATTGGCCGACTCTGTTTACGGGCGTTCTCCTTCTGAATTTTTTCTACTGGTGCACCAATCAGCAGATTATTCAGCGAACTTTTGGTGCAAAGAATTTGGCGGAGGGTCAAAAGGGAGTTCTCCTGGCCGCCTTTTTTAAGATCCTGGCGCCAATCATTCTCGTGGTTCCCGGTATTGTTGCTCTGCACGTTGCTAATCAGAATGGAGCATTCAATTCTCTCATTCTCAATGATGCCGGAGTGCGAGACGATTCCAAGGTTTACGGTGCGCTAGTTCGAACGGTGTTGCCGCCTGCCTTTACGGGATTCTTTGCGGCGGTGGTAGTGGGTTCGATTCTCTCGACCTTCAATTCAGTTCTTAATTCGAGCGCGACTCTGTTTTCTCTAGGGGTATACAAAAAGGCAATTCATCCCACGGCGACCGCTGGCGAGGTCGTAAAATCGGGGCGCTGGTGCAGTGCTCTTGTCGCGGTGTGTGCGGCGATTGGTGCTCCTCTTATTTTTATGGGACGTGACGGGATTTTTGCTCATTTTCAGAAACTCAACGGGGTCTACTTTATCCCGCTCCTCGCGATCATTCTCGTCGGGATGTTCAATAAGCGGGTTGATGGGAAATCAGCAATGATCGCTGCGATTTTAGGTCTTGGGGTGATGCTATGGGGAACCTTCTTCAGTGGCGATTTTGTCAGTAATACGTTTTCTTCAGGCTACCACTTCATGGGAGCTGTGTTCCTTGGCCTTGTGATCTTACAACTTGTGCTGGGAAGCTTCATGAAGCGCAGCGAGCCATACGTTCAGGTGGATGCGAAGGTCGTTGACCTGACTCCGTGGAAGCCAGCGCCACTCGTTGGCGGGATTATGGTGGTGAGTGTTTTGATTCTGTATCTTCTTCTGAGTAAATAGAACTATGAAATATCAGCGTGGATTAGCGTCCATCAGCGGTTTAGTCTCTGAGAATTAGCGATGAATTTTCTAACAAAGAAATCGATTCCACGACGAACCCTCTTGCGAGGGATGGGCGCTTCGTTGTCGCTTCCTTTGTTGGAAGCGATGATCCCTGCTTCGACGGCAATAGCGGCGACTCCGGCTAAGGCGGTGAAACGACTTGGCTTTGTCTTCATGCCGATGGGTGCGGACCTGAGTCGATGGACTCCGAAATCAGGCGAGACGCTTGATGAGCTGTCGCCGATTCTGAAATCGTTAGAGCCGGTTAAAAATCACGTCACAGCATTTTCAAACCTGGAACTGCAGCCCGCTTACCCGGGGAGCCACGCGACATCCAACTCGGCGTTCCTCAGCGCGGCGAGAGCAAAGCTGACGGAGAGTAATGATTACTATCTCGGGACGACCGTAGATCAGGTAGCGGCTCGACAAATGGGGCAGGAAACCGCACTGCCATCGCTCGAACTCGCGATGGACATGATGCAGACAGTAGGGCAATGCGACAACGGTTACGCTTGTGTCTATCAAAACAACCTCTCGTGGTCGTCGCCAACTACTCCCTTGCCGTCAGAAGCGCATCCTCGTCTCGTTTTCGAGAAGCTGTTTGGGGAAGGGGGAACGAAGGCCGAGCGACAAGCGGCTTTGCGAAAGCGTTCGAGTCTTCTTGATTTTATCAAAGAAGATATGACGAGTTTGAAGCGTGAGTTGGGTGCTTCTGATCGCGGGCGGGTCGATACTTTTCTCGAGTCAATTCGCGAAGTCGAGCGCCGCATTCAACGGTCCGAGGAAAGCGTCGCTGAAAACCCTCAGTCTGATCTGGATCGGCCGGTAGGAGTCCCCGCTTCCTACGCGGAGCATGCACGCTTGATGTTTGATTTGCAGTTATTGGCCTTGCAGGGCGATGTCACGAGGGTGATTTCTTTTCAGTTGGCCAGGGAGACCAGCAATCGAACTTATCCGGAGACTGGCGTTTCTGATCCTCATCATCCGCTTTCTCATCACGGAAATGATCCGGCCAAGATCAAGCGGATGTCGAAGATCAACGCCTTTCACGTTTCGCTGTTCGCGGAGTTCCTTGAAAAGCTTCAGAGCACGGAAGAAGGGGGGCATTCGATCCTTGATCAGTCGCTCTTTCTCTATGGCAGTGGAATCGGTAATCCGAATGTTCACGATCATACGAACCTGCCCATCCTATTAGCCGGAGGCGGTGCTTCAGGAATAAAAGGGAACCGTCACATTCAGTATGAAAAGGCGACACCGCTCGCGAATCTGCATCTGACTCTTCTCGATCGGGCGGGAGTGAAGGTCGACCAATTTGGAGACAGCGATGGCCTCGTCACTCTATAGCCGCTTTGCTCTTGCGGCATTGATTTTCCTCTTTTGCCCGCATGCGTTTTCGGACGCCCCGGTGAGCACTCCGCTTCTGGATGCCGTTTATGCCGATGATACGGTGACGGCGGTAGATCTGATCGAATCGGGTTCTGATGTCAACGAGGCCAATCGATATGGAATTGTCCCGTTGATACTGGCTTGCCGGAATGGCAATGGAGATATCGTAAGTGCCTTGCTCAGATACGGAGCGGACCCGGATGCGAAAGGTAGCGGTGGCGAAAGCGCTCTGATGATTGCTTCTCGAACGGGTCTACTTGTGCCGGTTCAATTACTGTTGAAAGAAGGAGCTTCGCTTGAAACGACAGAGAGGAAAGGCCAGACAGCATTGATGTGGGCCGCGGCAGAGGGGCATGACGAAGTCGTTACTCTTCTTATCGGTTCCACTGCGGATCCTGAGAAGCGGCTCAAGTCAGGGTTTACTGCGATTCACTTTGCGGCGAGAAATGGTCATCTTAAAACAGTGGAATGTCTTCTGGATGCCGGTGTTCCGGTTGGTGATGCAATTGCGGTTGATAAAGTGATAGGGAAATCACCTCCTAAAGGAACGACCCCTCTGAGGCTTGCGGTGGAGAACGGTCATTTTGACCTTGCTTGTTTTCTAATTGAGCGCGGCGCCGATCCAAACGAACAGGCATCAGGTTTTGCTCCTTTGCATGTTCTCACCTGGGTGAGGAAGCCGCATCGTGGAGATGGCGACAATGGCTTGCCGCCTCCGAAAATTCAGAGCGAACTGACCAGTCTCGCCTTCGCCAAAAAGATCATCGAAGAGTTCGGTGCCGAAGTGAATCTCAAACTGAAATCAGGATCCGGGGGAGGGAATCGGCTCGGGACGCGGGGGGCGAGTCCTTTTCTCCTCGCTGCGCAACGGGCTGATCTTGATTACATGAAATTGCTCGAGTCGCTGGGTGCTGATGTCACGCTCGCCAATGACGATAGTACCACTCCTTTTCTCGCTGCATCCGGGGTCGGAAGCAGTGCCCCTGAAGAGGAGGCTGGCAATGAATTAGAGCGACTTGAAGTGTTGCCGTGGCTGCTGGAGCGAGGGGCGAAGATAAATGCGAAAAACCGTTTTGGTGATACCTCAGTGCATGGCGCCGCCTACAAGAACGTGCCCGGGGTGGTTCAGTTCCTCGATGAGTCAGGAGCTGATATCACATTGTGGAATACAAAGAATAAGAAGCGATGGACTCCCTTGTTGATCGCTCAGGGATTTCGCCCCGGAAACTTCAAGCCGTCTCAGGCGACGATCGAAGCGATTGAAAAAATCATGCGAAGTCATGGCGTCACTCCTCCGGCTGCTCCAGTGCGACCGGTAGTCGGGGCACCGAAAAAATATGTTCCCTGAGTGAAGTTTCTCTGCGACCGGTTTTAACAAGAGTGCATCCGAATACTCTACTCGAAGGCCTTGCGAACCCTCATGATTATCTGCATTCTAGACCTTGTCATTTTATGAAAAGAATTTTCTCTTTCGTCCTTCTTATCTTCCTGATTTTCGTTTCTCAATCTCCTGCCGGAGAAAAAGAGCGCCCGAATATTCTGTTGTTGTTAGTTGATGATCTCAAGCCTGCTTTGGGTGCTTATGGCGATGCGACCGCGAAGACGCCTCATCTCGATGCGTTGGCTGAGAGAGGAATGCGATTTGATGCTGCCTACTGCAATCAGGCGGTTTGTGCACCGTCCCGTTTCACCTTGATGCTGGGTTCGCATTCAACTTCGACGGGGCTTTATGGGCTTGGTAGCAAGTTGCGGGAGGCGATTCCGGATGCGGTGACTTTGCCTCAGTTTTTTGCGAAGCATGGCGGCTATCGGACGGAGTCTTTGGGAAAGATTTTTCATATTGGCCACGGGAACAATGGCGATGCTGAGTCATTCAGCGTTCCGCATTTTAAGGAGAAAGTGATTGAGTATGTTGATCCGGCGAGCACACAAGGAGGTAAGCTGACGCGCGAGGAGGCTTTTTTCACGAACCAGCAACTGGGGAATATCAACGCACTGCCTCGAGGCGCGGCCTACGAATCTCCCGATGTGGATGACAATGCGTACGCTGACGGACGTGTTGCTCAGGAAACTCAGAAGCGACTCGCCGCGGCAAAGAAGCGCAGGGAGAAAGATGGAACGCCCTTCCTTATCGCGGCGGGATTTGCCCGGCCGCACTTGCCATTTTCAGCTCCGAAGCGCTATTGGGATCTCTATGACCCGGTGAATCTTCCTATGCCCGCGAATGAAGAACTCCCCGACGGGTCTCCTAAAGTGGCCGGAAAGCGAGGCGGTGAAATTCGAAATTACTTTCCGGTTCCCGATAAAAAAGACCCCGCTGCTATCTCTGAGGAGGTGAAGCGAAAGCTCATTCACGGTTACTATGCGAGCACCAGTTATGTCGACGCGCAGATCGGAAAGGTGATGAATTCACTCGATGAACTGGATCTCGCGGAGAATACGATTGTGGTGTTGTGGGGGGATCATGGGTTTCACCTTGGTGATCTCGGGATCTGGACGAAGCATACGAATTATGAGCAGGCGAATCGGATCCCATTAATTTTCGTTGCTCCGGGAGTGACCGAGCCCGGATCGTTCACCGGCCAGCTCGCGGAGAGTGTTGATGTTTATCCCACCCTCGCTGAGTTGGCGGGGTTTCCTGCTCCGAAAGGGCCTCAGCCGATCGATGGCGTCAGCCTTGTTCCCGTGTTGCGTGATTCCGCGGCCCGGGTCCGTGACCATGCTTTTCACGCGTATCCAAAAGGGGCGATCGGACGGGCGATTCGGACTGAGCGTTATCGATTCGTTGAGTGGAAAGCGGCGGGGGCTCCTTCCGGGGACGCTGAGATCGAATTATTCGACTACGAAACGGACCCTTTAGAGAAGAAGAACCTTGTATTGGAAAAACCGGAGGTGGTGAAAGAACTTTTAAGAGTCCTAGCGACTTATCCAGAGGCAATGGCGAAAGGGGGGGAGTCGAAAGCGAAAGGAAAACCTAGCGCACGTGCTGCGGTGACAAATGACCCGAAGATTGCCAATCAGGCATTGCGAGTCCTTGTCGAGACCAAGGGGGCAAAGCCTCATGGGGTGGTGATTGCTCAGGGCGGAAAAGAACACGGCTACGCGATTCATTTTGTCGAAGGGAAACCGGCGTTCGATGTCAGAATCAAAGGGGAGGTGACTCGACTTATCGGGCCTGACAGAGTTCGTGGTGAGGTAAAAGTCGAGGGGCTTCTGACTCGGAAAACAATGGTATTAAAACTGAATGGGGAGGTGCTTGTTGAGAAAGCCTCACCCGGGCTCATTCCGGTTCAACCGCAGGACCCTTTGTCTGTTGGTAGAGACATTCAAACGAGTGCGGGGGACTACGAAGCTCCCAATCCCTTCAACGATATGATTCGCAATACGCGGGTCGAGGCGGGGGGAGCACCTCCTTCGGTAGCAAAACCGACGCCGCAGAAAGTTCTGGAGCGCGGTTTGAAATCTCATGACAAGGCACTTTTTGTTCACAACGCCTGGATCCGCGATCCTTACATCGTGAGAGGACCCAATGGCGAATTTTATCTCACGGGAACGACACCCAATGAGAATGATCCTCGGGAGAAGTCCGATCCCTACAATTCCGGTCTTGGAAATGAGTCGCTCGTGGGGAACTCCACTCGCGTTTGGAAAAGCAATAATCTGATTGAGTGGGAGTCTCTGGGCTCGCCGTTTTCGCTGACGGATGGAGTTTGGTATGGGGTGAATCGCCCGGCGTTTGACGAGACCGATAAAGCTCAATGGAGACTGTGGGCACCGGAGTTGCATTGGACGGGTAGTCGGTGGGCGCTGGTTCATACCAGTCCGTCGCCGGTGAAAGGAGCGAATCTGTCACTCTCATCGGGACGGGAAGTGGCCGGTCCATGGAGTAATCCCATGGGAGCGAAAATTGGAAAACGGCATGACCCTTCTTTGTTTGAAGATGACGACGGAACCTGGTGGTTGGTTTACGGCGCGACATCGATTGCTCCCTTGAAGCCGGACTTTTCCGCTCTCGCTGGTGAAGCAGTCAAGATTAAGCCATCAGGTGATGCCGCCCAAATGGGGCACGAAGGCTGCCTCATCATGAAGATCGAGGGCAAGTATGTCCTCTTTGGAACGGGTTGGTCGACGGGGAAGATGCGTCGCGGAAGCTATAACCTCTACTATGCGACAGCTGATGAGATCACCGGTCCCTACAGTGAGCGGAAATTTGCAGGACGCTTTCTCGGGCATGGAACTCCGTTTCAGGATGGTGAAGGGCGATGGTGGTGCACCGCGTTTTACAACGGTAATGTGCCAACGCTTTCCCGTGAAGGTATCCAGTCGAGTGATCTGAGCGATACCGCACAGACAATCAACCACAGAGGAACCACTCTCGTCCCACTGGATGTTCGTTTGTTAGGAAGCGGTGAATTGCATATCCGCGCCAAAGATCCCGATTACGCGACGCCTGGGCCTGATGAAGCTCAGCGGTTTTAGTAATTACGAAGAGCATTGCGCAAGGTTGCCTTCCTCCTCCATCTATGGGACGATGTTCCAATGCTCGATCCCGCCGCCCTTGTTGACAGTTATTCGAATCTGGTTCCGGCTCTGCTGTTAATTACTCTCATTGTCTGGGAAACCGTGGGTCCCTGTTTTCGCTATTTTGTGAAGCGACCTACGAAGCGGCTGCGACACGGAGCGATCAACCTCGGACTGGGAATACTCAACGCGATTGTTATTGGCGTAATCTTTGTCACTCTCTGGGAGATTGCCGTTAAGTGGTCGGTGAAGGCGGACTTTGGAATCCTGAGGTGGGTGGAGCTTTCTCCGTGGATTGAGGGATTGATTGCCGTCCTCATTTTCGATTGCTTCACCTATTGGTGGCATCGGTTTAATCATGAGGTTCCCTTTCTCTGGCGTTTTCACCGGGTGCATCATTCCGATGCAGAGATGGATGTGACGACGGCAAACCGTTTTCACACGGGCGAGATTGCTATTTCAGCAGTCCTTCGTATTCCACTTCTATTTTTGTTAGGAGCGGATCTCTGGATGTTGGCATTTTACGAACTGTTGATGTTTCCTGTGGTGCAGTTTCATCATGCGAACATTCGGCTTCCCGATGCGATTGAGAGAGGCTTTCGGAAGGTCTTCGCTTCACCGGTGATGCACAAAATCCACCATTCAGATTTGATGGAAGAAACTAATTCTAATTTCACCTCCCTGTTTTCAATTTGGGATCGAATCTTCGGAACCTATCGGATGCGGAAGCACTTCCAGATGATTCAACTGGGATTAAAAGAGTTTCGCAAACCGGAAGATGAAGAGTTTTTCGGGATGCTCAAAATTCCTTTCAGGAATGCTAAGGGCGCATTGAGCGAAGACAACCGCATAGAAACGGAAAGAGAGCTGTAATGACGAATCCGATAACGAGTCCCGCTATGATTTCAGCGAGGAGAGGGGCAAGGTCAATTTCGGGAAGGTAGGTTCTTAACACCCAAATGACGAGGCCGAGGACAAAAAGGCCGGCGATCGCGACAGGAAGTTTCATCCAACGCTTGGGGTGGGGAAAGAACGGGCTGCTGAAATTGAGCAGATAGCCGGCCATCCATCCAACAAACAATCCGAGCATGATGATGCTTTTCCCGGGTGGCGACTCGGCCGGCCATAGGGCCAAAACGGTGGCGGCAATGACCGTGAGTATGATTGCTGTTTTAACACGACCTCTAGGGCTTTCGGCTCTAAGAGCGAAGCGGAAAATAAATAGCGTAATGATTCCGGCGATGGCTCCCCCGATAATGTCCTCAAGGTCGTGGACTCCGAGATAGAGGCGGCTGAAGGGAATGAGAAGGACAAGCAGAAAAGCGAGTCGAGTAAACCATTTGTGTTTGAGTTCCAGTGAGACAGAAAACCAGAAAACGATCGCCATGAGCGTGTGTCCGCTCGGTAATCCAAACGAGGTGGGCGATTCTCCGGCAAGCCAGAGATGACTGGGAGGGCGAGGGTCCTCGAAGAGATCTTTTAGAAAGAATGTGATGAGTCCTGAGAAAACCACA
>JAOFXR010000110.1 GCA_028047635.1 Verrucomicrobiales bacterium
CTTCCCGTCGTTTTACGAAAGAGATGGAAGCGGTCCGAAACGCAGCTCGCGAACTCGACGCCGAGCAACAAAGCATCAGAGAAGAACTCAATGAGCTCGCTGAAAAATCTGACACCAACTCCCGCACCGACGACACCCAACAGGAGCGCGGTGACCTCGCGCAAAAAATGAGCCGGCAGGAACGAGCGCTCGGCGACTTGCTCGAAGAGATGAAACAGCTCAGCGAACAGGCAGAGGTGTCTGAACCACTTCTTTCCGATGCGCTTTACGAATCCGTCCGCGACGCGATCACGAGCGGGGCGCAGGAATCGCTCACGGAAGCAAAACAATACACCTTTTACAATCGGGCTGAACAAGCGAAGCCCGCAGCCGCGGCAGCCGAACGAGGAATCGAAGCATTGAAAGAAGCCGTTGAAGCAGCCGCTGAAAAAGTGCTGGGGAACGAAGCTGATGCCCTGCGCATGGCGAGGTCGGAGTTGGATGATCTGATTCAGCAGACAGAAGACGAGAAGAAGCGTCTTGCCGGTGAGCAGAAAAGTAAAGAACCAGCGGCAGAAGCGGGCGGAGATTCAAAGGACGCCAAAGAAGGCGACGGCAAAATGGCTGATTCAGGAAAAGGAAAAGGAAAAGGCGAGTCAAAAGGAGACCAACCCGGCGAAGGACAGGGTCAAAAGCCAGGCGAAGGAGAAGGTGAAGGGAAAGAAATCGCTGAAGCCGGCAAGGGAAAAGGCAAAGGGCAGAAAGGCAAGGGATCCAGCCCGGGCGAAGGACAGAGTGAACAGGGTCAGGCCGGAGACCCAACAGGGTCAGGTCAAGGGCAGGGCGAAGGGTCTAGGCCACAAGGCGATGGCGGAAAAGGTTCATCAGAGGAGGGCACCAAGTCACTTGCAGAAGCCTCTGGCCGTGGCAATAACGGAAGCGGGAGTGTCAGCGCCGGTGGCGACAGCAAAGGCAACCGGCCCGGCCCGATGAACAAAGGACTCTTCTTCAATCAGAAAGCGGAAGAAAAAGCCCCGGGACCCATCACCGGCGAAGACTACGGCGAATGGGCAGATCGCCTCAGCCGTATTGAAGAGATGCTGCCGCAGGCGGATCTCCGCAACAACCTCGCGCAAGTCCAGGACGATGCCCGTGCCATGCGGATCGACTTCCGCCGCGACAACGCAGCACCCGAAGCGGCCACGATTCAAAATCGAATCACTGATCCTCTGATCGAGCTTCGCCAACGCATTACCGAAGAGCTCTCCAAAATGAATCGCGAAAACCCCATCGCCCCTATTGACCGCGACGCCGTCCCGAGTGAATTTCGCGATCTCGTCCGACGCTACTACGAAGAACTAGGCGCGGGCAAGTAAACCCAATGAGATGGAACGAAACTCGTTCCACCCCGCAGCCCATCCGACCTTTCACTTTTTACCTTTAACCTTTTACGGCGCGCCAGCGCCCCCACATGCCAACACCCGCCCATCACCTCCTGAGTTCGATCGCCTTCGCGAACGAATCATGGGCATGGCTTGCCGTTATCTTCGCGGTGCTGTCTCTCGCGATTCTCATCTTCACCTATCGCAATTCCCCTCTCCGCGGCGGCAGCAAATTTTTCGCTCTCTTTCTCAAAGCCGCGGGACTCATTCTCCTCGCGCTCGCGCTCCTCGAACCCGTCGTCCTCGACCGTCAGCCGAAGAAGCACTCCAACGACGTCGTTCTCCTCGCTGACAACTCCGCGGGGATGACGATCCCGCTCAGCACCGATTCCCCCGCTCCGTCCGAAGCGCTGCAAACATTTCTCACTAGCGACGATACCGCAGCGCCAGAAGCTCTGCCTGACTGGCTCGCGGGAATCAGCGACACCTTCCGCGTTCAACCCTACCTGTTTGATAGAGGCTTGCGACAAGTTGGCAATTTCAGTGAGCTGAATTTCGAAGGCAAAAATTCGGCGATGGTTTCAGCACTGAAAAATATCGACTCCCGGTTTCAACAGCGCGCTCTCGCCGCCACCGTTCTCTTCACCGACGGCAACGCCACAGATCTGAGCCAGCTTTCCGCCTATCTCGAATCAGGCGAAGAGAGTGGAAATAAGAAAGCCCCCGTCTACGCCGTTCTCATCGGCGAGCCCAATCCTGCTGCAAATGATCTCGCGATTCAAAATCTCAACGCAACCACCACACAGTTCGAAGACGCCCAGGTGACCCTCCATCTCGATATTCATGCCAAGGGCGCATTCCCGGACCCGGTTGAGGTTTACGTCATCAGCGAAAAGGGAAAAGAGATCGCGACAAAACCAGTCATCATCCCCGAATCCGATCAAACGCTCCCAGTTCGGCTCCGATTTTCTTCCGTGCCTCCGGGGATTTCATTTCTCAAAGTCGGCATTCGCCAGACCGCCTCAACGCCCATCAAAGAACTCACTGAGCTTAACAACACGCAGCACGTCACCGTCAATCGCGGCAACGGCCCTTTTCGAATCCTTTACGTAAGCGGTCGCCCCAACTGGGAATACAAATTTCTACGACGCGCGCTTTCGCTTGATTCTGAAATCGATCTCGTCGGCCTGATTCGCATCGCGAAGCGCGAACCTAAATTCGAGTGGCGTGGCAAACCGGGTGAAAGCAGCAACCCGCTCTTCCGGGGATTTGACAAAGATATTCCCGAGGAGACGCAGCGCTACGACCAACCCGTCCTCATTCGACTCAATACGAAATCCCCCGAAGAACTCCGTGACGGCTTTCCCAAATCCGAAGAGGACCTTTTCTCTTCCTACCGGGCCATCGTCCTCGATGATGTCGAAGCTGAATTTTTTACTGCCGAACAACAAAACCTCATTGATCGCTTCGTCGCCCAGCGAGGGGGAACAGTGATCATGTTAGGCGGACAGGAGTCCTTCCAGGAAGGTGGCTGGAACAACACCCCGATCGGCCGAATCCTCCCCGTCTATCTCGACCCTGTGAAATCGGGAGCACCGGCACTCGACGCCGTTTTCGATCTGAGTCGTGAAGGCTGGCTTGAGCCATGGATGCGACACCGCTCTGACCAGGAAGCGGAAAACACCCGCCTCGCCTACATGCCACCCTTTTTCGCAATCAACCGCATCGAAGCGATCAAACCCGGCGCGAGTATCCTTGCCTCCGTCAAAGACGTCGAAAATCGACTTTTCCCTGCCATCGTCACTCAGCGCTACGGCGAAGGAAAAACCGCCGCCGTCCCTGTCGCTGATTTCTGGAGATGGGGCATGAAGGATGAAGAGCAACAAGTCGAACTCGGCAAATCGTGGCGCCAACTCATGCGCTGGGCCGTTGCAGAAGTGCCCTCTCGTGTCGAGATGACAAAAGAGGAAAATCTCGAAGGCGCGCTCCCCGTTACCAAGGTCGCCGTGCGCGTGCGTGACGATGCAGCCAGACCACAAGACGATGCCAACGTCGTGCTCAAAGTCGTCGACATCGACGGCACTGAAACGAGCCTCACGGCAGAACCTTCACTGGAAGACCCCGGCCTCTTCACCGCTGAATACCCTTCCGAAAACAGCGCCGGTTACCGAATCAACGCGACGGTGCTCGATGGCGACAGATTGGAGATCGGCAGAGACTCTGTCGCTCGTGCTCTCAACCCCGATGCCGACGAATTCGCCCGTCTTGGCCCCAACCCTGAACCGCTCAGACGAATCGCTGAGGCCACTGGAGGGAAACTGCTTACGATGGCCGAAATCGGCTCACTACCCGACCTCCTGAGCCAACTGGAAACGCCGATCGAAGAGATACGTCAGCGCCCGCTTTGGCATACCCCGTGGCTTTTTCTCATCGCCCTGGTCTGTTTCCTCGGCGAGTGGGCCCTCCGTCGAAAACAGGGAATTCTATAGTTTAAATCCATGTTCCGATTCATCCTGACAGTATTTCTTTTTGCCAGCACCTCATTCGCAACCACCTTCGTTGCGAACGCAAAGCAGGACCTTACCGTTCTGCTTTTGATTGGCTCAGATGGTAACACCGAATTCGGTGAGGCGTTTCGCGAAGACGCTGCGATTTGGATCGAAGCCGCGCGGAAGGCCGACGCAGAAATGAAAGTCGTCGGAATCGAGGACACAGGTAAAAACAACGACGCCGAAATCTTTAAAAGGTATCTCTCTGAGGTC
>JAOFXR010000111.1 GCA_028047635.1 Verrucomicrobiales bacterium
AGCTGACGGATCGGGGGGGGCGGAGCAGGTGAATAGAGCAACCACTTCGACTAAACTGGGATGCAGACGGAGTGGTTGCGGTAGTTGAGGCATTTCTGCGGGAAATCTTCTTTCAGGGGCTTTCCAGGTTCAGGGCTTCCCCGGAGTTCTGGCGTTCCATGAATAAGGAGTCCTGCTTCTTGACCTCCGCAGTTGAAGTTTGCGATGCTGACAATTATGCAAAAATCATCTCGACGTCATTTTATCAAAGTGAGCACAGGCGCTTCAGTGCTTGGATTCCAGAACCTTCTCAAGGCAGAAGAAGATGTCCTTTTGAAGGGGCGGATATACAAAACCCTGAAGGTTGGGATGGTAAGGGAAGGGGGGACACTCTCAGAGAAGTTCGCGGTAGCGAAAGCGGCAGGGTTCGAGGGGATTGAACTCAGCGCTCCGGGGTTTGATATTGAAGAGGTCAATGCCGCGGTGGCTGAAACCGGTCTTCCAGTTGATGGTACCGTTTGTGCCGCGCATTGGAAGGTGAAGCACTCGGATGCTGACGAATCGGTTAGAGCAGAAGCGCTTAAAAACTTGATGGGAGCACTTCATGCCACCCATGCGGTGGGAGGTCACACCGTTTTGCTTGTTGTAGGCCACGGAAATGATGGGACTTTCGAGGAAGTGAATCAGCGGACCATTGAAAACATTCGGCAGGCAATCCCTTTAGCAGCGAAACTTGGGGTAGCGATTGCGATCGAGAACGTATGGAATCATTTTGGGTATGATCACGATGGCGATTCCACCCAAACCGCTGAGGCCTACGCCGATTATGTTGATGCCTTCGACTCCCCCTGGGTCGGAATGCAGTTCGATATTGGCAACCATTGGAAATATGGGGCAACCGGAGACTGGATCCGCCAGTTAGGAAAGCGCATTATCAAGCTCGACGTGAAAGGCTTTTCGCGCGAGGCGGGCAAATTCACAGCTATTGGCGAAGGGGATATCGATTTTCGAGACGTGAGAAAAGCACTCGATGAAATCTCTTACTATGGGTGGTGCGCCGCTGAGGTCGGTGGCGGGGATTCAGCCCATCTTCAAAAGGTTTCCGGAAGGATGGATAAAGCGTTCGGGCTTTAGCCGGTGAGATTGGCACCGCAGTGTCACAAAAAAACCGTTCCGCTTTTCGGGGAACGGTTATTAAACCGTAGCAGGGAGTTTTCCCCGCTACATTTTTAATGGATGAACTCTCCGTTATTCCTCCTGGTCTTCTTCGGCTGCCTCTTCGGTATCATCTTCGTCCTCGTTCTTTTTCGGACCGAAGAATTTAAGAAGAACGATGCCGATAATCAGCAAAACGGTGACGATTGGAACGATCAAACCGGTAGGAAATCCGCCACCTTCATCGATCGGAGCAGACACAACGGGCTCGCGTTTCTCTTTGCTGTCCGGTTTTCCGGAAGACTTCTTTTTCGGGCCTTTGCCCTTATCTGCGGCGGGCTCTTTTTTCTTTTTCGCCCCGGAGAGCGCGGCAAAATCAGAAGCCACGTCTGAATCTGTGGTGTTCTGCCCTTTTTCTCCGTCCGAAGTTTCAGCGGCTTCCATTCTTTTAGTAATCGCTTCAGACTTTGCGGCTTCTGCTTTTGCTTTGGCAGTGGCGACGGCATTTTCTTTCCTGGCTCTGATTTTCTCTCCCAGGACAGCGATGTATGAACCTGATTTCTTTGATCTCGACGAAGACCGTTTCACTTTCGCCCCGGCAACTTCGAGTGCTTCTGCCATGAGAAATTCGGCACGTTCAACATTTCCGTCTTCAATCAACTGGTCTACTTTGACTAGCTTTTGAGCCTGCGCGGCGAGGACTTTCGAATCGTATTCCTTGATGCGTTTGAGCTCTTTACCGGCAAAATCGAGGTAAGAAGTAATGGAGGCTTTAGAGTTCGGATTTAATCTCACCCATTTGATGCCTGCCTTTTTGTCGATTTCGAGTCCTGCTGCGTAAGCTTGCTGCTCGCGTGCTCGTGCTTGTTCTACCTGCGCCCGCGCTGTCTCGTCGAGGTTGGCTTTATTCTGCTCATATTGGGCTGCTCTGTAATCGGCGTCGCGCTGCATTTGCTGCAGTTGTCTCCCAAGTGCAGGGATAATCTGTAATGCGAGATCGACTGAAGTGGCAAACGAAGGTGTTCCGTAAAAACCTTGTTCAAGCGCTTCGAACTCTCTCATCGCGGCGATGTATCCATTGTAGTTGTTGGAGCCGGCTACGGTTTTCATTTTGTAGAGTCGAACCCGCGAGTCTATCTGTGCCGCAAACGTTTTTTGATCCTGTGGCGAGATCCAGTCCTCTTCGACTTTGATAAATCCTCTTTCGACTTTGTCGAGTTCCTCAAGAAGCGTCTTTTCCATCTCCTTCGCCGTTTCAGCGTGCTTGCTGTCCGGGAATGATCTCAAGAAAGCTTTTGGTCCCACATCGAGAGCCGTTTGATAGGCGCTCGCGGTCATAAGAGATTTAGTCGGCAGCAGTTTCTCCAATTTAGCAAATGCGACATCATCGGGAGAGTCTTTCTTAATTTCTGCTACATCACCACGACCTAGAATTTTGGTCTCTTTGATTGAAGCGGAGATTGCGACCTCGATTTTGAGGATATCATCTCCCTCATAAGTGATTCGTCCCTCGTAGATGGTTCCATCCTTCATTTTAATTTCATCAGCAATGGCGCTGTGAAAAGTAAAACTGAAAAATAGCAGGGTTAAAAATAAAGGGTGGAAGGTGTTTTTTAGCATGATTGGAGTGTGGTTTCCCAAAAAATATAATGTTGTCCCCGGACCGGGGCCGGAAAGTTACAGGATTCAGACATTCAAGACAACGTTTTTGCTCAATTTTCCACCCTAACCAGTCGAAAATTAGTCGTTTAACACTAAATTTTGGAGTATACTTAAGAAATTTTAAAATTATTGCTTTGGCAACGTTAACATTAATCAGTCAAAAAGGGGGTGTCGGAAAGTCGACTATCGCTGTAAACCTCAGTTATTCGCTGGCCCGAAGGGGGTGGCGCGTCCTTCTTATCGATGCCGATTTGCAGGGCGGAGTGGGTTTTTCTTTGACGGAAAAATCAAAAGATGCGGAAGGTTTTTATGATCTGCTGTTTGATGAGGGCAGTCTTTCGGTTGAAAATACCATTATTGATACTAAGCAGCCGGGCTTGTCATTGATCACAAAGGGAACAAAGAGCGTGGCTGACCGGTTCATTTCAGGTGACTGGGGAGAAACTCCACTTTCAGATCGCATCGGGAGATTAGAGCATCGATTGTCTGAGCTTGATTTTGATCTGATTCTTTTTGACGGCCCTTGTGGTATCAATCCCGTTTCGATGGCTTTATCGGTGGTCTCTGATTCTCTTTTAGTTCCGCAACAGCCAAGCCCGTTGTGTTTGCGCAGTCTCCCGCAGATTTTAAGAATGGTCGCGGGAGCCCGTTCAGCGGATAGAGGCGACTCTAAGAGGGTACCAAATCTTGCAGGCTTCGTTCTCTCGATGGCTGATCCTGATGACCCATCTAATCTGGATGATCAGCGTGAGTTTCGCGATCTGCTTCCGGTGGAAATGGTTTTGGAAACAGTCATATCTATTCAAAGAGATTTTCTCGAGGCCAGCCGGATCGGAGTTCCTGTGGCAATGCTGCGAGACCGACCCAGCGCATCAAGTTTGATTTTCGATCAACTGGCGGCTGAGCTGGAGCCTCGTTTAAGTTTGCTTGAGGAAGAGGAAACATTTTCAGAAACCCAGGGAAATTATGCCAGACTCGTGGATTGATAAGGAGGAGTTCGACGAGCTACTCGGGGCATTTTCTCCCAAGAAACGGAAAAGTCAGCATCATGGAGCAGATCGCTCACTGAAGCGGGCCCGCGCCGCGTTGGATCAGGTGGCTGAATCGTCGAAGGGCGAAGAAGTTCCTCCTGATTGCATTGATCAAGATGAATCGCAGTCGGATCAGCCTGATGGCGACCAGAGCGATAGCGAGGTGGGCGATTCGGTTCAGGATGTCCTCGAAGTAGGATCGAATAAAGGGGGGGCACCTGAGGATGCTCTTTTAAAAATTGAGCCCAGGGACGATAGCGTGGGAGAGGTTGAGCCCAAGGGGCAGAAA
>JAOFXR010000112.1 GCA_028047635.1 Verrucomicrobiales bacterium
AAAAGGGACGACGCGGTGATACACTGCAGCAGGTCTCTTCGAGGCCGGAAGTTGCAGCCTGCCTTCGAAAATCGCCCTTCCGAGGTCGAAGACCTCGGCTACAGGATCCTGGGTAGATTGTGTCGAGAAAGTGCCTAGGCACGCTGTCGATAATGCCGATCAGTCACGTTACGTCCGAGAAAGTCGCCCCTTTCCACGAAATAGACCAAGGTCTGCGCGCCCGCGGAAGCGGACACCCAGCAGAGTCACGGAACGGTGGGGAAATTCTCGAAGGCAGGCAAAAGGTGGCGCTGCGACGAAGCGATGCCGCAACTACCTCACGGGCGTGAGCGTGAAATCCTTGATCGCCATTCCATACTGCGGTGGCTCGTCGCGCCAGAATTGCAACGTGTTCTCGCCTTCCTTCAGCGTCAACATGACAGGATCACAGGTTTGCCAACTTCCGCCCGTGAAGGGCATCTCCATGGTGATCTCGGTATCGCCCGCGGAGACGTTGAGCCGCTGATCGTAGTTGACCGTGACCACCTGCGCCGTCAACGCGTAGTTCCCCGTCCGTGGTACCGTCACCTGGTATTCGAGGTGTGATTTCGTCCCCGGGGAAGGTCCGGTCGGGTCCACTTTCGGACCTTTCGCATAGTAGCCTCGGTCGTACTTGTCCGAGATCCTTTCGTTCACGTTTCCGTAGATGTCGTAGAGTCCCCAGGGATTGGGATTCTTCTGACCGACAGGATGCGACTTGCCACCCGCGTTATCCTTGAACCAGGCATATTCGCCGAGCGATGAAGGATCGTCACCGAAGAACCATTTCGTGGAACGGCCTCCGCGACTCGCATACTCCCACTCCGCTTCGGTGGGAAGCCTCACCTCGAGGCCGGTCTTCTCGGCGACCTTGCCACAGAAAGAGACCGCTTCCGGCTCGCCCACATTGTCGACCGGGCAATCCGGAGCCTTGGTCGACTTGCTGGGGTTTGAGCCCATCATGGCTTCGTATTGCGCCTGCGTGACTTCATACTTTCCGAGATAGAATCCCCTGGTGAGCTGAACCTCGTGCTTCGGCACCTCGACGCATTCGAACCGTCCATCGGTCTCGCGCTCCCCGCCCATGATGAAAGTTCCCGGCTCGATGTAGACAAACTCCATCGTGATGCCATCACCCAGGTCGAGTTCAATTTCACGAGGGGCGTTGCCACCGCTGTGGGAGATCGCGGCACGAAGTCCCCAGTTCTCGTACTTGCCATATCCGCCGCTGAGCATCCGGCCTCCGGAGGTACATGCGTCAGGGTCACCTTTCCAGGTCCCACCCCGCATGATCGTCAGACCTTTGGGAAAAAACCGGGGAAGGAAGATCTGGAGACCTCCGCCAAAGCTCTTCATCGCAGTGACGTCACGAGTGTTGCCCTTGGGCTTGCTGTAGGCAGCCGCCGGAATCGTGATGGTGCCATTCTCGCCAAAAGTAATCTCCTTGTCCTCGGCGGTGACCGGCGACGCCATGATTTTTTCGGCAACCGTAGGTTCGTTCGCCTCACCAAGATCTTCCCCAAGCGCGGCAAGCGTGACCGCTTTCGATTTCTCAATGATCTCACGCTGTTTCTTCAGCGAGACACCGTTCCAGAACTCCGGGGGAGTTTTGCTGTTCTCCCCATAGGTCCGCTTCTCGCCGAGAACATCGCCGACCCACTGGGCGCGCTTGACCATCAGGTAGGCTTCCTCGTTGTTTCGAGCCTGGGTGCTCGCGAGGAAATCGACGTCCTTGTCATAGCCTGTCTTGGTCCAGCCAGCGCCCCAGCCTCCGCCAAGGTTAACGACCCAGCCGTCCGGCGTCCAGTGCGCCAGAGCAGCATGACCGCGACTGGGCCGGGCCGTGGTCGGAATCCCGAAGGAACGAAGCATAAACCGCCCAAAAAACGCGCGTCGACCGCAGACTCCCCCGTTCATGAGCATGTTCTGGTATTTCTGCAGCTCCGGCCTGTCGTACTTCACATCCTGCGAACCATACTTGACGTCGGAGGTCACAATGTTCACATAGCGCCAGCCGAAATTGGAATTGTAAATGTGGTCGGGACGGTAGTTGCGAAGCATTTCGCGCCCCCAGGCGAGTGTCTCGTCCGGCTCGTCTCCGTCGACGACCATGCGAAGTTCCCAGGTGCTCAGCTGATTGAATGCCGAGTCCAGCTCACCGCTCAGGTAGGCCTTTTCGAAGTGAAGATAGCGCTTCACCGGGTCGATCGTGGCTGGCGCGTTGGTTGCTGCGGCGGGGTTGGCCTGGGCAATCGGCACGGCGTGCTCGAGGCTGATTGCGAGAGCCAGTCGCTGCAGGATATCCTCGGCTGCTTTCGCACTTGCCTCCTTAATGTCGCTGTAGATCTTCATGGCCTCACCGTAGCGCGCGGGTCCATACCCACTGCGCCCGAGGGATTCAGCATTGGCACCGTCGGCGACCAGCATCCGTTTCATAAGATCAGTATCCGCGAGCAGGTTTTCGACCAGCATCCATCTCTCTCTTCCCTCCTGAGCAAACTCCGCCAAGCCGCGCGGAGTCGCATCGTTCAGAACAACAAACTTTGCGAGCAGCGCGTCCAGCGCGTCGCTGGCGAGAAACTGATTCAGCGATTCGCCCGCCGCCTGGTCTTTCTGTGAAATCCTCGCCGCAAGTTCCGTGCGAAGCTTTTCAAGCTGATCGGCATACCCTTTCTCAAGCTTCTGCCCGACCTCGGTGAGCGGGGCCGCATCTTGTGCCAGAACACTCGCCGTCCCCATCGCGAGGGACATCAGCGCCCCACCTATGACTCGTATCGAATTTTGATTCATGCTTCTTGTCCGTTTAATTTTATTCCTCTCGGGCCTGAATGCGCTCTCCGGAACCGGATTCGTCTGCAACGGCAGATTCCGGAATCGAGCGTGAGACGTCAAAGCGACTCAACCGTGTTGATTCTACTGGTTCTTCAGCAGTTCCACCATCGCCGCTCCCAATCCAAGGCCGACGTTCATGTAGGTCTCGGCGTTACCGCCATAGTGACCGTTCGAGGCACCACCCTTGGAAATGGGATGCGAGTAAACGGTGGCTACAGTACCCTTGAAATCGGGATACTTGGCTGGGTCGCTGACGGCGAACTGTGCTTCGATAATATCTTTCTCGTTGCCGCTGGCGTTTTCCTTGTCCGTTTGACCGAGTGTCGCACAGACGAACTTCGCGTTGGGCGCATCGAACTCCTTGCGAAGCTGCTTGATGAGGTTGATCAGGTTTTCTTCGTATTTCTGGGAGTGGCCGGCGTTGTAACGATCCTTGTCACCCTGCCACCAGAAAAAGCCAGCGATCTCGTATTCTTTCGCTCCGGGGTAGTAGGTCTCGAGATTGCTCAGCACCTCCTTCGCTCGGGCGATATCGCCGTCGTACTGCACGCCGGCTGTCCAACCAATGGGCTCGGGCTCCGAGCCTTTCTCCCAGCGCAGGGGAGTTTCACCGTAGCCTGCGTAGACGTAGGTCTTTCCGTCCTTGGGATCGGTAAACTCATAGGAAGGCGATCCGGGAGGAAGCAGGTCCCAGCCGAGGGAACGGTTGCCGATTGCACTCTTCAGGATCAAAACGGGCTCATCGAGGAGATTGCCCATGTAGTGGCCGATTCCGATCTCGACCCCGATTTTTCCACCGGCAACCTGGAGCCAGTCGTTCTTTCGGACCTGGGTCTTGCCCGGTCCACCGCTGCCCATCACCGCGACATTACGAACATCCTGACGCACCGTCCAGTTGCCGGCGTCGTCGTCGAGGAAGGGATAGAGACTCTTGTTCTTCACCGCGTTCTCCAGCGCGCCGTCCTTGTCCCCGGATACCTTGCCCATCTCGAGCATATTGGACTGCCCCATCAGGATAAAGACCTGCACGGGTTTGCTCATATCCGCCTCTTTGCCGTCAGGATCGGGAAGATCTTCGGCAGCAGCAGGCAGGATGAATGCAAAGGTGAGAACAGCGAGGAGGGATTTGAGGGTAGGGTTCATG
>JAOFXR010000113.1 GCA_028047635.1 Verrucomicrobiales bacterium
ATCCGAATAAAGTGTTTCGACCGCCTCGGGACGCGCCGCCTCATGATTGCCTGGCGTCCCATAAGTTCGGCCAGTCAGCCCGGAAAGGATCGTGGTTCGACTCACCCAGCAAATCGAGTGACTCACAAAAGCATTCTCAAATCGAACGCCCCGCTCAGCGAGACCGTCGATATTCGGCGTCTGGACGATCGGATTTCCGTAACAACCAATCGTGCTCGTCGTCTGATCATCGGTGAAGAAGAAGACAATGTTAGGAGGCTCTTCCGCCTGAAGGGCCGTCGTGACAATCAAGACAAGAGCGAAAGCGCTCAGGAACAGGGATTTCAAATAGGGTTGGGTCATGGATTCAACAGGGTTGAGGCAGAAATTGAACAGGGTCAGGTCGATGACTGAACCCTCTTAGGTCCGTTACAAGGGACCCGTAAAGCGTGGCGACACCCGGGAAGAAAAGCAAGCCATTCAATCCCTGCGCGATCAGGCATCGCTTTACGCTTACCCGCCAAGCCTGTGTCAGATACGGTTAAGCATGCTGAAGAAAATCTCACGCCGTCTTGGTCTCAAGATGCTCACCGCCGGAGGGCTCCTTTCTCTTTTCAAAACACCCAAAGCGCAGGCTCAGGAATCAGAGATTGAGAGAAAGCGCATCGATAGGTGGGACAACACTTGGGACCGCGTCTGGTTGGGCGGCGAATTTTGGGCCAATCCCATGGAGGACTGGGAAGTCAAAGACGGATGGGCTCAGTGCAACACCGATGCTGCGGGCAGGAATATTCACTCGCTCCTTCACCCCCTCACCGAGCCCGGGAAACCTTTCTCAATGTCTGTTGAGATCAAGAAGGGTTCGGTCGGCGAAAAAGATGGCGGCGCTGGGTTTAGAATCGGCCTGAAAACCGAAATCGACGAATACCGTAGCAACTGCTTTGCCAAAGGTGGAGTCGATGCCGGACTCGCCGGTAATAATCTTTTTATCGCAGGCAAGAAAAGCAAAACGACAGCGGAAGCCGGGGAATCGTTTCAACTCCAGCTCGACGGGAAGCCGGACGGGGAAATGGTCACGCTCACCCTGTCGGCGTTTTCAGCCGACAGTAAAGTCGTCGGATCAGTGAGCCACAAAATTAAGGCGGACAACATAACGGGCAATGTCGCCCTAGTGAGTCAGTTCAAAGGGTCCAAACAGCGCAGCGAAAGCACCGGCTATCGCTTTTCCCATTGGGAACTCGGAGGCGAGGCTTTCACCAACCACCCGGAACGCACTTTTGGCCCGCTTCTCTGGTCGATGTACACGCTCAGCGACTGCGGCGACGAAGGCTTCGTCATGAAGATGATTGCTCTCACCGGCCCGTTAGGCAAAAAGGACGATCCAGTCGTCGAGCTGCAGGTGAAACGAAATGATCAATGGGAATCTCTCGGCCATTCCAATCTCGACACGGACGCATGGGCAGCCACGTTCAAATTCCGACACTGGGACGAAAAGACTGAGACGCCCTATCGCCTCCTCTACAAAGAAATCGGGAAAGATAATCAGACTCGTATCTCCGAATGGAGCGGGACGATTCAGGCCAATCCAGAGGGCAGACCACTGCGACTCGCAGCGCTCACTTGTCAGAATGATTACAGCTTTCCCTACGCCCCTGTTACAGAAAACATCGTGAAGCTGAAACCGGACATGATTTATTTCTCAGGAGACCAACTCTACGAGAGCCACGGTGGTTTCGGGATCATTCGCGATCCTGCAGGACCGGCGATTCTCAGCTACCTTCGCAAATACTACCAGTTCGGCTGGGCTTTTCGCGAGTCGATGAAGAATGCCCCGACCGTCTGCCTCCCCGACGATCACGACGTCTTTCAGGGAAACATCTGGGGAGAAGGCGGCGCTCCGATGAAAGACATTGGTGCAGGAGCATCCTCGAAAGGTGGCTACCGCGAACCCGCAAAAATGGTGAACGTGGTCCACCTCACCAACACCGGGCACCATCCCGATCCCTACGATTCCAATCCTTCCGAACAGGAGATCAGCGTCTACTATGGCGATCTGGTTTATGGCAATATCAGCTTCGCGATTCTCGGCGATCGCCAATGGAAGAGCGGCCCTGAGCGCGTCGAAACCGGTTCAGGGCGTGCTGATCACGTTAAAGATCCTGACTTTGATACCAGCAAGCTCGATAAGCCGGGGCTCGTGCTTCTCGGTGAGCAGCAGGAAGCATTTCTAAAAGAATGGGGCGAAAACTGGCGCGGTCACAAAATGAAAGTGCTTCTGAGCCAAACTGTTTTCGCCGGGGCAGCAACGCACCACGGCAGGGTGAACGGCTACCTCAAAGCCGATCTCGATTCCGGCGGATGGCCGCAAACCGCGAGGGACAATGCCATTGATATTTTGCGCCCGTCAATGGCGCTTCACATCAATGGCGACCAGCATCTCACGACTCTCGGCCAATACGGCGTCGATGATCAACGCGATAGTAATTGGTCGTTCTGCACCCCCGCGATCTCGGCGGGATACCCGCGCTGGTGGTTACCTGACGAAGTAGGGATGCCTCATACCAACCGCCCCGAACACGACCAAGAAAACACAGGCGAATACCTCGACGGACTCGGAAACAAATTCTACGTTTACGCGGTGGGCAATCCGGAAGTGGGAACCGAGAAAAACCGCTATGACAAGGCACACCAGAAAGGCAGCGGCTTCGGATTTGTCACGATCGATACGGAGGCGAAAACTTACTATCTCGAGAGCTTCCGGTATCAAATCGACGCCACTGACGGCAAACCGGAGAATCAATTCCCCGGCTGGCCCGTCACGATTCATCAGGCTGAGAACCGCGGGGAGAACCGAGTGCAGTAATACAGCTACTCTTGCCTGCCCACAAAAGCCCTGCCCCTACCTCCCTGATAGGCTGTGCCGGCATGACCTCCCGGCCTCAATCAAAAATAGGATAGAACGTATTAAACGCGGCCTCACCGAATTCGGCGGGGTCGTTGAAACGACGATTCCGTTCAAGCGAGTCGATTTGTTTTATCTCATCATCACTGAGCGTGAAATCATTGATCTCAATATTGTCTTTGAGGTGCCCCGTTGACTGAGATTTCGGAATCGCAACGGTGCCGCGTTGCACCGCCCAACGAAGAACGACCTGGCCTGCCGACTTTCCGTGGGTTGAACCGATGTCTTTTACAATAGTCTCATCGAGAACGGATTCATTTTCACCCGCCATATTCAACGGCACGTAGGAACTAGCACCGAACGGAGAAAAGGCAGTCACTGCGATCTCTTCTTCCTTACAATAACGGAGCAGATTCTGTTGGGTGAGATACGGATGCATCTCTACCTGAATTACTGAGGGCTGGATTCGTGCATAGGACTTGAGATCCCGAATCGCCGCCGTGCCCATATTACAAATCCCAATGCGTTTCACAAGACCGGAATCAACGAGTCCCTCCATCGCGCCCCAGGTATCAGCGAGGGGAACCGGCACATGTTTCATCGAAGGATTCTCCGCCTCCGGATCGAACAACCAGCCCGGAGGATAACGCTCTTCGATGGGAACGTAAGCAAGCGTCACTGGAAAATGAATTAGGTAGAGATCGAGTTCATCAACCCCGAGGTCACTGAGAGATTTTTTACATGCGGCGCCTACGTGATCAGGATGGTGATAGGTGTTCCACAATTTAGACGTAAGCCACAGATCATCGCGAGTGCAGGCACCGCCCGATATCGCATTGCTAATCCCCTCACCGACGGCCACTTCATTGCCATAATCACACGCGCAGTCAAAATGACGGTAACCGAGCGAAACTGCTTCCGGAATCAAGTCAGGGAGAACTTCATCTGGAATTTTCCAGGTCCCAAGACCAATCGACGGGAACTGACCGCCATCTTTTAACTGCATTGCGCTGGATGTATCACTCATGCGGAAGAAATACAGACCGAACGCCTTCGAATCAAGCACTGACCTTCCCGTATTTCCGCATCTTCATCCTCCAGTTCGC
>JAOFXR010000114.1 GCA_028047635.1 Verrucomicrobiales bacterium
AGGAAGTGACTGAAAAATACTGGCAAAATCCCTCGAGTCTTTATCGGGAGGCGGGGGAGGCAAAGCATCTTCTTGAGCATACCCGGGAAACGCTCGCTGATTTGCTGTTGGTTGACGACCCCGAGCGGGTTGTTTTTACCTCAGGTGCGACCGAGGCAAATAACGCGGTGGTCGAGCATCTCGCTTCGGCTTACGACGGAGTGATTGCGGTTTCTTCGATTGAGCATCCCTGTGTGACGGCTCCGGTAGCAAGGTATTTCTCTAGCGATAGAGTCAGAGAGATTGAGGTCAATCCGGAGAGTGGGATGATTTTGTTAGAGCCGTTGCGGGAATGGCTGGAGCAGAGTGAAGTTCAGATGGTTTCGGTGATGGCCGCAAATAATGAGACGGGGATTTTACAGCCGTGGGAAAAACTTGCGGAGTTGTGTCACGAGCACGATGTCATTCTTCACTCCGATGCGGCGCAGTGGTTCGGCAAGCTACCTTGTCAAAATATCGCCGACTGTGGTTATGTCACTGGCAGTGGACACAAATTTGGCGGAGGCAAGGGTGTTGGATTTCTCGTGATTCCTGAGGAAGTATGGGAGAACGGAACTTTTCGTGGGCTCACGGGCGGGCCTCAGGAGGAAGGTCGGCGAGCCGGAACCGAGAACCTGCCTGCGATCGCGGCGATGGTAGCTGCCTTTGAAGCGTGTGAAAAGGCGGCGACTTCAGATGGCACAGGGCGCAATCTCTTTGAGAGTCGTGTCGAAGCGGAGCTGGGTTGCCGTATTCCGGGAAAAGGTTCTCCTCGTCTCTGGAACACTTCCATGCTGGTACTTCCGCATACCAAAAATCTGAAGTGGTTGACCCGTCTCAGTCAACGGGGCTTTTCGGTATCAACAGGTTCTGCCTGCAGCGCGGGGCAGGGGAATCCTTCCCGTGTCATGGCGGCAATGGGACTCGATTTTGACGAGATGTCCAGAGTGCTGCGGGTGAGCAGCGGCTGGACATCGACGGCTAGCGACTGGGAGTCACTGGCAGAGGCGCTGATTGGTGTCTCGGAGGAACTCGGGTGATTGCTGTTTAAGGTTGTACGATAATTGGCTTGGGAGGATCGATGCTCATGATCTTGTCATGAATTTTGAGGATCTCTTTCGACTTGCTGAAAAACTCATCTACTTGCTCAGCACTTCGTTCGTTGCTTTCGACAATTTTGTCGAGTTGAGCAAGGTAGGTGTTGATATCCAATGAGAGGCTTTGCATTTGCTTTTGAGCACTGCGGTAGGCCGAAGAGACGCGGCCTCGCGCTTCGGTAAGGGCTGAACGTTTTCCCTGGTTTTGAAAATATTCGGCTCGTTCCTCTTTGAATTGTTTGTTTTTGTAGATGCGTTTCGCAAGAGGGGTCGAATCGATGGGATCTACTGTCGTTGAGGGAATCGCAGCAAGTTGTCCGGAAAAGTAGCTGTCGAGTTCACGGAATTCGCCCATCGGTTTTTTGTATTGCTCGTGGAGAAAGGCAAGGCCGTTGATCACGCTGCTCAGCTTTGCTGCCTCAGTCGTATCGATTGCCTGTCCGTCACGAAGGCGCGTTTCGATATCTCCGATGTAGGCAAGCGTCATGCGGCTGTCGTAAACCACTTCGTTCATTTGCGCGTAAGTGCGCTGAAGCTGCTCTTTGTGCTGGGTTCGCAGCATTTCCACCTGCGTCGTCCATTCTTCGCGCATGCGTTCGGTTTCGGCCTGTTTGTCAGCGAGAAGTGATGATAATTCTGCATTCTTATTTTCCAATTCGCTGATGCGAACCGTCACGGTTTTTATCTGTTGATCGAGACTCAGTATTTTCGATTGTTCGGCACTCCACAAGTTTCCGACGTAATAGAGCGCTCCACCTGCAGCAATCAGTAGTAGAAGAAGCAGAGCGATAATAACGGTTTTGCCTTTGCTCTGGGGCTTGTAACCGTATTCTTCGAGAGTTTTGTCGGGGTCGTATTCTTCACTCATGGTATGTCACAGTTTAGTTCGCATTTCTAAAACTTCTACCGTTCAAGCAAAATTGAGCAGTTCTTCAAATACGTTGTCCAACGTAGTAATCTTGCAAATGAAATCAGGTGGTGAATTAAGAAGGCAATTTTTGGAAATGGCTTCCCCGGGGAGTTCATTCCAGCTTCTTTTTGATCATATTCCGGGCGTTTTGTTTTTCGCCAAGGATCTTGAGGGCCGCCTTCTCGTGGCCAATCGTGCGTTGTTGGATCTGTATGGTTATGACAATGAAGAGAAATTCTGGGGCGTGACTGATTTCGAACTACTCCCCCGAAGTCTCGCTGAAAAATTCAGGAAAGATGATCTTGAGGTGGTCCGGCGGGGAGAGCCGTTGCTGGAAATACTCGAGATTTTCATCAGTCGGCAGGGGGTTCCTGCCTGGTTTTTGACTAATAAAATACCAGTGAAATCCCGCGACGGGGAAGTCATCGGCGTGATGGGAACGATTCAGGATTGCGATCAGCAGCGAGACCTACTTCCTGCTGAGTCGGATCTGTCTCCTGCGTTGAATTACATTGGTGCGAATTTTAATCGCGAGGTTCCCATTCCGATGCTGGCTGGATTGTGTGGTATTCCGATACGGCAATTTCAGCGGAAATTTAAGGAGCACCTGAAGACACCTCCTCAGCAATACATCATCAAGACGCGAGTCCATGCCGCTTGCGATGAATTGCGAAGGTCCCGCAAACCTATTGCCGAGATTGCCACCGAACTCGGCTTTTATGATCAAGCTGCGTTCTCCCGTCAGTTTCGCAAGCATATGGGTATGACGCCCCTCTACTATCGGAAAGAGTATCGTTAAAATGCTCGCTGCCCGGTAATAGAGGCTTATTAGCCGCCCTGACGCAGGAGGACCATGAATTGTAGAGGCTCCATTTCGAGTTGCTTCGCAGCCACGATGGTTTGTCCGGCGATGATATCGACGAGGACTTTTTTCAGTCCGAGTTGTCGAAGTCGTGGCGCAGGGACGACTTGCGGTTTGTCGCTGAAATTGGCGAGGCAGAGGATACTCTGCTCGTTTGTCGTTCTGAAATAACCAAGGACGTGTTCATTACCCGGATCTACAATTTCGGTTTCGCCACGAGCGAGTGCCGCGTTGTTCAATCTCATTTGAACGAGTTTCAGAAATCCTGTATGGAGCGTTTTCTCGAGCGTGTCTTCTTCGGTGCGTTTCTCGGCTTTCTCCCAGTCAAATTCGGTTCGGTGAAGCCACCTCTCGTCTCCCTCTTTGTTGAGATCCTCCCGATAACTGTGGTCATTCAACATACCGATTTCCTCACCAAGATAAATAAGAGGAATTCCTCCAATGGTGAAGGTGACTCCGTGGATGAGTAGAATACGGCGCACTGCCAGTTCGATCTCCTCTTCGTCTTCGCTCTCAAGCGCTTTCTCGAGACCGCAAAGTGACGCGGGCGTCGCCTGTCGTGGGGTCTTCCTGAAACAGTTCACCTCTGGCGAAGCTGGACTCGTGTTTGCCGACGAAAAAGTCGGTCAGGAATCGGCGATGGCCATGCGGGTCAATTCCCACTGCGAGGGCGTCTTCGTTGTCGAATCCCCATCCGATATCATCGTGTGAGCGGGCATAATTGACCCAGGCGCAACCATCAGGCACCGCGAAACGCTTCGCGAGTGAAGAGCGAAGTAGCTTCGCGTTGCGGGTCGCAAGGCTTTCCCACAGCAGCGCCATCATGAGGGGGTTGTAGGAAATCTGGCATTCGTCCGTCCCCATGTATTTTTGAATTTCATCAGGAGCGACAATGGCCTCTGATTTGAAGACCATACTCGGGGCGACGATTCGGGCGATGG
>JAOFXR010000115.1 GCA_028047635.1 Verrucomicrobiales bacterium
GATCTCGTTCGGGAGATGGAATCCGACGAACTCCCCCTTGAGGAGTTGATCCAAAAATATGAGCAGGGAACCCAATTGCATCGCGTTTGTGAAAAGCGACTGGATGAGGCTCAGGGACGTATTGAATTAATTCGAAAGAAGCGTTCTGGCGAAACCGTAGTGGAACCCTTCGACGAAAAAGCCGAATCTGCGCCTGTCGAAGCAACCAACGACTCTGAAGAGAATGGAGAACTATTTTGAATTTCCCGACGTACCCACGGATCAGCTTCCCAAAGTTGATTCGGCGGACGAGCTGAAAAAACTGCCATTGGAAGACCTTCCAAAACTGGCGGAAAATATTCGGCGTAACCTGATCAGCTCGCTCGCGAAGACAGGTGGCCACCTCGGTCCGAATCTCGGAGTCGTCGAGCTGAGCATTGCTTTGCATCGTATTTTCAACACCCCTGATGACAAGTTCGTCTTCGACGTGAGCCACCAGGGCTATGTCCACAAGATGCTAACGGGACGCTGGGATGAAATTCACACGATTCGCCAGTATCAGGGGCTCAATGGCTTTCTTCTCCGCACTGAGAGCGAGCACGATTGTTACGGAGCCGGACACGCAGGCACCGCCGTTTCTGCTGCGCTCGGCATGGCGGCAGGCCGCGATGTAAAAGGGACTGACGAACATGTCGTCGCCGTCGCCGGTGACGCCGCATTCACTTGTGGTCCGACGTTCGAAGCACTGAACAATATCGCGACGACCACCAAGAAGTTTATTCTCGTGCTCAACGACAACGAGTGGTCCATCGATCGTAACGTGGGAGCGATCGCTAAATACTTTCACGCGCTTCAAACCAGTTCGACTTACTCGCACATCCACGACAAAGCCGCTGATTTCGTAGAAAAGATCGCCGGAAAGTCGATCCGCGACATCGCCCAGAAAGTGGAAAGCGGAGCCAAGAACCTCCTTTTCCCGAATGTGCTTTTCGAGAAATTCGGAATTCATTATTACGGTCCCATTGACGGTCATGATGTTGATCTTCTCGTGAAGACTTTCGACTTCCTGAAAGACCAGGACGAGCCCGTCATTCTTCACATCATCACGGAAAAAGGCCGCGGCTACGAGCCTGCCAAGGCCAATCCGATGAAGTTTCATGGACTAGGTCCCTACAAAAGCGAAACCGGTGAGACTCCTGCAGGAGGAAACCCCACTTACTCGCAAATTTACGGGCAGCAGCTCGGAAAGCTTGCCCTCGAAGACAAGGATATCGTCGCAGTAACGGCAGCCATGCCCAGCGGAACCGGTCTCGTCGAGTTCCAGAAAGTGGTTCCTGAGCGCTACTATGACGTTGGTATCGCCGAGGAACATGCCGCTCTCTTTGCCTGTGGGCAAGCCGTCCAAGGTCTCAAGCCCTTTCTCACAATCTATTCGACCTTTTTCCAGCGTGCCTACGACATGGCCGTGCATGACATGGGTATCCAGAAGCTTCCGGTTCGTCTCTGTATGGATCGCGCCGGACTCAGCGGAGATGACGGCCCCACTCACCACGGACTTTTCGACATCGGCTACATGCGTCACATTCCCAACTGGGTCCTGATGCAGGCGAAAGACGAAGATGAATTCGTCGATATGCTCTACACGATGGCTCAGTATGAGGACGGACCGACTGCGATTCGTTACCCCAGAGGTGCCGGAACCGGCGCGACTCTGAAGGACAAGCCCGAGCTGCTTGAAATCGGAGTGGCTGAAGTCGTCTCAGAGGGCACCGACGTTGCCATTTTTGGACTCGGCAACATGTTTGAGATGGCAGAGAGAACCGCCGCAACGCTCACTGAAATAGGCTACTCCGTTGCACTGGTTAATCCACGCTGGATCAAGCCACTCGACCTGTCCTGCATCGACAGACTGGCAAAAGCCTGTCCTGTAGTGCTTACCTTTGAGGACCACACCATCCAGCATGGATTCGGTGCCGCGATCATCGATCATCTCAATGATGCCGGCATCAAAACGCCTGTTGAAAGGATCGGCTGGCCCGATCAATTCGTGGAACATGGCAGCGTTGACATCCTGAGAGCAAAACATGGTCTCACCGCCGAAAACGGCGTTGAAAAAGTGCTCAAACACCTTCCCGCGAAAAAAGGCGAAGCGGTTGCCGGGTGAGATTTCACCCGCTCTTTTTCAAGCGCTCTCATTTCCCGCTCTTTCTACTCATCGAGAGCATGAATCATGCTCTCGACGAGATTGAATGCTCATGCACGAACTAACTATTTCTGAAGGATCACCGCACCCTCTCGGCGCAACCCCGCAAAACGACGAATCGGTGAATTTCGCAGTATCGACTCAGAACGGCGCCACGGTGACTCTCTGTCTATTTACTAATCCTGAAAATCGCTCGGAAGAGACCCATCGAATCCTTCTTACCGGGCAGTCGAATGACACTTGGTTTACCAGGGTCAGCGGCATTCCCGAGGGAGCGACCTACGGCTACCGTGTCGATGGTGTCTGGGAGCCGGTCGCAGGTCACTTTTTTAATCACAGCAAGTTGCTCCTCGATCCCTACGCTAAGCACATAGACGGCCCATCGCTCTACCATCCGACAATGCCGTCGATGACGAGCGACGGGAAAATCTCCCGGAAAGACAGTGGCCCATACGCACCGAGAGCAGTCGTCCCGCGAATCGGTCACTACGACTGGGAAGGAGACGAGCGCCCCCATCTACCGCTTTCAGATTCAACGTTCATGGAGCTTCACGTGAAAGGTTTCACGAAAGAGAATCCCGACGTGCCTGAGTCAATCAGAGGTAGCTACGCCGGCCTCGCCAGTGAGGCGTCAATCGAGTATTTTAAGAAACTGGGAATCACTACAGTTCAACTGCTCCCCGTGCATCAGCATCTCGACGATGGCTTTCTTCTCAAGAAGGACCTCGTCAACTATTGGGGATACAACACACTCGGTTTTTTTGCTCCTGAAGCCCGCTACAGTGCCGGAGACGATCCGGTGACCGAATTTAAAGACATGGTGAAGGTGTTTCACCAGGCAGGAATGGAAGTCATTCTCGACGTCGTCTACAACCATACCTGCGAAGCAGGAACCGATGGCCCGACCTGTTTCCTCCGTGGGTTGGACAATATGATTTATTACCATACCGATCCCAGTATGCCGGCCCACTACCGCGACTACACCGGATGCGGAAACTCTGTTGACGCCTCTCATCCGCGCTCGCTACGTCTCATTCTCGACAGCATGCGTTATTGGGCCGAAGAATTGCACGTGGATGGATTTCGCTTTGATCTCGCCGTCGAACTGGGTCGCAGCAGCGAACCTTTCCACCGACGCGCTGCGTTTTTTCAGGCCATTTCACAGGATCCCGCTCTATCGACTGCGAAAATGATCGCCGAGCCCTGGGACCTTGGCCTGGGGGGCTACCAAATCGGAAATTTCCCCAACGACTGGGCCGAGTTAAACGGAAAATTTCGCGACTGCATCCGCCAATTCTGGCGGGGAGACCCGGGCATATCCGGTGAATTCGCCGCGCGCATCACAGGGAGCGAGGATCTGTTTTCTCACAATCGCAGATTGCCGGGAGCGAGTATCAATCTGATCACCTCGCACGACGGCTTCACCCTGAACGACCTCGTCAGTTACAACCATAAGCACAATCTCGCGAATGGAGAAAACAACGCGGATGGGGACTCACACAATTTGTCCTACAACCACGGAGCCGAGGGTTCCACTGAAGACCCTGAAATTTTGGAATTGCGTGAGCGACAAGTCCGCAATTTCCTGGCGACGACTATCTGCGCGAAGGGCGTTCCGTTTC
>JAOFXR010000116.1 GCA_028047635.1 Verrucomicrobiales bacterium
CGGCGTCGCCCATTCCAAGAGGACCTTTACTGGTTTTGGTAACGTTGGGCATCGAGATCTTAGCCATGGCGCTGGCTCGCATTAATTGCGCAATAGGAGCTGCCGCCGCCGAAGACGCACTGGTTTTTTTCGTCTGCTTGACGACATTCTTTTTCTGCATCTCCCGCTTTTTCGCCGAGGGCGGAGCCATCGCAGCAACGATCTCAGGCTCCTCCTTACTGGACGGAAGAATCACGACCAACAAAGCGATTAGACCGATGATCAAATGCACCGCTATCGCGACCAAAATCGCCACCATTTTACTGCCCGCCCTGCTCGGGGGCTTAGTAGCGCTAGGAGCTGAGGCAGCGACCAACTCTCCTTCTTGAGTGAGCCCTATGTTAGTAGGAGTAGGAGGAGGAGGAGTAGGAGTAGGAGTAGGAGTAGGAGGAGGAGGAGGAGGAGCCGGAGCCGGAGCTTCAAGCGGTGCCGAATCCTCGATACTCTCTTCAACCGTTTCAAGAGCGGGGGAATTACCCCGCAGAGCCATCGCCACAGATGAATGTTGAGCCGCTTTTTCAGCCTGCCCACTCCACTCCAGCAGGCTGGAAAATATTTCGTGACCGTAAGGATTCGCAGGATTCCGGTTCACATAATCCTCTAGCAAAGGAATGCTCTCCGCTCCTCCCAACTCCACAAAACGCTGGAGTTCCTCGTCAGTCGCAGGAGCAGCAGGCGCGGCAACGACAAGAGCCGACGCTTCTTCGTCGGCTCCCCGCTCGAGCATTTTATCAACAACAATCCAACGGACCGACCAATCCTCCGGGTGGGCATCCAATGTTTCAAGCAAAGATGATTCGATATCGCTCATATATTTACCTAATTAGCTAAACTCACATTTTTAACGCCCGACTTGGCGCAGACATTGAGAACATCAATGAAGCGCTGACCGACTGCCTCCGGATTGCAGTCAATGATCACCTGGGTCTCTGTATTCGCTATCTCGGCACTTGCCGCATAACGAGTCAGTCGATCAGTCAAATTGGGAAGCACTCGATCATTCGGATCCGTGTCCGAAAATTCGTCGTTCACGAGAATGGCACCCTGAGCATCAATGAGAACCAGCATCTGATCAATTTTGACCTCCTTGCTGTCTTCCTGCTCAACGCCGGGTAAAACAAGGCTCAGATCCGCTTCGGATTGCTGGAGCGTTGTCGTCACCAGAAAGTAGATCAGCAAGAGAAACGCCACATCAATGAGCGGGCTGATATCCAACTCAGGGTCCTGCTCACTGCCGAATGGATCACTGCTTGCCATACTTCAGTTAGAAACCTGATAGGTTGAAAAAATAATCGTGGGAACGCCTCCCACGGCGGAAGCCCGACTCACGGTTTGAATATGCCGATACGGGACATCTTTGTGCGCCCGTAAATGAAGCCGTGTGTTTGGGTTCTTCGCCTTGGCAGCTGCGACCCGCTGAGTGACTTCCTCGGTAGTGAGAGAAGTGCCTTTAATATCCTTAATCGCTCCATCAATGTAAATATTGAGAACGATCCTACCTTCGACCAATTCAGGAACCTTGGCGTCGCTGGCCACTGGAATAACAATGTTAGGGTCTTTCGGAAACGTGATGATATTGGCTGCCACCATGAAGAAAATCAGAAGGAGAAAGACGAGGTCAATCATCGGAGACAAGTCTGCCTTCAGACCCGGTCCATCAAACAACTGAGCTCGTTTAGCCATCACTTCGTTTCACCAAAAACTTATTCGCCTTCCCCGGCTTCGCAGTTAACCACCGTCCGCCTCAGCGTGCTGATAAGTCGGCCTGCACCCTTATCCGTCTCAGCTGCCAACTGTTGCAATCGATCGCGAAAGATGAAGTAACAAAATATCGCCGGTAATGCGACGACCAGTCCAGTCGCAGTGGTGATGAGCGCCTCGGAGATGTTACCAGCAAAGGCAGAAGGATCTCCGGTTCCCCCACTGCTCAATTTAGCAAAGGCACCGATCATTCCCGAGACAGTTCCGAGCAATCCCATCATCGGCGCGGCTTGCGCGATAATGGAAAAATAGTTAATCGTCCGCACTCGGCCCCGGTTAAAATCAATCGAAGCGTCAGCCATTGTCTCGGAGAGCTTCTCAGAGTCAATTGACTCATAACCACGGTCTGAAATGCACTGAATCGCCTCCGTCATCACCGAACTCAAACAATTCGGAGTCACATTGATTTTATACATGGCCCCGTCGAGGTCCGCCGCCTGCATATCTCCTTCCAAGGCTTGAACATAATCCGCTGGAGCAAAGTTTTTCCTCTGCAAATCGATACAGCAGAATACCAAAAGTCCGATCACGACAAGCGACATGGTTCCCAGCACCCACATCGACCAGCCACCGGCCTGGATCATTTCGAGCAAGTTAACCTCCCCCGAACTGGCTCCGCCCGGTGTAGGAGCCGCAGAATTTGGAACAGGGACGTTCACTTCAACCGCATCACCGGGAAGCCCCAGGTCAAAATCATCCTGTGCTTTTAACTCTGAAAAACCCGCTGAAAGAGCCAGCAAAACCACACCAATCACATATTTTTTACGCATCATAACCCGAGGAGCATCTTACGAGATGCCGAAGGCTATGAGATAAACAATTTTCCTCACTTTTGACAAGCTAAATGGGAGCGGAGGCGCTCTCATTTGCCAGGTTCGACACAAAATCAGCCCGCCACACGCATCGGCATGATAACGTAGAGAAACGGCTCATCGATTTTGAGAACGCCGGGGCTGCTCTCATCAATCAAATCGATGTAGACCTCGTCCTGATCGAGATTGCGAAGCGGGGCCATGACAAACTCAGGGTTGAAGGCCACGACAATCTTAGGACCGTCGTATTTCACATCAATGCTCTCCTCTGCCTCACCAATCTCCGGGGAGTTCGCTGAGATCGCGACCTGGTTATCGGCAAACGTAAACTTAATGGAGTTAGTCTTCTCGTTCACAAGAAGAGCAACACGCTTCACTGCGCTGTGAAGCACCTCTCGCTCAACCGTGACCCGATATTTCGCTTCACCGGGAATAACTTGGCGGAAATTGGGGTAATTGCCCTCAATCAGCTTCGTGATGAGGTGACTGTCATTTAACTCAAAAGAAGCCTGATTATTAGTCAGCGAAACTTTCATCTCGCCGGAATCATTGAGAAGACGCTGCAACTCGTTTACCGCCTTTGTCGGGATAATCACCGCGGACTCATTTCCGGCTGGAAACTCAAGATCCTGCTCAACCATGGCGAGACGACGACCATCTGTAGCCACCAGCGTGAGCATTCCCTCCCCAATGATGCAATTCACTCCGTTGAGAACGTAACGCGTCTCATCAGTCGAAATTGCGTAGGCTGTTTTGCGAAGCGCATCTTTCAGCAACTTCTGATCAATCGTAAACTCTTTGGCATCGCCAAACTCTCCGATAACAGGGAACTCTGAATTCGGAAGACCTAGAATTTTGAAGAAACTCGGACCGCTTCGCACCGTGGCGGCATTGTCCTCATTGACTTCAATCTTGATCTCACTGGTAGGAAGCTCACGGACGATGCTCGCGAGTCGGCGTGCCGGCATCGTCGTTGCGCCCGTTGTCGAAACGTCCGCAGGAACCCTTACTGTAATCGTTACATCCAGGTCAGTCGTCGAAAGCTGCAAGCCAAGCTCGTCCGCCTCAATGAGAACATTGGATAAAATAGGCAGCGTTGTGCGTGAGCTGACAACGTGCTGAACCTGATTGAGCGCGTCTTGAAAAACGTCTTTGTCGATCTGAAACTTCAT
>JAOFXR010000117.1 GCA_028047635.1 Verrucomicrobiales bacterium
GTTCCTGATTCGAGTAGGGCAATACTCCCGCCAGTCTTGGCTGAGTATTCAACCAGAGTCGAGCCTTTCTGTTGAGCGACAATGCTTAGAGGTCCCGGGCGAATGATTGAAAAGCTGACACGAATGTCACCGACTGCCGGCGCCTCAGGGCTTGCCCCAAAATAGACCATATCCTCAACGAGCTTCGCGCTTGCCTTGACCTCGGGAGACGCTTTATCGAGTGACGAAGGCAAATAGGCCTCTGAATCTGAAATCTTCGAAATGAGGAATTGAGGAAGACTGAACGCACCAACCGTCACTGTATCGGCCTGATAGCTCTCCGAACGATATTTCATCTCAGCAGGGTTTGAGTGTCCGTTGGAAACCTTGAACTCACTCGAGTTCACCGGCTTGCCTACCCACTCCTGCCGATAAGAGTAGTTTTTCGTCTTATCGACGCTTCCGCCTACATTCTTTTTTTCCTCCGTCTTGACCTGTTCCACCCACTGGTAGATTTCGGCCTCACGGACGAGTCGAATTGCTGATTCCGTGATTCCAAAAACTGGATCCGTCACCGGGCTGCCTGTTTTTGCCAGGCCGGTAAGATGAATAAGCTTTCCCTCCATCGCCGATTCTACGACATCGGAGCCAACCTCGAGAACCGCTCCAGCACCTTCCTTCAGGTCCTTGTAGCGCTTGACGGAGCGTCCTTCATTCCAGAAAAGCAGTCCCACGCCGAGTAGAACGGCAACGATACCGAATAAAATCCCCCCGAACGAGTTTTTTGCACGGCTGCCCAAACTCTGACGGGACGTTTCAACGAAATTACTCATGCGGTGTTCATAGCAAAACGATCGTAAACGGCAACCGCTAAGCTCCGCTCCCCGAGATCCAGACGAAGAAAAGCGTTAGGCCAGAGCCGTCGTCTTGATGTCCATCAACATCTGGGCGTTGGATGGATATCGCTCCATGCATTTAAGAAGCCACTCCATCGCATCGACAGGCTTATAGCCTCCGAGGCCACGACGAATCACATAGATCTTTTCAAGGACATGAGGAGGAAGCAGAAGCTCCTCGCGGCGCGTGCCGGATTTGTGAATATCGACAGCCGGATAAACATAGTTCTGGGCAATCTGTCGATCGAGCACCAACTCCATATTACCCGTTCCTTTAAACTCCTGAAAAATAGCTTCGTCCGCCTTACTGTTCGTCTGAATCAAGGCGGTGGCGATAATCGTGAGGGAGCCCGCTTCACGAGTGTTTCGAGCAGCAGCAAAAATACGACGTGGCACTTCGAGCGCGCCAACCGTCAAACCGCCACTGGCTGTTCCACGACCTTTTCCACCGCGTATCTGACTGTTAAAAGCTCTCGCAAGACGAGTGATAGAATCCATCAACATTACCACATGCTGACCTGCCTCAACGAGACGCTTGGCCCGCTCAATCGCCAGGAGTGCAATCCTTGCATGATCCTTGGCTTCACTGTCGTTTGAACTCGAGAAAATCTCGACACCGGAGAACGAGCGCTGAAAGTCGGTCACTTCCTCAGGGCGTTCGTCGACGAGAAGAACCATGAGATGAATCTCGTCATCGTAATTTTTCTGGATCCCTTCCGCAATATGATGCAGAAGCGTTGTTTTACCGGTCCGCGGCGGTGCGACGATCAATCCACGCTGTCCTCGACCAATCGGAGCCACGAGGTCGATAACCCGCGTCGTGGCGCGGGTGGAATCGGTCTCAAGTGTGAGCTTCTTATTCGGATTAATCGCAGTAAGCTCCTCAAAATAGGGGAGCAACGCGTATTCCTCAGGGGAGGCATTGTTAATGGAAACAAGCTCGATCAGCTGAGGACCACGAAGGCCCTCTTTCGAAACACATTTCACCATCAAACCGTCACGGAGACCATGTGTACGAACGATCTCCGGCGTGATAAACACATCTTTGGGCGACTGCTGAAATCCGCGCTTATTCTCACGGAGAAAACCGAATCCTTTGGAAGAAATTTCTACAATACCTTCCGATTCAATGGCAGGAGCGGCTTCAAGAGCATCAGCTTCGCGAGCCCGTTCTTTTTCCTTACGCTCCTGATATCGTTGCTTACGCGTTTTTTGATGTGGTCGATTCTCCGAATTCTCATCACCGGATACGCCGCCCTCAGATTCATTGTCCGGATTTTCGCTGCGCGGATTCCCATCAGATCCTTCAGGTCTCCGACGGCGGTTGTTACCGCGTCTTCCTCCATTTTTGCGAGACGATCGTTGGCGACTATTGCGTCTTCCGTCGCGTCCGTCACGCCCATCTCCGTCTGAGCGCGCAGCAGAAGGGGAGTCATCAGAATTCGAAGCCGAATCAGAACCTTCTTTCTTAGAAGAAGACTCACTGGTTTCCTCTTTTTTGGATTCTCTCGGCTTTTTCGCTTTGGCTTCAAACGATTTCTCACCCGCCTCCGCTGTCTCCACAATTTTTTTCTTAGCTCGTGGCCGCTTCTTCGCAGGAGGCTTATCGACGTCGGAAACACTAACGCCGTCAGCGATCTTCTTGGCTTTGGCAGATGCTGCAGCTGGTTTTTCCTTTGCTGGCGTGGCTTTAGGCACGTCAGATTGATCGGTTGAATCGTTTTGACTCATGAAACTCTATGAAAAGGGGGAGGACTGGTTATCCTTTTTAAAATGGTCTAAAATTCAGGGGATCTTGCTACTGATCGTTGCCAGTAAATCCAACTCTCTCTGCAATTTGGAATGCATTTCAGAAAGGTTTGAAAAGACCACGGCGATAATGGCTGACGCTGAATTGATTGAATACGGATTGCTCCGCGTTAACTGGGTAGGCCGTCTTGACTGTCAAGAGAACCAAAGTTCAAATCAAAGCGCGGACAGAAAGCCACGCCGACAGAGGACGTTGTCCCTTAATTTTCTCGCAGGCTCACTGTGCACGAAGTGATAGAGGAAAGCACAGATTTAGCAGCCTGGAACAGGTCAGAGACCTCTGACTGTGGCTTGCGAGGGCAATTCACGCAAGTATTTTTTTCCTTACCAAAAACACTGCAAAGCAAGAGGACTAACGGGTAGATTGAATTTCCTCCAGATACTTCGCCAGTGCATTACCAGTCACTTCGGCCACATTTCCGTGAACCCTAGCAAAAGGGGGAACAAACCACGGCGAGCTGCCAACAACATCGTGAAGCACCCGGATCTCTCCATCACAATTCCCTCCAGCACCAATCCCTATCGTAGGAATCTGAATCGCGGCGGTAATCGCATCAGCCGCCTCTGGAAGCAGACTCTCTAGGACAATCGCAAATACACCTGCCTCTTCCAACGCCTTGGCCGCTGCCACCATCGCGTCAACTTCGTCTCCGGTTTTGCCCTTTTTCTTGTAGCCGCCCTCTTCCTTTACCCGCTGGGGAAGCATCCCGAGATGCCCGCATACCTCGATTCCAGCGGAGCGAAGTCCCTTCACTTTTTCAATCTGACCGAACCCTCCTTCGAGTTTGACGGCCTCAGCTCCGGCTGCAATGAGCTTTTGACTGCTCTCAAGTGCCATTTCAGGATTGTCATAAGTGTTGATCGGTAAATCAGAAACGATGACCGCATTTTTAGCCCCGCGACAAACCATCCCGGTATGATAGACAATCTGCTCAAGCGTCACTGATGTGGTGTCAGGATGACCTGCAACTACCATTCCGAGAGAATCACCAACCAGTATCATTTGGATACCGGCTTCATCACACAACCGGGCCATGGGATAGTCATACGCGGTAATAGCCGAAATAGGCCGATCGAGACGATCACCGA
>JAOFXR010000118.1 GCA_028047635.1 Verrucomicrobiales bacterium
TAGGTCATGATATCTCGCGTGAGGTGACGAAGCTCACCAGCGGGGCGACTGCTACCATGTTTGCAGATCGGCTGGAATCGAGCGGGACTCAAAAAGTCGAGCTACCATTCGAACGTTTTGATCACAAAGTCCTTGTCCGCACAGATGGGCGATTCGCTACTTTCATCAGGAACAACAATATTCACAAATGGACCCGCCCTGAGTTTCTTACGATGAAAGCGTCTGACAACGGGCATGGTTTTGATCAGCGCTCAGTGATCGCATTTGATCTTTCTAAAGTTAGTGCCGGGGAAATTAAAGATGCCCGGCTGCGAGTCAGCCTGGTGCACAGTGGGCATGGTTTGATTAGTCGGCTCCCGAAGATCAACCGTTTCGCTGTTTATGGACTTGTTAACGCTTCGAAAGAAAACTGGTCGATTAGCGATCTTTGGGAAGAAGCTCCGGCACCGGACGATGGGATTCTCCTCACGCAATTTGAGATTCCCCGCAGTCAGACGAGTGGCGGAATTGACCTCACCGGCGAAGCCTTTACGAAGTTTGTCAGAGAGCGGGCAGGCCGATCTGCCTCGTTTGTTTTTGTTCGTGAGACGACGAATCGTGAAGGGGAGGGGCCCGGGTATACCCACGCGATCGCAAGCGATTCACATCCTGAAACGTCGGGGCCAACGTTGGAACTGATCCTCAAAAAGTAATTTCGAGCCAACTTATTTTTATGCGACGCAACCTTACTTTCGGCCTGGCTTTCCTGAGCTTGATTTTCTTTTCGAATTCCTCGCTCGTGAGTGCTCAGGAGGCAGTTGGTCTTGAAGCGGAAGCAGAGATGCCGGAAGTGCATTTTGACGTCTTTGATAAATATTGCCTCGAATGTCACGATTCTCTGACCGAAAAAGGGGAAGTAAATTTGGAGGATCTTTCTTTTTCGTTGATCGAGAATATTCAAACGGCTGAGACTTGGAACAAAGTTCTCAATTCCATCAACTCGGGTGAGATGCCGCCGGAGGATGAACCCCAGATCAGTGCTGGTGAAAAAACCGAGTTTCTCCGTGACCTTTCGGAGAAGATGGTGATCGCTCGCAGCGTTTTGAGTGACAGTGGTGGCGAGATCGAAATGCGGCGTTTGAACCGGCGCGAGTATGCGAACACTTTGGAGGATCTTCTGGGAGTTCGCCCCGATGTTTCTTTCTTGCCCGATGACCAGGCGAGTTCGGAGTTTGATACGATGGGGGCGTCGCTCTTTTTCTCGAGTGATCAGTTGGAGCAATACCTCAAAACTGCGCGAAACTCTCTGGAGTTGGCTCTCAATGCCAAGGCGCCGAAGGAGTCGACGACGGTTCATATTGAGCCGGAGGACATTTTTGTTCCTTTGTATGCAGACCTTGCGGTTAAAAGACTGGATACCGCGTCCCGTTATTACCAGTGGCGGGCAAAAGGTGGCACCGATGACACCGCCAAAGAATTTGGATTTCTCGACGGCTGGCAGGCAGAGCGAAATATAAACTCTTTTAAATCGAGTTTTCTTCCGCTGGAGAAGTGGCTAACGGCTCCCGAGAACCGGACCGGTGCCTCGATGATGGTGACGATTAAAAGTGGATTCACCTCAATGAAGTTGCCCCAGGTGAGAGCATGGCAACCGGGGAAATATCTCATCAGGCTTCGGGCCGGCGCCTATGAAGATGATCCCGAGCGTTTTCGGTTTCTTGAATTTGTCCGAAAAGAAGGGCAAAACTCGACTCGACTCGGTTGGCGAAAGGTGACTGCCTCACTACGTAAACCTGAAGTGATAGAATTTGAGATCGATCATGCGCCGGGAGTGGACGCGATCTATCAAGTGCAAAAACGTTCTCATATGGATAGAGGCGATAAGAATCTGGAGGCGATCTATCGGAAAGAGAATACGTATGGAACACCCTGGGGCGTTTGGATCGACTGGGTGGAACTCGAAGGGCCTTTACCTGTAGAGGCGAACGAATCCTCTCTTTCAATTCTATCGGAGAAGCAAAAAGGTCAAAGTGACGATGATTATGTGAAGGGAGTGTTGAGAGACTTTGCTGGAAATGCTTTTCGAGGCGAAGCACCAAGTGATGAGTTTCTGGAAAAGCTCTTTCGCCGGTATTCTGCGAATCGTAAGAAAGGGCAGGAAATGAAGGAAGCGTTGATGGGACCGCTCGCGATCATTCTTTCTTCACCGAGTTTTTTATACATGGTAGAGTCGGATGAGAGTGGTGATTCCAGAGAGCTTACCCAAAACGAGCTGGCAGTCCGCCTCGCTTATTTTCTCTGGAGTTCCCCACCGGATCCGGAATTGCTCAGTCTTGCCGGAGAAGGCAAATTGAAGAATCCCGAAGTGCTGGCAGAGCAAACGGGCCGACTACTCTCCGATCCCCGCTCGGATCGATTCGTTCGCAGCTTTGCCTATCAGTGGTTGGAGATGCATCGACTCGGGATGTTTGCCTTTGCCGGTCGCGACTTTCCTACTTTCGACAATGCAGTTCGCGATTGCGCGGCAGAGGAAATTTATGAGACGTTCTCCACTCTCATGCATGAGGGGCTTTCACTGAAGCATTTCCTGAAGTCGGATTTTGTCGTCGTGAACGACGTGCTTGCTGGATACTACGGGCTGGAGGGTGTCGACGGTCATCATTGGCGCAAAGTGGCTCTTCCGGCCGATTCACCCAGAGGTGGTTTGCTAGGGTCGGTTGCGATTGCGGCGATGGGATCGGACGGGCAGCGCTCCTCTCCTGTTGAGCGTGGTGCCTGGGTCCTGCGGAAACTGCTCAATGATCCGCCACCTCCGGCGCCGCCGAATGTTCCGATGTTGAGTCGGTTTGAGGACGAGATTCTCTCGGTGCGCGATTTGCAGAAAGCACATCAGGAGCAGCCGCAGTGTGCACAGTGCCACGAAAAAATTGATCCGATCGGATTCGGTATGGAGAACCTCGATGCGGCCGGTATGTGGCGGGATATCGAAGTGGTGACCACGGGGAAAAAGGGAAAGAACAAGACTGAGTTCACGATCGAGCCTGCGGGTAGCTTCGGGCAGGGGAATGAGTTTTCAGATTTCTTCGAACTGCGAGACGAAGTCGCAGAGGAAATCGACGGCTTTGCCATGGGCATGACCGAAGCGCTCATCACCTACGGATTGGGACGACCATTTGGATTTACCGATCATGATCTCGCTCATGAGATTGTTGCCCACGCGAGTGAGCATGACTACAAGATAGAAGAATTTGTCCGCGCTCTCATTCAGTCGAAAGCCTTTCAATCCAAGTAATTATCATGAAGAAGAATCTAACCCGACGCGCCGTTCTCCGAAGCAGCACTGCTACGATAGCATTACCGTTTCTTGAGTCATTTGGATTTCGAAAGTTCGCTTCCGCTGCTGGGCAGGTGAAGAACCCCAAGCGAATGGTTTGGATGGGAATGGGATTTGGAGTCACTGCCGACAAGTGGTTTCCGAACAAGGATGATGCTGGCGCTGATTACGCCTTCCCCAGTATTCTAAAGCCTCTTGAGAAGCATCGGGATGATCTGAGCTTCATTCAGCATTTGATGCATAAGGATTCTCAGGATGGGCATAGTGGTAGTACCTTCTGGCTCACCGGTGCCAATCGCTATGCGGTACCCGGTCAAAGTTTTCACAACTCCATTTCCGCCATATCCCATTCCACTACCAAACAACACAGCCGTATGGTCTAACATACTACCATCGGCATTGGGCTCCTGTATCGAATCCAACTTTTTCAAACAACGGGACAGCTGAGAAATCTGGAA
>JAOFXR010000119.1 GCA_028047635.1 Verrucomicrobiales bacterium
GCTGCGCAACGCGCGCACTTTGCCGACATTCTCAATGCGGGCGGCGATCTCCCCGCCGTGATTTACAACAGCCCCTACTATGGCTTCGAGACAAAAGCGGACCTCTTCTTCGATCTCCGGAAAGATCACGCTAATCTCGTTGGATTTAAAGAATTCGGAGGAGCCACTTCACTCAGCTACGCCGCCGAGAACATCACGAGTGGCGATCCTGATCTCACTTTAATGGTCGGAGTCGATACCCAGGTCGTGCATGGTTTTGTGAACTGCGGAGCCGCTGGAGCCATCACCGGAGTCGGCAATGCGCTTCCCAAAGAAGTCCTTCGTCTCGTCGAGCTGTCCACACAGGCAGCTGCGGGAGATCCGACCGCGAGACGTCTCGCCAAAGAACTCGACGACGCGCTCCACGTTCTTTCCACCTTCGACGAAGGTACCGATCTCGTTCTTTACTACAAAGAACTCATGGTGCTCGAAGGGCACGCCGAATACACCCACCACATCCACCCAACCGATCAACTCAGCGCGAGCCAGCGAGAGCATTTACACGCGCAGTGGAAACAGTTCCGAACTTGGTGGGGGCAATGGGAAGGCGCTTGAAACACACTAACAGATACGTCTTTCACCTCATGTCTACATTCCCCCGCTCTACGATACGCGCCGGCATCCCTCAGGAAAACAGCGCCCTTTTTCATGCAACGCAATTCGCGGTAGGCGATCCCGTTGTCTATCTCGAAATCGAAAATCAGGGCACGACCTGTATTGTTCGCGACGTCGAATTGGACCGCGCGCTATCAGCCGTCGAGGCAGATCGTATCGCGGTCCCTGCTGACTTCACACCCGAGGGAGGTCTCTCCGCCGATCGCGAAATTGCGACCGCCCAGTCCGCCGCCGAATGCTTAAAGCAATCAGGTATCAGCACCATCACCGCGCACCGCTCTCTACCTTTATCCTTCGCCCATGTCCTTCGGGAAGCAGGCATCGAAGTCATCTGCGACCTCGACTTTGGCATCCGGGAACGTCGTCAGAAAAACGAGTCCGAGATCGAAAAGCTGCGACAGTCGCAAGCCGTCACCGAAGAGGCCATTGCGATGGCTTGTCAGATGATCGCGCGCGCCGACGCGGCCGCTAACGGAACCCTCATCGTCGAAGGAACGCCACTCACCTCTGAGCGAGTTCATGCCGCGATCAATATATTTCTCATGGAGCGAGGATTCAGTGGACCCCAGTATATTGTATCAGGAGGGTCGCAGGGAGCGTCCTGCCATCACCACGGTGATGGTGAACTGCGGACAGGACAGCCTGTCATCGTCGACATTTTCCCGACAAGCCAGGCAACCCACTACTGCGGTGATTGCACACGAACCGTCGTGCATGGGGAAATACCTTCGGAAATTGCCGAGATGCATGCCGCCGTTTTTGCGGCAAAGATTGCCGGTTGTGCTGCGATTCGCCCCGGCGTCACCGGCGCGGAAGTCCACGCAGCGACAACGAAGGAACTAACGGATCGAGGATTCCACACAGGATTCCCGCCGGAGAATGCGTCTCTTTCCTTCTGCACGATGCCCCACGGCACCGGACATGGAATCGGATTGGATGTGCACGAACCGCCGCTACTCGACGCGACCGGAATCGAATTACTCAAAGGTGATGCCCTCACCGTTGAGCCAGGCCTCTATCGAAAGGACCTCGGTGGAGTGCGCCTAGAAGACATGGTGGTAGTCACAGAAGACGGAATCGAGAATCTTAACCGACTTCCTGAAAGCCTCAACTGGAAATGAAACACCTTTCATGCTTTATCGCTCTCGCCTTCATCGTTCCTTTCAACGCTACCGCTCAAAACAATCCGGCCATGAACCAATCGTTTTCTGAAATCTCCGACCGCTTCCTTGAAGACTTGCTTAAGTCGTCTCCCGTTGCGGCAACCAACCTCGGCGACCATCGATTTGATGACCGCCTTGACGAAGTCGATGCTACGGCTCGCGCGGAGGAATTGAAATCAGCACGTGCCCGACTCGCGGATCTCGCATCGCTCGAACCGAAAGAACTCTCGAGGGAAAACCAGGTCGATCTGGCGCTTCTCCGACAGCGCCTCGAAAAAACAATCTGGGAACTGGAGACCCTTCGGGAATGGGAATGGAATCCCCTCGACTACACGGGAACACCGGGAACTTCGCTGTATCTCCTCCTCTCCCGTGAATTCGCCCCGCTCAATGAGCGACTCGCGAAGGTTGCCGACCGCTGCCGTGAGTTTCCCCGATTCTTTGAGCAGGCAAGATCATCTCTGAATAAAGAGAAGACGCCAAAGATCCATGCAGAGACAGCCGTCGAACAAAACAAAGGTATCATTACTCTTCTCGATAAACTCGTCGTTCCTCATCTTGAAGAACTAGAGTCCGTGGAAAAGGCCAATCTGGAGGAAGCCATTCAAGTCGCTCGTGATGCTGTCGGTGTTCAACAGGAGTGGCTCGAAAATGAACTTCTTTCTCATGCCGGGGGCGAGCCCCGTCTCAGCGTAACCCTCTATCGCGAGAAATTCTCTTTCGATCTTTTCAGCAGCCTTTCTCCTGAAGAACTTCGGGAACGTTCCGAGTCGGAGATGGCCGACTTGCATCAGCGCATGTATAAGCTTTCCACGGCGATCTATGCGGAACGCAATCCAGAGTTCGAACCACTGAGCGAGCCAACCGCAGAGGAAAAGAAGAAGCTCATTCGCATCTGCCTTGAAATCGCCTACGAGGACTCCCCAACCGCAGATGATGTTGTCGAAGCCGCCAATCATTCACTTCAGCTCACGACTGATTTTGTTCGTGAAAAAGATCTCGTCACGCTTCCGGATGACCCACTCGAAATCATTCTCATGCCCGAGTTCCGTCGCGGAGTCTCAGTGGCCTACTGCGACGCGCCTGGTCCGCTAGAAAAAAGAGGAGAAACATTCTACGCCGTCTCTCCTCCGCCTGCCGACTGGACGGAGGAACAGGTCAATTCCTTTCTTCGGGAATACAATCATCGCTCACTCCACAACCTGACGGTGCACGAAGCAATGCCGGGGCATTACGTCCAACTGCTTCGCTCAAACGCGACCTCAAGTAAACTTCGATCAGTCCTTTCCTCAGGCACCTTTATCGAAGGGTGGGCCGTCTACTGCGAAGCGATGATGGTCGAGCAGGGATTTCTACCCGATGACTTGCTCATGCGCCTCATCGTTCTCAAGTGGAACCTGCGCGGCGTCACTAATGCTTTGCTGGATCAAAGAATTCACCTCGATGGAATCGATGAAGCTGCGGCAATGAAGCTAATGGTCGACGACGCCTTTCAGGAAGAACGCGAAGCCGCAGGCAAATACCGCCGCTCGCTCCTGACTTCGGTTCAGCTCTCCACTTACTTCGCCGGCTATCTTGAAGTCGTCGACATCCGCAAGGAAACCGAGGCGCTCTGGGGAGAAGATTTTGAACTGAAACGCTATCACGACACACTCATGTCATTCGGCTCGCCGCCCCCCGCTTTCGTCAAAGCGCTGCTCCTTAACCAACCGATCCCCTAACATGAAACAAACTTCCCTCATGATCGGTGCACTCAACAGGGTCAGATCCATCATTCAACCCTGTTTGATCCTGTTCGTTTGTCTGCTCTCGTTCGCACACGCAGCCGAGCGCCCCAACATCCTCTTCATCGCAATCGATGATCTTCGCCCCGAACTCGGCT
>JAOFXR010000012.1 GCA_028047635.1 Verrucomicrobiales bacterium
GCTGGAACTGACTGGGTTAGGACACAACTGGATGCTCCGGAGCGGGGCGGTGCCAAGGTCACCGGTTTTGACTTATCGAAGGCGGAGCAAGCCATTTCACTCAACCACGGAGAAGATACCATTTCGCCTCAACAAATCGGTAGCGATACGATTGATGTGGAATCGCTTTGGCGGAACTTAGAAGCCTTTCTGCGGGAGCTAGTCCCTGTGGCCGAGCGAGCGGGGGTGACTCTGGCGATGCATCCCGACGATCCGCCACTGCCCATGTTCATGGGGAAGGCAAGAATCATGAGTTCGGTGGAGGACTTCGAAAGGCTGGTCAGCCTTGTGCCCAGCCCTCGCAACGCGATCTGTTTTTGTCAGGGCTCTTTTGCAACGATGGGAGCCGATATTCCAGATGCCATTCGCCGCCTCGGAAACCACATCGCCTATGTTCACTTCAGGGATGTTCGCGGCAATCAGGAATCTTTCGTCGAAACGTTTCACGACAATGGACCCACTGATATGGCGGAGGCGATTCGCGTGTATCGGGAAGTCGGTTTTGAGGGGCCAATTCGTCCTGATCATGTGCCGCAATTGGAAGGGGAAGATGGCGGGGAACCCGGCTACACCATCCTTGGTCGGCTCTTTGCCTTTGGATACATTCGGGGATTACTGGACGGCACCGCTTAAGACTGCTGCCATTCGAGGCTCCGGTGAGATGCCTTTGATTGCGCCGTTGTTTTCCAGGAAGCAACGCTTTACGAATGAGGATGCACCGATTCCTGCCTATCCTTTTAGCCGTTGCCCTGACGGCGACTTCTTCCCATGCCGAGACCGAGATAAAGAATGTGCTCTTCCTGATCGCTGATGATTTAAAAGCCAGTGTCTTAGGGGCTTACGGAGATGAAAAATGTGAAACGCCTCACATCGATGCGCTCGCTGAAAGGGGAATGGTATTTAACCGCGCCTATTGCCAGGGCACGTGGTGCCAGCCTTCCCGGCAGTCGTTCATGCACAGCCGATACCAGGGTGATGGGGGGCCAACTCTGGGGCAGCATCTCATCACAAACGGTTTTTACAGCGCACGGGTAGGAAAAATTTTCCATATGCGTGTGCCGGGTGATATCATTGATGGAACGGATGGGAATGATATTCCCGAGACCTGGACCGAACGATTCAATTGTCGCGGGCAGGAAGCTCATACACCGGGGCTCTATCGACTTCTTAATCACAATATCGAAACGAGGGCTCCGGAAAATCGCCAGTCGACGAAGATGCCATTTCGTATGTTCGCCAGTATCGAGTCTGATGGTGATGGTTCAGAGCAGCCCGATTGGAAGGCGGCGGAGAAGACGGCCGAGCTATTGAAGCAGCAGAAAGATTCTGATAAGCCATTTTTCATCGCAACCGGATTTGTTCGCCCGCATTATCCGAGCGTGGCTCCGGCTTCTTACTTTGAGAAATATCCGTATTCCGAAATTCCGATTCCGTCGGTTCCTGAGGGCGATCTTGAGGACATTCCCGCCGCCGGAAAAAGTGGGACGACCTCTCAAAGTTCAGGCATCGCAGAGTATCCTGACAATATACGAAAAATGTGGGCGGACTACTACGCCACCGTCACGTTCATGGACGAGCAGTTGGGTAAAGTGATCGCGACGCTTGAGGAGGAAGGGCTTCGTGAATCTACTCTGATTATTTTCACGAGCGATCACGGCTACCATCTCGGAGAGCATCACTTCTGGCAGAAGTCGAAATTTCATGAGGAGGTGACCCGTGTTCCTTTCATTGTCTCAGCTCCGGGCTTTGAAAGCGGACGAACGATGTCATTGGCAGAACTGATGGACATCTACCCGACGGTTTGTGATCTGTTAGGCGTCTCAATTCCGAAGACGGTTCAGGGCGAGAGCCTCCGCCCTGTTCTTGCTGACTCGAAAGTAAAGGTTCGTGACGCCGCTTTCTCATTGGACCGAAAGAAAGGGCATGCGGTGCGCAGTTCCGATTGGGCTTTCTTCCAATATACCAAAGGCGGTGAGGAACTTTACGATATGAAGGCTGACCCAGGTCAGTTTAAGAACCTGGCTGAGGATCCTGGTTATGCCAAAGAGCGGGAGAAGATGCTTGGGGTATTAGAAAGGAAGAAAGCTTTTCTCAAAAAATAGCAGTGAGCCTTGGCTAGCCTTTAATCCGGCGTTTGAAGAATCGAATGAGTGGCTTTTCGACTATCAGGTAGCAGGCGCTACCGGCAACCAGGGCGATGATAATTAGCATCACCCTGGTGACAAAGTTGGGAACGACGAAAAAGGAATCGTTCCATTTTGTAATCAATTTGGCTGCCACAGCTAAAATGGGAGCGTGAGTGAGGTAGATCGAATAGGAAGCGTCTCCGAGAAAATTAAGGGTCTTTCTGTGGGCGAAATACGCTTCAATGCGAGGATTTTGCGCGGCCAGAATCAAACAGATGGCTCCCAGTCCAAAGAACCACGCGGACATTCGGTCGCGCTCCAGTAAATGGGAATGGAGTAATCCCGAGCCAACCGCAAAGATCAACGCGCCCGCAGCGAAGAGGAGGGCACCATTTTTGATAAGGGCGTTCGATTTCTTCCAGATTACCGAGATCAACATGCCGGCAAGGAAGAGGATGTTATTTTCGTTAAAAATAAAGTCGGCCAACCAGTGGGATTGCGCGAAAAATATCTGGTAAAGGACGATGCTGAGGGCCCAGCCAATCGCGATCCACGAAAAGCGTTTCGTGAAAAAGAACGCCACGAAAAACAAGTAAAAGAGCATTTCATGAATCAAGGTCCAACCGACGTGCAGATTGGGCAGTCGATCCGGATGAGGAATGAAAAACATCGAAGTCAACAGGGCTGAGACCGAGCTGTGGTAGGGCTCTGAGGTCAGAGAGAGCAGTCACATGGGAGCGAGAACCAAGTTAATGACCCAATACAACGGCACGATGCGAGAGAGTCGCCGTTTCAGATAGTTGGGAGCCAGTCGGGGCTGATGCGCCTCCCGCTGATGGATGTGATAAATGATGAAGCCGCTCAGAACGAAAAAGAGCTGCACGCCGCCTTTTCCAAACCCCCAATAACTGATGTAAAGCGGGCTCGGGTCAAATTACGGCTTCATCGTATCAATGACGCGGGAAAGCACGACAAGAATCGCTGCGATGGCACGCAATGATTGGAGTGAGTAAATCATCTAGGCTAAGGAAAGGAGAGCGCAATATTGTTATATTTTCCATAACATTAGTAAAAGTAATTAGCACTAAAGGCGATAGAGCGAGGGCCGCTGGAACCTCCTTCGGAGTTAGCCGCTGGCGCGCTGACCGGTGTGCTAAAGGCGCTGTTGAGGTGACTCGCTACTCACTCGAATCATCCATCAGCCGGCGAGTCAGATAGATATATTCGAGCGCTGTTCGCTTGGCCCGTTCGGTCTGATTGGCCGCGGCGGAATGGCCTCCGTCAATATTCTCATAGTAGAAAAACGGCTTATCTGACTCCTCGAAAAGCTTTGCCATTTTGCGGGCGTGACAGGGATGAACGCGATCATCCTTTGTTGAGGTCACGAAGAAGGGGGCGGGATATTCTTTCTCCTCTCTGAAGTTGTGATAGGGCGAGATCGTCTCAAGAAAAGCGCGTTCTTCGGGGACGTCGGGAGAGCCATATTCGTCTACCCATGAGGCGCCAGCGAGAAGAGTGTGATAGCGAAACATATCGAGCAGAGGAACTTGCACGACGACTGCATTCCAGAGGTCCGGGCGTTGGTTTAACATCACCCCCATGAGCAGGCCGCCGTTGGATCCGCCCATGATCCCGAGATGAGGTGGCGATGTCAGTCCGGATGCGATGACCGCTTCGCCTACCGCAATGAAGTCGTCGTAAATCCGCTGACGGTTCAGTTTCAGCCCAGCCTGGTGCCATGCCGGTCCGTATTCACCTCCTCCTCGAATGTTCGCGAGGACATAGGCGCCGCCGTTCTCCAACCAGAGTTTACCAATCGTGCCGCTGTAGCCGGGACGCAGTGAGATTTGAAATCCGCCGTAGCTGTAAAGGAGCGTGGGGGTTGATTCGTCGAAAGCAATGTCTTCGCGATGAATCACAAAATAGGGGATTTTCGTTCCGTCCTTTGATTCGGTGAAATGTTGTTTCACTATCAGTCCCTCTGCGTCGAATTTAGGTGGAAGGCTTTTCAGCGTCTTCAACTCTTTGGTCTTGCTGTTATATTCAAGAAGCGAATCTGGCGTGAGGAAGTCTTCATAGTTGAGAAACACCGTCTCTTCCTCGTCGTCCGAGAAAGTGATTCCAGGTTGTCCTTTCCCGGGTAGCGCTACCGGCTCATAGTCCCATTCGTTTTCCCTGCGTTCGACCCGCAAAATCTTACCGATGACATCTTCGCTGATCGCCAGCATCACTGCTCCTTTCGTGATTGCAACCTGGTCGAGCGCTTGTCTTTGGTTGGGGTGAAAGACCAGTTCGACCTCCGGAAGAGATCTTGTTTCGATGAACTGTTTCAGGGGGAAAGAAACAAGATCTCCGGACTGAAAGGACGTTTTCTGTCCCTCCGGAGCCCAGTCCTCTTTCAGCGCGACGAACAATTGCCCTTGATAGATTCCCTCGATTTCTGACTTGGAAGGGATGGGATATTTTACCGGATCGGATTCGTTCTCCGGCAACCACCAGTAGGTTGAGGTGAAGAAAGTGTCAGCTTCTTCGGCGTGGGCGAGAATCGTTCCATCTTCCAACTCGATTGAAAAAGGAGAGACGGCAACATCGCTCTGGTCGACTTCAATCACGGTCTCTGCTTCTGAAAGCGGAGTGCCGCGCTTCCACTTTTTTAGAATGCGGGGGTAGCCGGATTCGGTGAGCGAACCTTTTCCCCAGTCGGTTCCGATTAGCAGAGTGTCAGGGCCAATCCATTCGATGTTCTGTTTTGCCTCGGGGGTGACGAATCCTTCTGTGACGAACTGTTTTTGTTCGGTATCGAACTCGCGTTTAATGACGGCGTCTTTTCCACCGTCGGAAAGTGAAACGAGCGTGTGATACTTATCTGTCTTTTTGTCGTGAAAAGTAGATGAGCCTTTAAAGACCCAGTTCTTTCCTTCTTCTTCGGCGAGTGTGTCAAAGTCGACGAGGGTCTCCCACACAGGTTCTTCAGTCGAGTAGCTTTCTCGGGAAGCGCGACGCCAGAGGCCGCGAACGTTTTCCTGATCCTGCCAGAAATTGTAGACGTGGCCGCCACGAATTCGACCGTAGGGGATGCGCTCTTTCGAGGTCAGAATCGTTTTCGCTGCGTTTTCATAAGCGTTGTAGCGAGGATCCGATTGTAAGTCAGCGAGGGTTCGTTCGTTTTGGGTGCGAACCCAGGTAAGCGCACGTTCGCCTTCGACTTCCTCCATCCATATAAGGTGATCATCGTTTCCGGAGCGGGGGGTGGTGTTTTCAGTTTGAGCCATCACGGTTGAAGCGAATGAATAGAGGAAAAGACCCGCGAGAGTCAACAGGGTTACGCGCATAAGGTAACAGGGGTAAGTCCTATCAGCAGGGATGTCGAGAGATGGGATCGCTGATTAAACGGTTCGCGGACTTGCTTCTAAAGAGTTCCGCTCGACGTATTCATAGTTAGGTTCGCTCTTCCTCTCATTCTGTTATGTCCTACATCCGTCACATTGAAACACTCGTGCCAGAAGTCAGTTACCCGCAGACTCTCGCCGGCGAGGTTTTGAGTGAGCGCTCGGCAAGCGATAAAACCAAGCGCTATATCAAGAAGGTGTATGCCGCTTCGGGAATTGAGAAACGGCACAGTATTGTAACCGACTTTTTACCCGGTTGTGAAACCGGTCTTTTCGTCGAGTCGGACGGAAGCGTGAAAGAGCCCACCACCGGTGAACGAAATGCCGCTTACGTAGCGGCCGCGAAGGAAATGGTTCCTGAAATTGCCCGCCGGACGATGGATCATTGCCCGGGCATTTCGTCGTGGGACATTACTCATGTAATTACGGTTTCCTGCACGGGATTCTTCAATCCGGGCCCGGATCTTTTGGTGATCGATGCGCTTGATCTCTCTCCTAAAGTGGAGCGGTATCATCTTGGGTTTATGGGCTGTTATGCCGCTTTTCCGGCCTTGAAAATGGCTTCTCAGTTCTGCGCGCTCGATGAATCGGCAACTGTTCTCATCGTCTGCCTTGAACTTTGCTCGATTCACTTGCAGAACAAAGATGATCTCGATAGCATTGTCGCCAACTCGGTCTTTGCTGATGGAGCCGCCGCGGCGGTCGTTTCCTCCCGGCCACCTGAAGCAGGCGAGCGAGGGTTTTCGATTGAGCATTTTGGGTGCAATCTTGCACGGGAGGGAATCGACGATATGGCCTGGGATATTGGAGATCACGGGTTCAACATTGTTCTTTCCAAATATGTCGCTCGAATTATCGGGGCAGGAATCAAAGGGTTAATGGACGAAGTGTTATCAGGTTCCGATCTGAGTCCTGATGATATCGTCCACTGGGCAGTTCACCCCGGCGGAAGGGCAATTGTTGATAAGGTAGAGTCCGGACTCGAACTGCAAGCTGACCAAGTGCGGGCCTCGCGCGAGACGCTTTCGTCCTTCGGCAATATGAGTAGCGCGACGATTCTTTTCGTTCTTTTAGCGATCATGAATGACGAGAAAACGAATGACGGGGATTCTGTCTGTGCGATGGCCTTCGGGCCTGGTTTGACGATTGAGACCTCAATTTTGAATGCGGTGGTTAGTTAAAGGCATTTGCAGCGCCGGAACCGACATATTATTACTCGTAAACGTGCCTTTCTTTGGGCTTCGAACTCGCGTTGGCTTTCCCATGAAGAATTATTTTCTCGTGGCCTGTTTGTGGTTCACCTCTTTGGCTGCTCAGGATGAATCCTACCCAGTTCATCCCGATATGAAGAAGCAGGAAGGCGTCCCGGTCGGGGTTGTCACCAAGGGCGTTTTCAATCAGAGTGAAATCTATCCGGGAACGAGTCGTGATTATGCCGTCTATGTTCCCGCTCAGTATGATGGGAAGACTCCGGCAGCGCTGATGGTGTTTCAGGATGGGATGAGCTACCTGAAGACCGTTCCGATTGCTTTTGATAACCTGATCCAATCGGGCGAGATGCCGGTGACGATTGGCTTATTTATCAATCCCGGGGTCGTTCCGGCGTTGAATGAAAACTCGCTGCCGCGATACAACCGCTCATTTGAATACGATGCCGCGGATGGCAGATACGCTCGTTTTCTGCTCGAAGAAATGATGACTCTCGCGCTGAAGGATCTCAAGGTATCAAATGATCCCAATCTTCGCGGACTTTGCGGGTCGAGCTCGGGAGGAATCGCCGCTTTTCAGGCCGCCTGGGAACGCCCTGATCAGTTTCGCCGCATCTACACCACCGTCGGGACTTATGTGGGATTGCGTGGGGGAAATGAGTTGCCGGTTCTGGTGAGAAAAATGGAGCCGAAGCCGTTGCGAATATTTTTGCAGGACGGAAGCAACGACAACAATATTTATTGCGGCAGCTGGTGGGTCGCAAATCAGGACATGCTGGCTTCTTTTCAATGGGCTGGATACGAAGTGAATCACGAGTGGGGCGAAGGGAGTCACAACCGTAAGCATGGCAACGCGATTTTTCCGGACGTGATGCGATGGCTCTGGGAGGGATGGAAAGACTCTCCGGAGATAACGACTCACCCGGACCAATCGAAAAGCAGGGCTAACGAATTCCTCGCGGAAGGGGAAGAGTGGGAGTTGGTTAGTGAAGGGCATGATTTCACAGAAGGCCCTGCGGTGAGCCCTGCCGGAGAGTTGTTTTTTTCCGATCTCGGAGGCAGCAAGATTTGGCGGGTGAGCAAGGGTGGAGAAGTGGCTTTGTTTAAGGATAATACTGGAGGCACCAATGGACTCGCGTTCGCTCCTGATGGGAAAACGCTATATGGATGTCAGCGGGAGCCTGGGCGTTTAGTTTCGTGGAATATTGACTCGGGCGAGATGACGGTTCATGCGGAAAAGGTGAAGCCGAACGACGTCGTCGTGGCTCATGATGGAACGGTTTATTTTTCTGAGCCTGGAAAGAAATCGATTTGGGTGATCGCTCCGGGCGGAGAGCCTGAGGTCGCCTCCAATGTTTTTTCGGGAGTGAATGGGGTAGTTCTTTCAACCGATCAATCGCTGGTCTATGCAGCGGATTATACGGGACGCTTTGTCTGGTCGGGGCAGCGAAAAGCCGATGGGACGCTCGCTTATGTTCAGCCGTATTATCATCTTCACCTTCCCCCGGCGTCCGTTGATGTAAGAAGTCATGCCGATGGGATGGCGGTAACGGAAGACGGATGGTTGCTCGTCGCGACTCAGTTGGGGATTCAAATCTGCGATCAACCCGGTCGAGTGAATTTGATCGTGCCGACTCCCCTCGGTGAGCGGCATCCTTCGAACGTTGCCTTTGACGGGAATACGCTCTATGCGACTTGCGGTTCAAAAGTCTTTAAGCGAATCATCAAGTTGAAGGGGGCTCAGCCATGGGCCGCTCCAATTCTTCCTGCGAAACCCCGTCTATAGAATATACTCCTGGAAGTGGCGGCGAGCACTAGCGAGTGGATTGCGCAAGGCTCCGGCGGCTAGGCTCTGTGGTCCACTCGCTGCCACCCTTAGCCCCCTTTTTAACTAAATTTTACCGAAGCAATTTTCTTATGATAAAATACCTTTTCTCCCTCTTCCTCCTCGGGAGCACCTACAGCGTCAGTGCAGAGATCCCCTTGGCGACGGGGCCTTTCCGTGGCGTTGAAGTGAAGGTGGTCGCTGACGGTGTCAAAGAACTCACTATTAATGAGCCTTCTGCCCATTTCTGGTCTGGGCCTGTTCCATCGACTTACAAGCCGGGGACTGAAACGGTTCTCTCGTTTGAATACTTCTCGCCTTCGGGTTTGAAATCGCTCTCGCTCAAGTATCGTCAGCGTGACGGAAGTATGACCCAGTCGGATGCCAAAGAACTGCCGTTGGCAGAAAGCTGGCAGCCGTTTTCGTTAGATCTTACCCAGGGAAGCCCCGCGCCTCCCGAAGGAGATCCCAAGATGCGTTTTCACTTTGCGTTAAAGGGAAATATAGGTGATGCCCTGCAAATCCGGAATCTCAAATTGCGAGTGCCTACCGAAGAGGAGATCCGGTTGGCGGCGACAAGGGCAGAGCGCGAACGGGCCAAGGATGCGGACGCGGGGGCTTACCTTGAATATCTGCGAGACTGGTATCCTAACATAATCACTTCCGTCGTAGTGAGTGCTGATCGAATTCATATCGCAGGAGAGGCGACTGAAAGTGTTTCGCTCGTGGAATTGCAAACCCACGAAGCCTCGCATCTTCCCGTCTCGACAGCACCTCTCGCCTCAGAGTTAAAGGGGGCATTTCAACTCTCGTTGGCGCGGTTTTCGCGTGAGGGAAAAGTAGATCGTGCGCTCGCGCGCTGGCGGTTGGACCGTCCCAATGGAAAGCCGGCGTCGTTGTGCCGCTGGGCGGATTCCCTCGAAGAAGGAATTGCCCGTGATCTTCCAAAACTGGAATCGACGCATCAGAAGGGGCTCGGTGGAATACCTGATATTCGTGATCCCAAACATGAGATTTTTGAGCTTGGGATTCAACATGCAACGATCAATGTCGTCATCGATGCCTTGATTTCCGAGACGAAGCGCGCCGGGATGACTCCTTATCAGTTCGAGGGGAAGACTTATTTCATCAATCCCAAGTTTCTCGCTGGGAAAATTTCGACCTTGAAGCACTTCAGTGACAATGATGTCATCGTGACGTGTATTCTTCTCGTGGGGAATCGTGCTGGATCTCTTCTTACACATCCGGAAACCGAAACGCGAGGAACCTTTGCGATGCCTAATTTGGCAACTGAAGACGGTGGTCGACTCTATCGCGCTGCGATCCATTTTCTGGCGGATAAATTTTCAAAACCAGACCATCGCGTCAGTAACTGGGTGATTCACAATGAAATCGACCAGGCGGGGACTTGGACGAATATGGGCGATCAACCGCTTGCTCGCTATTTGGAAACCTATGTGAGATCGATGCGAACGGTCTACCATTCGACTCGTCTCTTCGATCCTAATGCGCGCACTTTTGTTTCGCTGACGCATCATTGGGCGAAGCCCAGTTTAGGCAAAGGTGCCTACACGGTGAAGGAAATGGTCGAACTCTTCACTGAAATGGCGAAAGCGGAGGGAGACTTTGAATGGGGGGTTGCATACCATCCTTATCCTCGCGGTCTTCGGGATCCAGACACTTGGGATGATGAAGATGTGACTTTTGATTTTGATACGCCTTACATCACCCCGAAAAATATGGAAGTGCTTCCCGCTTTCCTTGCTCAGGATCGCTTTCTTTTTCAAGGTGACCATGAACGGGCGATTCTTTTTTCCGAACAGGGATTCAATTCTCCGACGCTCAGTGAAGAGGATCAAAAGCGGCAGGCGGCAGGTTTGATTTACGCTTTCCGTAAACTCCCAAAACTCAAAACGATTGAGGCGTATCATCTCCATCGTTATCAGGATATGCCTACTAACGAAGGCGGGCTTCGTCTCGGGATTATTGATGAGAACGGGAATCGGAAGTTGGGCTGGGAAGTTTATAAAGCGATAGGAACTGATAAAGAGTCGAACTATGACGCGCTGGCAGAAACCTATTTCGGCAGTGACGCGACGGTAGTGAATGACATGCCCGGTGCGGAACGGCCGAACATTGTTTACCTCGTCGCGGATGATTTGGGTTGGTCAGACACGACTCCCTATCTCGATCCAAGTGAGGATTTCTACGAGACACCGAACATTGCTGAGCTAGCAAGGCGGGGGATGAAATTTACGAATGCTTATGCGGCGAGCCCACTATGTTCGCCTACCCGGGCAAGCATCCTGACAGGACAATATCCCGGGCGGATTCGTCTCACGACGCCTGCTTGTCATATTCCCGCTGTTGTTCTGAATCCCACTGTCGGAGCGAAGGCTAAAGCAACTCTTCCCGCGGTCGAGCCCGGGACGAGAACACGTTTTCCCAATTTTTACGAGACAATCCCCGAGCGACTCAAGCAAGTGGGTTACCGGTCTGCTTTCGTAGGGAAGTGGCACTTAGGTCGTGCTCCCTACTTTCCCGATCAGCAGGGTTTTGACCTCGTCATCGGCGGCCGGGAGCATCCAGGTCCTCCCGGCGGGTTTTTCGCCCCGTGGCCCATCGATACAATTCCCGATTCTCCAGAAGGTTCTCATATCGATGATGTCATCACGACGGAGTCAATTAAGTGGGTGAAGGAAAAAGCGAAGGCGGGTGAGCCGTTTTTCCTCAACCTTTGGTATTACTCAGTGCATGCCCCTTTCGAGGCGAAGCCGGAGTTGATTGAAAAATACGCGGAAAAAGCCAGGGGGCTCCCGGCGTTGGCACCGCGCAAGAATCCGGTCATGGCTGCGATGATTGAAACGCTTGACGATAACGTGGGTCGTATTATGAGGACGCTCGACGACTTGGGTCTGAGTAAGGACACCTTGGTTGTTTTCACTTCTGACAATGGGGGAAACGAATACAATTTTGCGGCTAACGAATTGGCGACCAATAATTACCCGCTCCGAAATGGGAAGGGTAATATTAACGAGGGTGGCCAGCGTGTTCCCTTCATTGCCGCATGGCCCGACAAGATCGAAGCGGCTAGTGTGAACCCTGGATTGATCAGTTCGATTGATCTTTTCCCGACTGCTCTTGCGGCAGCCGATGCACCGATTGCCCCCGCACAGGTCGTCGACGGAATCAATATTCTCCCCATTCTTTTCGGTGAGAAAGAAGTCGATGAGCAGCGTGCTTTGTTCTGTCACTTTCCTCATGGCCCGCCTGCAACAGGAACCGTGGCGGGGACTTCGGTGAGACGTGGCCCTTGGAAACTCACTCGATTTTTTGCGGGCGGAAAAGATCAGGCAGATCGTCTCAAGCTGGTCAATCTGGATGACGACCCGGGGGAGATGATTGATCTTTCGAAAGGGAAACCGAATCATGTAGTAGAATTGAATGAGAGGATTTCCGAGCATCTCAAAGTGACTGAATCACTGGTTCCGATCCCGAATCCTGTGTATGTGCCGACGGCATATGGTTGGGCAGGCAACAAGGATGCTCCTTTGGATTTGATCGATGATTTTCTTCTCGTTAATTCTACAGGAAATGATCCACACATTCGCACGACTGATTTTTCGAATGCGACCGGTAAAATTACGATCGAAATCAGAATGAAGCAGGAAAACACATCCGACGTGGCGCTCTACTGGGGAACCAAAAAGGAACCTGGATTCAGTTCGGAGCGGCTTATGGTCGTTCCCCGGACCGCCTTCGGAGTTTGGCGGGCTGATCTGGATATTGGGGAAGAGCGTCTTGCCCTGATCCGCATTGACCCAGCGCAGACGACCGGGCAGGTCAGGATTGATTCGATTCGCCTCATGCAGTGGACGAAGCCCGGCGAGGCCAAGACGGTTCGGCTTTGGGACTTCTGATGGGCAGAGAAAATCACTCGGAGCGTGATTGGTACGTTGGCGCGAACCGCGGGCCTTAGTGATTTTTGACCAAAAAAAGGAAAGGATTTCCCGGGCGAAACGTATCAGAGTGCGATGATGAGTCCGATTTTGAAGTTTAAGCCTGTTGCCTTTTTAGTCGCCGTATTGCTGATACTGTCTCCCGGGGAAGGGAGGTCGCAAGAGGCCGTTTCCTACAATGACGTCGCGCGACTCTTTGCGGGGCTGCCTCTATCTCCCGGTAACCCGCTGGAAGGGTTGCTGGCATTGCCGTCCGTAAATCAGCACTACGCGGAGACGAGCGCTCTGACCAAGACATGGAGAGAGTCCCGTCTTCAGAAAATTGACGCCTGGTCGCGAGCGGAGATTCGGCCGCGAATCGGTCAGCCTGCAGTCATGAAATATATGTTCGGTGGTCCCGATTTCGTTCACGCAGCGACCATGTTCCCCGGAATTCCGGAATATATTCTGGTAGGAATGGAGCCTCTGGGGGTGGTGCCTGATTTTTCAACGATGAATGAAGCGCAGTTGGGGGACTATTTGAAGCATCTCAATTTTACCCTGCGGGATATTTCCCGACGAAGCTTCTTTATTACCAAAGACATGAGAACTGACTTTCAAGGAGAGGGTGTCAACGGGGTGTTTCCCATCCTGCTTTATTTCGCAGCACTTACGGGGCATGATGTGCTCGAAGCGGGCTATGTGACGCTGGATTCAGAGGGCGGTGTCGTGAAGGCTGCTGCTGAGGAGGGCACCGGTTTGTGGCTGAGGCTGCGTTCCACTGTGGGTGGTGTCGCTGCGCCCGAGCAAAATCTGTATTTTTTCAAAACAGATTTGTCGAATGCCAGATTCAAACCGGAGAGCGTATTTAAACGCTTTCTCGACTCTCGTCCCGGAGGCGTTGGCTATCTCAAAGCCGCGTCGTTTCTCATGCAAACCGAGGATTTTAGTAATATCAGAAACTTTCTCGTCGGAGATCTGGACTACATTCTTGAGGATGCCTCGGGCATTCCTGCCAATTTTCTCGAACTGTATTACAACGTCTCCTACTACGGGAACTACGCAGGACCGATCGACATGTTTACGGAATACAATCAGCCGAGGCTGCATGAGATTTACCAGTCAGGCATTGCCAAACCGCTTCCGTTCGGGACTGGCTATCGATATAAGGACGAAGACTCAGTCCAATTATTCGGAATAAAGAAATAGCTGTAAATTGTTTTCTCTTGTCCTAGTCTCACTCTGGTTATGAAAATGCGATCTCTTCTACTTCTTTTCGTTCTCTCGTTTCTTGTTCACGCGCAGGCGGATACGGAGAAACCTAATGTCATTGTGATCATGGCGGATGATATGGGATACGGTGATCTTTCCTGTTACGGAGCGAATCAGTTCGAAACGCCTCACATCGATCAGCTTGCGGCTGAGGGGCAGCGGTTCACGAGCGGTTATTGCTCGGCATCGACTTGCACGCCGACTCGCTATTCGTTTCTCACGGGGACCTATGCGTTTCGTGAAAAAGGCACTGGCATCGCTCCGCCAAGCAGTCCGATGATTATCCCGGAAGAGACCCATACTATCGCAGATATGTTTAAGTCGGTCGGCTACCAAACAGCAGTGGTCGGGAAATGGCATCTCGGCCTTGGCGGTGAAGACGGACCTCAGTGGAACGGGGAACTGAAACCCGGGCCTAACGAGATTGGCTTTGATTATTCTTTTCTCCTCCCAACGACGAACGATCGTGTTCCTCAGGTCTACGTCGAAAATCATCGCGTTCTCAATCTTGATCCCGCGGACCCTCTTTGGGTGGGAATGAAAAAACCGAGCGAAGATCATCCCACGGGAATCACTCATCGTGACACCCTGAAGATGGATTGGACTCATGGGCATAATTCAACGATTCACAATGGGATCAGCCGAATCGGATTTTATACCGGTGGTCATACTGCCAGATTTCGCGATGAAGATCTCGCCGACAAATGGGTTGAGCAGTCCAATGCCTGGATTGAGAAAAACAAGGACGAGCCGTTCTTTCTCTTTTTCGCCTCTCATGACCTTCACGTTCCGCGCATCCCGCACGAGCGTTTTCAGGGTGCGACGCCACTTGGTTTTCGTGCGGATTCCATCGTTCAGCTCGACTGGTGTGTTGGTGAGTTGATGAAGACGTTGGATCGTCTCGAAATCGCTGACGATACGCTGATTGTTTTCTGTTCTGATAACGGCCCTGTGATGGATGATGGTTATGCCGATGAAGCGCTTGAGAAACTCAAGGATCATCGTGCCGGAGGCCAATACACGGGTGGAAAATACAGCATCTATGAAGGGGGAACGAGAACGCCATTCATCACTCGCTGGAAAGGCACGATTGAGCCGGGCATTTCTGACGAGGTGATTTCCACGATTGATATTTATGGAAGCCTCGCTTCACTTGTCGGTGCTGAGATTCCGGATGATGCAGCGCTCGATACATTCAATGTTGCTGGCGCGATTCTGGGGCGTGAAGGTGAAAAAGGTCGGAGCGAATTCGTTCAACAGGATAATGGAGGCAGAGGTAACTACGGGTTTCGTTCCGGTGACTGGAAGCTGCAGCGGCACGATAAGAAAAAGGCCCGCAATGTCGTTGTCGAGCAGAAGCTAGATAATTTTGACGTTCCTCAGTTTCAGCTGTTTGACCTCAAGAGCGATCCTGCTGAGAAGACTAATGTGCTTGAGGCCAATCTTGACGTTGCCGGGAAAATGAAAGCCCGCCTCGCTGAAATTATCGAGGCAGGCCGGACTCGGGAGTAGCGGGGCTTCCCTGCCGGCACGAAGACCTTTTGCTGCATTAACCCCGCCCGGTCTCTGACCGAACAGGGTTAAGTTTCTCGTATCTATCAGTTCGCCTGTTGGCTGCTCGAGCCATCAACCTGCGCAACTAGAACCGACTGCGCTTGATATCCTTGCTGCAGCTCCTGCTGATCCCAGTGGTCAACTACTTCCACTTCAATACCGCTGGCGGTATTGGCGAAGAGAATAGGGGCAACGCTATGCGGTAACCGGATGCACCCTGCTGAGGCTGCGTAACCTGGAAGGTCTCCGACGTGAAGGCCGATGGCTGATTGATCGAGACGCTGCCAGTAAGGGAGTGCGCAACCGTAAATCGTCGAAGTCTTTCCGGTTTCAACACGCTGCGTAATCTTAAAGACACCGCGCGGAGTTTCCTTTCCGGAGCGAGCCGTCGATACTGCGGTGTCGATTGCGATCTGATTGTCGATGAGAAGTACGGCGCGTTGGCGACCGATATCGACGATCACTTTTTTCTCCCCGTTCTTTCCCGCTTCGAGAAGCTCGTGATTGTAATAGGCGTCATTGTGAGTGTCTTTCCAACCGGTCTGCTCTTGAACTTGTTGAACCGGCGCTTGTGCCTGTTGAATGTAATTTTGATACGCAATTTGCTGCATTTTCGCCTGTTGCTTCTTTTGCTTCAGTTTTTTGAACAGACCTGCCTCGGCATTAGTTGCGGAGCCGAGAGTCACAGCGATTAGAGCAAGAATAGTAACGGCTTCACGCGCCCCGTGCGCCTGAATTTCGGCGTCTTCGAAGATGAGGCCGACTTCATCCTTGCTGGTCTGACAGAAAGATTGGAATTGAGCTTCATCAGCGAGAAGTAATCCGAGAAGTTGAATTTGAGCAGACTCTTGATCTTCGCCGGCTTGCCAGCGAATCAACGGAACGGTTGCCCCTTTATGTTTGATGCCTGAATCATGCAGTGATGAGCCTAACACCTCCAGAAATCTTCTTACGTAGTCTTCAGGCTCAGAAGCATCTGATAAAGTTTTGAAAGCGGATGCGTCGGGGAAAAGGCCCTGTAGCTGAATTTCGAGAGCTGAGTCAGACCAGGCAAGCTCAGGTTTTGAATCTTCGTCTAGGTTGATTTGAAATCGTTGGAACACTTCGCTTTCCTGAGGATTGGACTGAACGACGACGCCTTCGCGGGACACGTCGAAAGCAATGCCGGAGTTGGAAAATATAGCGGCACACATCTCGACGGGTGAGCTTTGGTTTAGCTTGATGTCAGAGCCCTCAGCGGGCAGTTCGTTTACAGGTCCGAGGAATGTAGCGGTCGTAGTCATAGTTCGAGTCGTGGTTCAGGTTAGTGTAATGTGTGGAGGTGAAATTTACCAGTCTGCTTCGAGGTCGGCATGCCATGGCTCGGCGACTTCAGCAAGGAGATGGTGCATCATCGCCGGGGAAGTGTCGGGAAAGCGGGAGAGAATGCGTGCCATCATCCCGGTTACCCTAGGCGCGGCAAAACTGGTTCCGGTTTGGGTTTGGATGCCGCCGCCCTTCCAGGCAACTTCCACATTTTCTCCTCGTGCTGAGAAGCCCGTCGCCTGGTTTCTGCGGAAGTAGATGTCATTGTCCTGCGTGTCTGCGAGCTCTACTCCGATCACGGAGGTGAAATGGGATGGCCACTCAGCTTCACTGGCGTCAGCATTACTGCAGGCGGCTACGACGTGGATACCGGATTGCCAGGCGAGGTCAGCCCATTCTTTATGCGGGAGGATGAATTTGGCAAGTCCACGGCAACCGAAGCTGCAATTGAGGATGTGGTAGCCGCGTTTAATCGCTTCCGCTACTCCTGCACAGATGAGATGGGTCCGTGATACGCTTCGACCGTCAATCACCCTGAAACTTCCCACCTCGGCCTCGGGCGCGACCTCGTGAATGATGCTCGCCACAGCAGTCCCGTGACCATATGCGTCGGTGTGGTCTTCCTCAGTCAGGACGATACGCCCTCCATCCTCGGAAAAAGAGACGGCATCAAGCGTCTTCATCCCTGAGAGGCGTGGATGATCTTTTTCCACACCAGAATCGATCACTGCGATTTTGACCCCGGCTCCAGTGCCCACCAGTAGTGCTTCCCGGGCTTGTCGGAAATTCGGCCAGTCCGTGATATCCTCCTCATTTGCGCTCATAACTCAATACCGATCAATTGGGTGAGAAGCTTGTAGTTAACGAGTCGCTCAATCACAGTGGAAAGTCTTCGAATTCGGCCGAGGTCACGTGCAGAGAATCCTTTAGGATCGGGCGCGTCCTCGCTCTCCTTGATTTGCACACAACTAACGACTCCTTGTAATGCTCCACCGAAATAAAACGGCGTCCCAATCATCGATGAGGTGATTTGCCCAACTGTATCGTCGACATGTTTCGAGTGATTAGCGTTCTGATAAACGTTGTTCTCGCAAATGGATTGCTCTGAAGCATAGACAAGACTGGTAAGGCCTTCGCTAATTGGAATGCTCAGCCCGACTAATTCTTCGTTCGGAGTTGAATGAGTAACGATCAGATTGTTTTCAGCGATGTCTGCAAGCCAGATTGAAGTCGAGTCGCCTTTAACGCTCTCCATCATTGCCCTGAGCATAGACTTCCCGGGGGCACCAAGCGTCGATTTAAAGGCTTCAGGAGTGATCGATTCGGCGGCTCGGGCGAGCTTCCTCTCAATTGTCGGGGCATATTCGGTTAGCTCTAGGTCAGTGGTAATCAAAGCAAAAAAACGGTTGGAATCGAGGAGAGTCTAGCAAATAGACGTTTCCCGGGCAAAACCATTCAGAAAAACTCTTTATCCACACAAAAAAAGCCGGTTCGTGGTGAGTTCGTTGAACCTCACGTGGAGCTTACTTCCGTTTGACATAAACATAATAGGCACCAAGAACCTGCTGCCTGTTTGAATCCTCGAACCAAGTGTAGAGTCGCGCCGGACCTTTGGGTAGGCGGGCGGTAAATGTCGCGTGTTTCGCCTCGGCAGGGATTTTTTTAGAGCGCTTGAAATCTCCGATCTGGATACGGGCGCTGAAGATGTCTAGCGCAACTCCTTCCACCAACTCTCCATCGGTCACGGGGGTGGCATCGACTCCCTCACGCAACTTCAGCTCAGAATCACGAGGCCAGCGACGGAGTTCAAACTCGTATTCGCCTTCCTCGGCAACATCGAGTTCCCAGTAGCCGTTTTTCAAATCAGCCCGTCTGACTTGCCGTTGTTGATCAATGAAGACGTCAAGCCATTCGCAAGCAGTCAACATCATCGGGTTCTCGGCTTCGTGACCGATGATGGTGCGCTGTGGTTGGTTGGCGATGGGGCCCACATATGCCCACGCTCTCGACAACACGTTTGAAGAAAATGGTCTGGATGGGGTTGAAATCCGGGCCGTCTCGATTGCCTCCCTCAACGGTCGGCCATTTCAACTGATGATCGATCCCTCCGTTAACCTCGCAGAGGCGTCCTACGGGTTTTTTGAAGTCCCGGGATGGATTGTGCCACTAGAGCAGGACAAGCGCCCCGGGAAGTACCCCGGCTCAGTTGAGGAGCGGAGAGGGGCGATTAAGAAAGTATTCGATTCGGAGGTAAGCCCAATTATCTCAAAGATTCCGAAAAAAGCGTTCAGCAAACCGATTGAAGAACTGTTACCAAAGGAAGAATCGTTGCCAAAGGAATAGGTGCTTTTTGAAGTACATCGGCGTGATCTGCGGCGCTGGGAGGAGTTTCGAGCGAAGCTAGTATTCTCATCTGTATTTCAAGCACGCCCGCTGAACACCAGCTCGAGAAATTTTCGAAACGAAGCTGTGGCAAAATGGAGCGACGATCCTAATCGTTCTGCCCGGTAGATGCTGGGTGAATGGCCGAGTGAGACGTGATAGAGATACTCTTCGGTTTCACCAAATCGGATCATGGGTTCGGCGCAAGCGCAGGCATCGTCGATGAGGATCCATTGGGAGATCGGCAGGACGGGCCAGATCTCGCCCCGCTGTGCTTCGAGTCCATCGGATTGGCACAGATAGGAACGTATTTCATCGGGGATTTTGCGAGCATTCTCTTTTTCCCACCTTTGAATTCTACTTTCTTCAACAGGGGGGAAGAACGAAGCGTCGATCTTCCCTGCTTTGGCTGCCGGATGCTCGGTTAAGCTGATGATGTCTTTTTTCCAGGAGACGGACATGAGGTATACATACGAAAAAACCGGCAGTTTGCACTGCCGGTTTTTCGAAATAAGTGAGGCCCTGGTTGGCTTCCTGTTGTTTTAGGAAAACAGATCGAGAACAGGCTCTCCTTTGTGAGCGACGGTAAACGGACGCTTGCTCGGGCTGTAGAGGATTTGATCCAGTGGCAGGCCCATTGCGTAGGCGATCGTGGCATTGAAGTCGGGGATCTTCACGGCGTTTTCGATGACGTTTTCACCGCCTTCGTCAGTCTTTCCGTATTTGACTCCTCCTTTGAATCCACCTCCAACGAGGACTGAGCTGAACGCTTTCGGAAAGTGATCACGACCCGCGTTCTGGTTGATACGAGGGGTCCGTCCGAACTCAGTCGTCAAAACAACGACCGTATCTTCCAGTTTCCCACGACGCTCCAGATCGTCGAGCAATGCACCCATTCCCTGATCGAGAACGCCGCACTTTTCAGGGGCTTCGACAAAGACGTTGTTGTGCATATCCCAACCGCCGTAACTCACTTCCACTGCGCGAACGTCGTGTTCAATGAGTCGACGTGCAAGAAGACAGCCCTGTCCGAATGAATTGTCGCCGTAGCGCTCTCGAGTCATTTCGTCTTCCTGCTTGAGGTCGAATGCCTGAAGGTCTTTGCTCTGCATAATGCGAACAGCGTCGTCATACATCTGAGTGTAGGCGCGAACTTGCTTCACATCATAAGTCTCGTGAAATTCAGTATCGAATTTTCCGGCGAGCTCGAGTCGGTGATCGAACGTCTCCTGATTCACACCGCGGAGCTTGGAGTTTTTCAGTCCGGATTGGGGATCGTTGATCGCAAGGGGCTCGAACTCGGGCTCGAAGAATCCACCTCCGCCATTGATGCGGCTGTTGCCTCCCACAAAAACGGAACCGGGGAGGTTTGGATTCATGCGGCCTTTGTATTTTAATGCCCAGGCACCGATTCCGGGGTGACGGATCGTAGCTCGTTGATCGTAACTTGTGTGCATCAGGTAGTTGCCCTGATCGTGTGCACCGGCAGTGGATGTCAGTGAGTTAATGATCGTAAGTTTCTCGCCATGCTTCGCGAGAGCGGGGAGATACTCGGAGATCTTGAGATCATCGACGTTGGTATTAATCGTCTTGGTTTGTCCCTGATTCTCGTGACCTGGCTTGGTATCAAAGGTGTCGAGATGGGTCATGCCTCCTGCCATGTAGAGGTAAATGATATGTTTTGCAGCACCAGCACGCTCGGGAAGGCCGAGATCGGGACCGAGTGCTCCTTGGGACCGGTTTGTAAGGCCCAGTGCGCCCACTCCGAGGAAAGATTTGGCGGTTCCTTCCATGAACCGGCGTCGGCTCCATTCGTCTGATTTGAATGCTGATTTCATAATGATAGTAGCGGGGGCTGAGGTGAGGTGGGTAGAGAAAGTTTACTGTACAAAGATGAATTGGCGAGTGTTGAGGAGAGCCCATACGATTCCTTCGTAAGCACTGTCGCCGTTTGCTTCCAACTCACTGAGTGCGATCGCCATTTCCTTTTCAGTTGGTTCGCGGGTGAGCATCGCCTGAAAGATCATATTGATCTTCTCTTTCGGATCACCCGCTTTGTGAATGCGGTTTCCAAAGACGGCGAACTCGTTGGTGAGCGCTTCAACGATGGTTCCGTTGAGGAGGTTGAGTGCCTGGGGGACAGAAGCGTGATGAGCTGCGTTCTCGATTACTTCGCGGTCAGACTGGCCAAATTCGCGAAGGAAGTGACCGCGACGTGCTGGGGACTCGAGTTCGGATGCTCGCGCCATTTGTGAGACGAGGGAAGTGTAAACCTGGTAGTCTCTCTTTTTCTGACCGACCCAGGCTTTTTCGAGAGACGATTGCTTTCGATTCCAATCCTTCAGCTTGGCGCGGTCAAGTCCTTCGGGAGCGGTTTCTTTTTCATACTTGGGCATTTCAGGTTTGGGAAGCTTGGTAAGAACGGCATTTTCGACGTTCCCTCCCGACATCATTTCACCATCTTGCATTGTGAGGGCCATTTCGCTCATTCCCATGGCGAGGAGTAATTCACCTTCTTCGACTTTTTCACCTACGTTCTCGTAACCGATATCGGAGACGATGCGGCGGGTTTCTTTGCGGAGCTCTCCGAGTTCCTTGTTGAGGCTACGGTAGCGGTCCTCATCTTCAGCTTCGCGAGCGGCATACATCTTTTCCCGAATCTTTTCCTCCTTCGGCTTCACGCTCTCGTAAGCATGTGCGACGGCTTTTACCATTTTGATGTAGCTGTCTTCGTCGCGATCTTCGAGAGAGTGATAGATTCGCTTCACTTTCTCTACAGAAGAGAGTTGGCCTTTGAGTTTTGGTCGATAGTCATCTGCCTCGGGGAGCGCGAGAGCGACGATGGAATCCCAGATTTGCTCAGCGGTCATGCGGCGGAGTACCGGCCCCTGGAAGTAATAGGGCATTCCCATGACGAGTTCCTCCGAGTTGGCTCCACGCTGATAGGTTTGAGTATTGTAAAGAATCTCAAGATAGGCGCGCATGTCATAGTCGAGATTGCGCATTAACTCTTCGAGATAGGTAAGCAGCTCAGGATTGGTGACTGGCGTTTGATCGGTAAGGTCATCAACCGGCTCAAATATTCCGTGACCAAAGGCGCGCTTCCAGAGGCGGTTTGCGATGATTTTGGTGAAAGTGGGGTTCTCGGATGAGGTCATCCACTCGGCGTAGGCGTCGATCGTAGAATCATCGATGTTTTCCATGTCGATTTCAGCTCCGAACATAGTGGCTGGCTTCACCGGATCGTTAGGCTTGGCGTCGTCGTATTGGTAATCGTGAGGAAGCTTCAGCGTCTTTTCCGTCTCCGAGGTCTGCACATACCGAAGTGGGTTGTAGAGATCGTTCACCGCATTCCGCATTTGGCGGGTGTCATGATTGTAGGATTCAAACGCCTCGACGGAACGCTTCGCTGCAGCACGAAACTGCTTGTCGTTCATTTTGTAGCGATCCAGATACTTCTGATATTTCTTTGGATCCGAAGTGTATCTTTCGAGCGTCGCCATGTTGGTCACCATCGGGAATCCTTTGGTGTTTACCGCTTTTTGATGATAATCGGTGCGCTCATCTCTCTGGTATTTGGAAAGAAATTTTCGGTTCTCTGAGTCGTAACGACGGGCATCCATTCCATAAGAGAAGGCTGCCATGTGGAAATAGTCCATCTGGGTCCAGACATCGAAGGGATGGTTGTGGCACTGCGCGCATTCGAGGCGTGTTCCGAGAAATACACGGACGGTGTTCGACATGTTATCGAGAGGCATGCCGCGATCTCTGATGTAGTAACCGACGGCTCCGTTTTCCCAGAGCTTTCCGCGTGCCGCGACGAGGTCAAAAACGAACTCGTCGTACGGTTTGTTTTCCTTAATCGCTTCTTTGATCCATAGCTGATAGGCAGCTTCCGCCTGAGCGGCTCCCGTTCCGAGAGCAGAATTGACTCTCAGGATGTCGGCCCAAAAGTTGTAGCCGTGACTTACGGCCCCATTGCTCTCGAGGAGATCCCGGATCAGTTGCTGACGCTTTCTCGCGTAGGTGGAGCCTTGAAAATTCTCGGCTTCTTCAATCGTGGGAATTCTTCCCGCAATATCGAGATAGGCCCGGCGAATGAAGGTTTCGTCGGTGATCGCCTCATTTGGCTTGATGCCGTTCTCCTTCAATTTCCCGGCAACGAGATCATCGATCTTCGCGGACGCATCCTTGATCGAAACACCGTGAACCGATTGGTCGATGTTGTCCTTGGCCGAGAGCGGTAGGCCGGAGACGAAGAGAGAAAAGAGGACGGTGAAAAGAATGGGGAGCTTCATAAAACAGCGCGGGTTCACCGGATTATACCCTGATCGCTGCTTTTTGTTGCGTATATAACAGTCCTCAATTACGCCAACCTGCTTAGCCCAAGAGAGCCATATAAGTCCTTGGTTCTTGGACTCGACGCGGCCTGAGGGTGAGATTACGAGACCGTTTAAAACTCCAAACAGATAGGGGCGGGAACGTTGGCGATATTGCCGCTGAAGAGAAGCCCGCCTGTTTTCTGGTCGATCGAGAAAACCGAAAGCGTGTTTGAGTAGCGCCCCGCAGCGATGAGCCATTTCCCATCCGGGCTGATATTGAAATTTCTCGGCCAGCTGCCGCGAATCGATTCCCGCTCGATGAAGGATAGCTCACCACTCTTCGCATCGACGGCGAAAGCCGTGATGGAGTCGTGACCACGGTTGGACGCGTAGACAAATTTTCCCGAAGGGTGGACGCGAATCTCAGCGGCCTTGTTAGGGATTTCTTTTAGTTCCTCAGGCAGATTTTTGATGGTCTGCAAAGCGGTCATCGTTCCTGCCTTGGCGTCGTAATTGAAAACGGTGACCGAGAGGAGCATCTCATTGAGGAGATAGATTTTCGTGCCGTCCTTGCTGAACTTCATGTGGCGCGGGCCACCTCCTGGAACGGCGATGCCTGCACCGTGTGGGGCGATGGTTTTGGCGTCGTGGTCGATTTGGTAAATGAAGACCTTGTCCGCTCCGAGATCGGGAATGAAGAGAAAGCGATTATCCGGGCTGACGCCGCTCCAATGCGGATGTGGAGATTTCTGACGGGATTCATCAGGGCCACTTCCGGTGTGCTCAATGAGCGAGGTGCGCTCGCCGATGCTGCCGTCGTCTTCAATCGCATACGTAGAAACGGAGCCGCCTCCGTATTGGGCGGAGAAAAGGATTTTCCCTTCGTGATCAACGGAAACATGGGCCGCTCCGCCATCACCAGTCGGAACCGTGTTGAGCAGGGTGAGTGATTCATCCTCATTGATGAGGAAAGAAGCGACGCTTCCTTTATCGACGCCACAGACCGCGTAGAGGTGCGTCCTTTTCGCATTGATCGCTAGAAAGCCGGGGCCTGCGATCTCGGCTGCGAGAACTGGATCGCTGAGTGTGCCGTTCTCCGTATTCAGCGAGGTTTTGTAGATTCCTTCAGCCCCTTTGCCACCGGTTCCAATCCAAATGGTTTGGTCAGCAGCGGTGAGAGCGCTTGTAGAGGCGAGGAGGCATAGGGTGAGTAAAAGACGTGTCATTGAGATATTGGGCGTTGGGTTTTGGTGGTAAGGAACCGCTGATGGGCGCTAATGGAGCGCTAATCAGGGCGTCTGTAATGGGAAAAAAATATTCTCTCTAAAAATATTCTCTCTACTTCTCACTCGTAATCCCACTTCATGATCCACGGATCCTGCATCTCCTTCTGAAATTTCTTCATCTTCTCCTGATACTGGATGAGGACGTCGCGGTATTCAGGATCGGAGGCGAGGTTTTTGGCTTCGTAGGGATCGTCGCTGATTTTATAGAGCTCAAAAGCGGGGCGGTGAATATACTCGCCGACGGACTTCTGGCCGTAAGGGGCGTCGAGTGACTCCTGAAACTGCGCCTGAAAGCTACTCGCTGCCCAAAGGTCTGATGCGAACGGGTAAGGAAGCTGGTGAGCTATGTTCCATATGAGCTTGTAGTTTTTGTCGCGCACTACCCGCATGGGGTAATACATCTGAATTTCGTGAAAGGTATGTGAACCGAAGGCGGTCTCCCAGTGTTCGGCGTCAGGCTTCCCGAGAATAGGAACCCATGACTTGCCGTGATAGCTCGTGAGGTTGGGGCCGAGATTGTCTTTGCTCACTTCGGGGAAGTCTTTCCAGAATTTCTTGGCAGCGACCATTTTCTTCGGGGCGTTCTTATCAGCATCGAGACCGCCGGCAAAATCGAGCAGGCTTGGTGTGATGTCGATGTGGCTGATGAGTGCTTCGCTTTCAACGCCGCGAGTCTCTTCGTAGGGATTTCTGACAACGAAAGGTACTTTGAGGCCGCCTTCGTAGACGGTGGTTTTTCCTCCGGCGAATGCCATGCCGTGGTCAGCGGTAAAGACGATGAGTGTTTTGTCGTAGAGGTCAGCCTCTTTCAGAATCTCAACCAATCTGGCGATGCCCTGGTCGACTCGTGAGATGCTCTGGTAATACTGCACCAGCTCTTCGCGGGTGTCCGGAGTGTCGGGGAGGAAGTGGGGAATGGGGATATCAGCGGGATCGTAAAAGACTTCCTCAACACCGGGGTAGGCTTCCTTATTGGGTAGATTGCCAAAGAGATTCGGTTTCAGCTCACGCTCGGATGTGCGATCAACGCCGCCGCCGCGGTGGGGATCCGAGGTGCCGAAGTAAAGGAAGAAGGGCTTCTCAGAATCGGCGGTGATGAATTCTTTCGTTTTATTCGCCATCTCAACCGCATTGCGTCCACTGTCTTTGTAGTAATTTTCGTATCGAAAAACTTGCTCGGGAGCGACGTGGTATTTACCGACATGTCCGGTGCGATAGCCGGCGTTCGCCATGACGCGCGGAAGCGAAAGGCTCACGACTGAGTGGTATGAACCAAATTTGTGATACGAGTGCTGGTGCCCGTATTGTCCGTTGCGATGATTGTGAAGTCCTGACATCACGACCGAGCGACTCGCTGAACAACTCGCGGTGGTTGCGAAGGCATTGTGAAAAAGGGTGCCATCTGCAGCGATCGCATCGATTGCCGGAGTCACCGCGGTGGGATCGCCATAACAGCCCAGGGTAGGGGATTCGTCATCTGCAATGATGAAAATGACATTCTTCTCTGCCGCAGTGGCAGAAAAGGTGAAAGCGGCGAAAAGAAGAGCGAGAAATAATTTCATAGTCTGCGCCCAAGGTGCTGATATTCCCTCGACTGGTCAAGACTGGGAATACGTGAAATAGAGAGGCTCTCAAGTCCGTCGTCCGAACTTCCGATCCAGCTCTGCGTAGGTAATCTGGATGAGAGTTGGTCGTCCGTGCGGGCAGCAGTAGGGCATGTCACAGACGAGGGTGTCTTCGAGGAGCTTCTGCAATTCACGATTGTGGAGCGGATCGTTCGCTTTGACCGCGTGGCGGCACACGGTTGTGGCAATCATGTCTTCGCCTAAGCGCAGTGCGGACATTTTGTCGCTTGCAGAGCGGATTTCACCGATGACATCATCAAGGAATGATTCGGGATCATCGCTTTTGAGAAAGTTCGGCAGCGAGTCGATTTTTAAGGTGCTGCCGCCAAACGGCTCGGCGGAAAGCCCCAGCTTGTCGAGCGTATCGAGATTCTTGCTGATGAGGTCAAAATCACGTGGCGAGAGTTCGACCATGATGGGGGTGAGGAGTCGCTGGCTCGGAACACCCTCGGTTTCCATGCGGCGTTTCATTTCCTCAAACAGGACTCGCTCGTGCGCGGCGTGCTGGTCCATGAGGACGAGGCCTTCTTTGCTCTCGAGGAGGACATAGAGCTTTCCGATCACTCCGATCAGCTTGTAGTCCGACGCCTTCGGCTTTTCATTGGCGGCTGCTTCTGAAAAATCACGATCGACAGGGCTTTGTCCGAGAGGGTCAGGTGCTTCGGTCAACCCTGTTGGGTCCGTGGCTTGCCCCTGTTGGGCGGTCGACTCAATAGGGTGGGATAGGTCCGGCGTGGGCCCTGCCTCTGATTCGAAGCGTTTGCGTTCGGTGCTGGTGAAAAGTTCTGGTCTTGCCTCTTCCGGGGCCGGGTCTGACGCGGTTCGGCCGAGATCGCCCCAGTCGGATCGCAGCGAACGTTGCTCGTTTTCAGGGATGAGGTTTTCCTGAACGACGATGGGATCAGTCGGCTTGAATTTATCAGTTCCGGTGAGTCCAACGCCAGAGACGGGGCGCGTCATGCGCTCACGCAAGGTGCCCTGGACTGCTCCGATGATCGCGTCTTGAACGCCGAATCCATCGTGAAAACGCACTTCCCTTTTCGCGGGGTGAACGTTGACATCGACGGCAGTGGGATCGGTTTCGATAAAGAGGAATGTGACGGGGAATTGCCCTTTCATGAGGGCGGTGTGGTAGCCTTCGCGAAGCGCTCGTGTAATGATCGCGGCTTCGACAGGACGTCCGTTGAGAAAGCTGAGTTGCTGCTTCCGGTCGCTGCGGCCCATTCCGGGAGGGCCGATAAAACCTTTCACCCGAACGCCTTTGTGGTCGTGAGGTTCGATTTCGAGGAGTCTCCCCGCGAGATCCATTCCAACAAGTCCTCCGATGCGCTCGCGGAGGCTCGTGGTTGCGGGCAGTTGGAAGGCGAGGCGGTCATTGCGGACGAGTGAAAAGCGGATGTTCTCGTGCGCGATCGCTTGCGTTTTGATGGTCTGCTCGAGATGAGAATACTCGGTGTTTTCGGTGCGCAGGAATTTGCGACGGGCCGGAAGATTGTAAAAAAGTGAGCGTGCTTCGATCTGAGTGCCGGGAGATTCCCCGCAGTCTTTCACGCTGATGATTTTGCCCCCATTAATGATAATTTCAGTTCCGGTGAGCGTATCAGGCTCGCGGGTCGTGAGGCGGAATTTGGATACGCTCGCGATGCTGGGAATCGCCTCTCCGCGAAAACCGAGGGTATGGATCGCAGCGAGGTCTTCTTTCGTGCGGATTTTGGAGGTCGCATTCCGTTCTAGACACATGAGCGCGTCGTCCCGATTCATTCCACAGCCATCGTCGGTGACGCGAATTAAGGCGATCCCTCCGCGCTGGACGCGAACCTCGATATTGGACGCTCCAGCGTCGATACTGTTTTCCACGAGCTCTTTGACGACAGAGGAGGGGCGCTCGACCACTTCACCAGCGGCAACTTGGCTGGCGAGGGCTTCGGGGAGGAGTCTGATTTTTCCCATGACAATGCGGAAAGACAACTGAGAGCATCGGGACGTCAAAAGCAAATCGAAATCACTTGGGAATCTCGATCCCTGACCGTATATTGAAGCCACAAACGTAGAATTTATTATGATTCAAGTGACAGACTCAGCCGCGACACATCTCCTATCGCTCCTTCAGGAAAAAGGTTTTTCTCCTGAGGAGGGCGGATTACGACTTTTTGTTGAAAAGGGGGGCTGCGCGGGAATGCAGTATGCGATGAAAGTCGGGCCAGGCGAGCCGGACGATGCGGTCGTCGAAAAAAACGGGGCGCGGGTATTCGTTGATCAGGAGAGCCGCGAGTATCTCGACCACTGCCAGCTCGATTACATCGACTCGCTCAACGATTCCGGTTTTAAAATCGAAAACCCGAATGCGGCGAGAAGCTGCGGTTGCGGGACTTCTTTTGAGCCGTCGAAGGAAGGCGCTGCTCCGGAATACGACCCCGCAACGACGGACGGAGAAGTCTGCGGCAATTAGACTGCTTTTTGATTTATGGATACCGTTTCAGAAGGAACCCCGTTTTCGAGGGAGGCGCGTGAGGAGGATGACGGTCGCTACGCGGGTGGCAACGTGATTCTCTGGATTGCGGCGATTGCCGTTCTGATCGGTTTGAATTTCGCGTCCTGGTCTTTTTGTATGTGGGTTTTCGGGCAGCCGGAACACCCCATGAATTATCGGCTCCTGACTAAGTTGGAAAAGCTGGATCCGATCGCCGGCGTATCTCCTGTTTCTGCGCCTCGTGGAAAATTTTACTCAGCGAAAGATCTCTACGCTCAGGTTTATCCATTTAATCCGATACAGCTCAAGGCTTACAACGGGATTTTGAAGCGCTACTACCTTAAGAATTACCTCGAGAGAAGTGATGTTACCTACCTCTCGGGTGAGTTCCGGGTGATCTCCGTTCAGGAAATGGGGCCGGACGATGTTTACTCCTCGGGTCTGGTGATTCGGGGGCAGTCGACTACCTTTCCTGATGCCATCCTCGATTTGGCGCTACCGACGCCGGATGTGCCGGAGAACTTTATGCTTTCGCCGGGGCAGATTATTCGGGTCGAAGAGCCGGCGATGTGTGCGGCGGTATTGAACGTCGATCGACTTCAGGATTCCACGATGATTTTCACGGCGGTGCCACTGATCTCAAAAACATCGGGAGCGAACCCGGTCCCAAAAGAGCATCATTTCTCTGATTCCGCGGTGATCACCGTGAGTCCACCCGAGATTATCCAGATTGATCCCGAGAGATGGCCGATTAGCAGCGATAAAGAGGGTGTGGAGGTGAAGCCTGTTTCACTGTCCGAGACTCCTGCTGAGAATGGGGGAGCTGAAGACGAAGAAAAGCCGGCTGAGTAGTTTTGATTGGGAGAAATGATCGCAGCTATTTTGCTGCTCTTGCAGAACAGGGGAGGGCGTATCACTCTGTTAGGCTTTGAGTTAACTCTCGGAGAGTGTTGGGCACGTAGGCTTTCATCTCAGAGAGAAGCGGCAGAGACTCACGTCTTCTTTTTTTTGACTACTCCCCGTCGTCTCGATGCGCTGATTTCCTTTAGGGCAAGGTTCTGATAGGCTTTGAATCAACACTCGGAGGGTGTTGGGCATGTAGGCTTCTATCTCAGAGAGAAGCAGCGGAGACTCACGTCTTCGTTTCACTTAGCGTCGAATTGCTAACACTCCGGATCGAGGCTGGCGGGGGCCTTGTAGTTCGGAAACTTGGTCGTGAGTTCCTGATTGAGTTGCTCTGCTTTCGCTTGATTTCCGAGTGAGCGGTAGGCGTTTACGGTTTTCAAAAGGGCCTTCGGAGTGACTTGGGGATCCATAAAAATCTGGCTGACGATAAGGTATTCCTTGAGTCCTTGTTCGAGATCACCCTCGGCTGCGGCAATATCACCGAGAAGCAGGCGTGCCTCGGCATTGGTTCTGCCTTCCTTTTGGGATCGAAGACTTTCCTGAGCACTCTGTCGTGAGGCTTTAAAATCGCGCAGACAATATTGAGCTTGGCCTCTCTCCAGATAAGCAGAGGCACGTTCGCTGGGTTTCTCTGTTTGGAGGAGATATTGATCAAAGGCGTTGATTGCTTCCCTGTGTTTCTTCAGCTCCATTCGAGCTTCGGCAAGGAGACGCCAGACGGAGGCAGACGTTTGTTTAGGCTTGTCTACGTCAGCAATCGCAGTGAGAAAATACTCGGCGTCTTTGAAGTTTTTACCAGCGGACAGTTTCCGACCGAGGTAGTCAATGATTTGAGGGGGAAGCGAGGCTCGCTTTTCACCCTCAGGTAGGGCTGGCTTGTCGAGGTAGCGTTTGGTTTCCGCTGAAAGCGCCTCGACGTCCTCGAGTTGGTAAAGCGCGATGACAGTGCGGAGGGTGGCTTTGTCGTCGTAGTCAGGATCGATATCGCGGGCTTTTTTCAGCTCAGGGACAGCGGCCTTGTAATCTTCAAGGTCAAACTTACCCACGCCGATCCAGTAGTGAGCTTCGCCAGCGCCATCGGTTTCGGGGAACTTCTCCAGAAGCGCCTCATAAGCGGCAATCATCTCGGGGATTTTCCGCTCATGGGCTAGAATCAAAGCGACCTGCTGCATCGCAAACTCAGCTTCGGGAGCGTCGGGAAAACGCTTTGCGAGATCCTGATAGTCGCCGAGTGCAAACTGGTGATCGTCCTGTGCCTGATAGGCCATGGCCCGTTTCGCGAGCGCCGATGAGGTTAGCTTACTGTTGGAGTAGCGTTGAATGAAGCGGGATAGAGTGAGGATTCCATCCTGGCGATTGTCGGATTCAATTTCTGACCACCCTTGCTTATAAAGACGGGCTTCGAGGTATTTCTCGTCGATCTTGTCGGCGCGAACTTTCTTATAGGCGGTCGCTGCGTCATTGTAGTGTTTGATCGCAAACTCAGATCCGGGGCCGCTCGCTGAAGTATCGGCCTGATTGAAATGCCACTCCGCTTTCATGAGGTAAGCCATGTCGATGAAAGAACTCTCGGGATCGACTTTGCGTTGTTTGTCCGCGAAGCGGCTCGCAAATTCGGGGAGGAGATTGTCGCCCGTCTGGTGCAAAATCTGAAGTTTGCGATAGCCGGCTTCGATGCCTTCTTTTTGATCGGAAAATTTCGCCTCAACGATGGAGTAGAGGCGGAGCGCGGATTCAAGGTCGCCGAGAATTCGGTAGGAGTGCCCTACAATAAGAATCAGTTTCGCCCTTGATTCATTGGGGGTGTTGTAGGCACCGGTGTTGTAGAGCCCGACCACTTTCTGGTAATCCTCTGCCGTGAAAGCATTGAAGATTGCGCCTACCTGGGCAAGTGATTTCCAAGGGCTGGTATCTGAAAATCGCAGTGCCAGATTGAGGAGCTTTTCGCTCTGCTCCACCTGTCCCACCTCGGAAGCAAGAAGCCCGCCCCGAACGATGGCTTCTTCTTTGATTTCTCTGTTCGAGGCCGTTTCGGAGAGGGCGATAAATTTTTCTAAAGCGGCTTCGGTTTCCCCAAGGTCGAATGAAAGCCGGGCCGTTTCGAGCAGGCACCGCTCATAGAAAGGATTTTTCTCAGGAGGAGCGCCTTCGATGACAGCATTAAATTCGGCGAGGGCTTCCTTGCTCTTTTTCGTCAATTGAAGCGAACGGGCGTAATAGTAGCGTGCCTGGAGCTTGGCTTCTTCGGCGGTGAGTTCGTTTTTGGCAATCCTGAAATATTCGAGAGCGTTTGCGAAGTCACCCGCATTGTAACGGAGCACCGCGAGACGGTAGGCGCCAGAGCCTACAAAGGCGCCTTTTTGGTAGGTTTTAATCAGAAAGTCGAACGAGGTGATCGCGTCCGCTTCCTGGCCTGCCTTGAGGTAGCATTCACCGAGGCGGAACCAGGCGATTTGCAAATTCGGGCTCTGAGGTTGCTCTTGAATGAAAATCTGATATTGCTGCGCGGCGAGAGCGAACTTGTCCCGGCCGTAGAGCATGTCGGCATAGGAGAGCACGTCTTCGACTTTTTTTTTCTGAGGCACCGGTTGAGCCACTTGCTGCGCTGGCAGGGGAGCCGCAAGACAGATAAAGAGGAGGGCAGCGATACCTCCGGTCACTTCTTTGGCGAAGTGCTGTAGTCCGACGGTTTTATTCAAAAGGGTCATAGATCCGAAAAGGAAAGGAGAAGGCGGGGACGACAAGCCGAATCTCAGTCAGGTTTGGTCGTGGCAAAGGCCACATTCCAGATGCCTGCTTTTTTGATTTCGTCGAGAACGTGTATGATCGCCTGAAAATCAGCTTCTGAGGCGCCGCGCAAGATTACGGCCTGATCGGGATAGGCGTCTGAAATAGCCTTAAGTTTGGCAAGAAGCTCTTCTCGCGTGACATCCCGACCATTCAGGATGATGCCGCCATCGGCGCGGACGTTTACAATGATCTCACCTTGCTGACGGTCGGTATTTTCAGCTTCCTCTGCGGCAGGAACGGAAATGTCCATGTCACGCTCGAAGCGGGCAAACTGCCAGGTCACGATGAAAAAGATGAGAAGCTGAAACACAACGTCAATCATCGGAGCCAATTCCAGCTCGGCGCTTTGTTGAATGGAGGTATCGCGAAATTTCATGGTCTCAGGAGTGGGCGGAATCTCCCGCTATTCGTTTTCGTTGTCGCGTCTCGCTGAGGCACGGTAGTTGGCGCGCTTATACTGGGCGGCGAGAAGGGCCATGATATGAGTCATTGCGGCTTCGAGCTCGGCGATCAGTTTCTGAACTTTTCCACGAAAAATCGAGTAAAAGATCAGAGCGGGGAGACTGATGATGAGGCCAGCTGCAGTCGTCACGAGCGCTTGAGCCACTCCGGGAGCGAGTTCCATATGCTGTACTCCGGAAGATTTACCGATGCTTTCAAAGGCTCTGATCATTCCGAGGACCGTTCCGAGCAGTCCGACCATGGGAGCAATTCGTCCAATATCGTTCAGGTAGCTAATCCGGTTGTTGAGGATACTCGCCTGGCGGGTGCCTTCAGCCTCGGTTACTTCGCGGACTTCGTCGAAGCTTGCAGTCGGATTTTTCGTGGCGAAGTCGAGTGTCTTGTAAACGATTCGCGCAATACATTCGTTTTCCCGGTTACAAACAGCAATGAGCCCGAGGTAATCTTGCTTCCGGATCAAGGCATCGGCAGCATTCATGAACTTGTCGCTCACAACGGTGCCCTGCCGAATCGTGAATATGTAGAAAATGATGAGAAGCACGGCGACGAACGAGAGCAGCGCCAGCGGAATCATGATGAAGGGACCTCCATCGACCAGGGAATCCAGAATTGTCTGGGCTGTATTCGCTGCGGCTACGGCGGCTTCGGCGCTCAAATCTGTCGCAGCAGAAGGGGCGGGCGCGCTTTCCTGAGCGGTGAGAGAAACGACTACAGCCGAGACGCTGAGCAGTAAGATAAGGAATAAACGGGTCTTCATCCTGAGGGGAAACGAGTGGTGCGGGTATTGAATAATGAGAAAACCTCCTGGTTAGAGGGCCTTCTCCCACCACGACTCGTGGCGTCGGAAGCTTACTCTCTCAGCGTCGCGTTGCAAATGCTCGGTCATTAATTCCTTTAACTAGGGTGGGTAAATTGCATGGTTATATTAAATATTAAAATTATTACAATTTAAGTATTTGCGTTGAAGAGGGGTGTTAATTCGGTTGAATTTATAATTAGTATAAAAAAGTAATTAATTTACGGGCTTTTCGTCTCATATTCACACGAATGAACCAATTTGGAGCAGGCTCCACGCAACCATCGTCCTCAGAGACGTTGTTTCCGGGATTCCCGACGCTGGATGTAAACCGTCTTTTCAAGGTGGTGAAGCAGCGGCTCTGGCTTGCTATATTGATTGCTTCCATCATTGTCGGGCCAGCGATCTCCTATGTGATGCTGGCTCCCAAAATCTACCGCTATTCAGCGGTGATTTACGTGGATCCCAAGAAGGACGGCGCCGTTTTTGACGGGATTAAGGGAGCGAGTATGCCAAGTTTTGAGACCCTGGATGCGCTCAAGTCGATGGCGGGCGCCATCAGTAACGGAACGACCATCTTGCGAGTGGTCGATAAGCTTGAGCATAGGAATGATCCCGATTTTTGAAGCCGAAGCCGGGTGGCTACACCGATTCGGAAGTGGTTAATTTTGTCGGGCCCAATGTATATGCTGATTTACAGAAGGGGACCCGGCTCATCGATGTGATGGTTAAAGATCGTTCTCCGGAGCGAGCCAAGTTGATGACTGAAGCGTTAATCAGCGAGTTTCAGGCCCTGATGCGGGAGCAAAATGTCGAGTCATCCTCAAAATCCCGGGGGGGCTCGAGAAAGAAATCGAAGATCAGCTAGTCAAAGTTCAACGGTATGAAAAGGAGCTCCAGGCATTTCGTCTTACCCATCCTGAAGTGTCCTTTTCCGAATCAAGCGATCATAGCTCGGCGACCTTGGGCGGTCTCGACAAATTACTAAGCGGGGCAAAAAATGAGGTCATCATGAGAAAGTCGGAGTATGAGCAGTTCGTTGCTCTCGACTCCGGTGACATTGAAGGGGTCCTGGGAATTGGGACCATTGGGACTGAGACTCACATTCAGACGATTCTGGCAAAACGGAATGAGAAACGTGCGGAGTTTGCGAGTATTCAAACACAATTCGAGTCGGTGCACCCCAAATACCAACAATGTAAAACCGAACTCGAGGGGTTGGAGCAGGAGGTTCGAACGGCCGCTGAAACGGTCGGCTAGGGCATCAAGAAGAGCTACGCGAGAGCAGTTGAAAGCGAGGAGCGTCTCGACGACACAGTGCGCGAACAGAAGCTGGAACTGATTAAAGTTGACGGTATCAAGCAGGAGTATCGCACATACCAGCGAAAGGTCGAAGCCGCCTATGCAACTTACGACAGTCTTCTTGATCGGATCAACGATATGGATGTTAGCGACGGCGTGGATGAAACCCTGATTCACGTTTTTTTCGAACCGATGGTTTCATCGAAGCCAATCTCTCTGAAGAAAAAACTCACCGTGATGATTGCCGGTGTCTTTGGTTCAATGTGCGGCATGGCGGTGGTTCTTGCGATTGGATTGCTGGCTCGAACCATGAACAGTCGTAAGCAGGTTGAGTCGACCTTGGGGCTATCCGTTCTTTCGGAACTACCTAAGGCCTTTGACAAGGACTGGGATCTGAAGGACTCACTTCTCGTTACCAGTCAGCCCAATTCACTCGTAAGTGAAAGTTTTCGGGCCTTACGGACTTCGCTCTCTTCATACACTCCTCGCAGCGTCATGGTGACGAGTGCGTCCCCGGGCGAAGGGAAGAGTTTCTGCGCCGCTAATTTGGCGCTTCTTCAAGCGAATATGGGATACCGGACGTTGCTCGTGGATGCCGACTTCTGTAAGCCGCGTATGGCTGAGCTTTTCATTGATCCCATGAGAGGGGAGGCGGCGGAAGGGGCGCTAACCGCTCAGAATTTGTGCCAGGAAACGGTATGCCCCAACCTTTTCCTTCTTTCCTGTGGCCGCTTCACTTCGAATACCGGAGAGCCAATGAACGGCGAGATTTTCGCCCAGATGTTGCAGGACGCCTACACCGCGTTCGATTGCGTGATCATCGATACTTCGCCGGTCAACGTCGTGAGTGATACGCTGACCTATTCGCGCCATGCAGATGCCGTGGTTCTCGTCGTTCGATCAGGAAAAACGAAAACGGATGAAGCGCGTCATGCGATGCGGGAGTTGCAGCGCATGCGCGCGTCTCTCGCGGGATGCGTCCTCAACGGTTCTTCAAACTCGAATAGGGACCAGGCAGCTTATGTGAAAGGCACTTCGCGGTCGAAGGCCACCGTTAAAGTGGGGCACAACCCGGCTCCTTCAGTCTAATGCAAACCAAACTAAATACGGGATGGTTTCATCCTCTGCCTGATAATTTTAACAATTTCAGCAATGAGTAGTTTTGGATTCGGAAAGCCCGGAACCAGTTCGATGCCGATGCGGCAGACAGCTGAGACTTCCCGTGCTCGCTATCACCGGCTGGTCGCGGGTGCTTTCGTGGCTGATCTCGTTGCGATTACGCTCGCTTTGACTATCGCTCTCTGGCTGAGATTTGAGACCAAGCTTTCAGAATTTGGTGTCACCTACTCGGGCGAGTTCTCCCCAGTTGATTACTTCCAGCACATTGCTGTCGGCGTTGTTCTGATGATGATTATTCTCGTCGATTTCAGGTTTTACACTCGCGCCAGTCTTCTCTCATATACAAATACGCTGCGCGTTATTTTCAAGGCGTCACTGATTTGGCTCCTTGCTTACCTCGCTCTAACACTCATCTTTAAATTCTACCCACCGGTGATTCTCCCTGATTCAGATCTGAAAAGTAAGCGGGATCCGCTGGGCTTTGTTTGTCTCGGTCGGGTCGTTCCCGAAAAAGAAATCGAGCGAATCATTCGTATCCTTTCGGCACTTCGCGAGAAAGGGTATCCAGTGACGTTGAAGTTGATCGGCAATCTTGAAGACTCCGAATACAGTCGTCACCTCGCTAAAGTTCTGGAGCCCCATTCCGCGTGGGTGGAGCCGGTTGGTTTTTTGGACTTAGAAAAGAAGCAGGGAATTCTATCGAAGCAAACTTTCGCGATTCATGCCTGCCGGATCGAGGCCTTCGGGATTGCAGTGGCGGAGATGGCTTCAATGGGCTGCGTTCCTATGGTGCCTGCGACAGGAGGGGCGGTGGAAATCGTTCCTCAGCCTGAGTTTCAGTAAGAAACCGATGAAGAGGCCGTTTCCAAACTTATCGAGTTGATTGAGAAGCCTGAAAAGGGAGACGCTTTTCGCAGCGAGCTGCTCGCACGTGTCGGGCAATTTGGTCCCGAAGTCTTTAAGAGAGAGTTGCGCGAACATGTGCTAAATTTCTCCTCTTCTCACCATTGATCTCATTTTATGGGTTTTGCCACAAAAGTTGCACATCGTCTTCTCGACCCTGTGTTCTACCGTAAACATTTCCATCAGTTAAAGCGGCCGTTTCGGCAGTTCGAAGATGCTCCTTTGTTGATCAGTCAGGATGATCTCAAGGCGGTTGAGAGCGCGCTCATTGTCGTGGCTCATCCGGATGACGAGACCTTTTGCTCAGGGTTGATTTCCGCTCTGAAGTTGAATGGAGCAAGCGTGAGGTTGATTTGTGTCACCCGTGGCGAAGGCGGTCCTACCGGTGGTGCCAAACGGGAAGATCTTGGCGGGATCCGTGAGAAAGAAATGGAGGCGGCTTGCCGCTCGTTGGAAGTGGATCAGGTCGTTTTTCTAGACCATGTCGATCCTCTCGGCGGGGCCTATCGGGTTTACGCACCGGAGGTGAGTGTTTCTGATCTCGCTGAGGAAATGAGAAGTTATTCCGAAGCGGCTGATCTGATAGTATCTCACGGAAGTAACGGAGAGTATTGGCATGCGGCGCACCTGTTGGTTCACGCGGCGGTGGGAAGAGTGGTTGAAAGCGCGTCAGGTAAAGGGCCTGCCTGGCTTACCTTTCTTGCCCGGGATTCAGAGCACGTCATGCCTCACCTTCTCAACGAAGATGATGACGCCGATCTTCGATTGGACGCCTCTGATTTTCATGCGAAACGACTCGCCGCTTTGAACGCGCATCAGTCGCAGAGGGGGCTTTTTCGGCGATTTGCCGGCGGAACGACGGATGATTTTGTGGAGCGCACTTCGGTGGAGTCCTATTGCGTGCAAGCAGGAAACATTGCAGGGCTCACAAGTCCCGGAAACGGTTGATGAACGCGAAAGCGAGCGGGATCATCGCCGCGACGCCGGTGGCAAAATCCCGGAAGGCGACACCCATGGGCTGACTTGCCGCCGAAGTCATCATTGAAAGGCAGGTTAGAAACGTGGATCCTAAAACGAAGACACCCAGAGGGGAAATGCGGCGGTGAATCCGGTCCGTGTGCATTGAGTCCTTGAGGCGATCAAAATACTGATACGCAATCGCTGCGACGAGAATAGTGGTGAGAGGTGCGTATTCCAGAAATGCATCAATTGAGATGACGGAATTGTAAATCCCGTGAGCGAAGACGACGCCGATAAAGGCGATCAGGAATTCTTCCATTCCATGGCCTTTACGTCGGACCATTCGTGCGAGATAAAAGCCCGCGACGCCCGTGAGAGAGAAGTGGAGCGGATTCGCGGTGAGGAGTCGAATCCAGCTGATGAGTGAGTCACCCGGGCTACGTTGAAAATAGCCAATATTCTCGTTTACCGCAAAACCGAGCCCGACCATACCAGCAAGAATGAGCGCCTCGACCGGTTCATTTCTTTTGAGAATCCATCCGAGTAGCGGAACAAAACAGAGAAGTTTGAGCGTCTCCTCTCTCAAGGCGACGCCGACGAGAAAGTAGAGAAACTGCGAAATATCGGTATCCGTTGTCGACCAGACAAATCCCTGAATGCTTTCCTGAATCACAACTGCGAAAAGAGTCATGGTCGCGCTGAAAACGCCAAGCAGGAACGCAATCAGACTCATGGCAATTCTCGCGCGGGAAGAAACCCAGAAGCTGTTGAGAATCAGGCCCCAGACCAGAGCCGTGAAGAGTGCCGGAATTAGGTAAGGCGATAACCAGGAGTTGGCATCAGAGCGGAGAATGGCGAGCCCGAGACGGGGGTAGTCGCGAAGGTAGCTGTAATAATCAATGCGCGCTGCCGGACTGATCGAATTCTTGAATTTTGTATCGCCGAGCAGTTCTCTCAGGAGTGGACTGTCTTCGTTGTAGTGAGCCAGTGCGATCGCTGAGCGAAGCGAGTAATCGGAATGGTTCTCTTTGTCTGCCGCGGAAAGGTAGTATTCCAACCCTCGTTCATGTTCGCCTTTTTTGACGTAGAGATCACCGATAAACTCGTCCCTCCATCTGAGGTCGGCGGGCAGGCTTTCCAGCTTTTGGATAAATGAGTCAGGCTTCTCCGCGCTGAGCCCTTGCGTCCAAATTTCAATGGACTCTGTGTTGGCGTGGGGTTCGCCCGCACTCAGCTGTTTCGAGAACAGTTCAAGATGATCCCCTCGATCCCACTCTTGCCGTAAAAACAGGCAATTGAGGTCGTTGCGGCTCTCCAGAAAGGGGATTCCAAAGCGGATAAAGGAAATTAACTCCTCCTCACTGAGAGCTAGCTGACGTTCCGTAGCCTTCTCTTGAGGGCGTTCTGGCAGTGAATCGAAAAAATACGAAGTCAGAAAAGAGATCACCACCGCCACCGCTACAATCACGAGGGAACCGCGAATGAGAAAACTCTGATCGCGGGACCAGGTCGCCAGTTGACGCTGAAAAGAATCTGAAATCATAGAAGGAGGCGAGTCATCGCCCGTTTTGTAGCCGCGGAATCGTATGGCATTTTCAGGACCTTCACAAGAGTTGCCTTGCGGCACGAAACTCTCTATCGTGCACCCATGCAGAAGTTAATCGCTCATCTTTTACTTACCGCCGCGCTTGCGTGGATCGCTCTTCCGGCCATCGCAGAAGATCCTCAGGTTTCCCTGACCCCCATCTACGAACACCTCGAGTTCGAGCGCCCGTTGTCCCTTCAAATACCTGACGATGGCACGAATCGCCGTTTTCTGGTTGAACAAACTGGCAAGATTAAGCTTCTCGCTGCGGATGAGAAAAAGGGCGAGGCGAGCGTGTTCTTTGATCTCGCCGATCGGATGGGCGTTGAGAAAGATTTCGAGGAAGGCCTCCTTGGAATGGCTTTTCATCCCGATTTTAAAAACAACGGGCAGTTTTACCTCTCCTATTCGAAGCAGGGACCTAAACGACTGGTCCTTTCCGAGTTCAAAATCTCGAAAGGCGATTCGAATCAGGCGGATCCCAAGAGCGAGCGCGTTCTCCTCGAAGTGCAGCAGCCCGAGTGGAATCACAATTCCGGAAATGTCCTTTTCGGTCCAAAAGACGGAATGCTCTATTTTACGGTTGGAGACGGCGGGATGAAAAACGGCGTTTACATGCTTCCTCAGAAGCTCACTCGCTGGAACGGCAAGGTGCTTCGAATCGATGTGAATGGGCGCACCGGTTCCCTGCCTTATGGCATTCCGGCAGACAATCCTTTCATCGATGAGTCGAATGCCTGCCCTGAAATCTGGGCGCTGGGACTGCGAAATCCCTGGGGCAGCTCGATTGACCCCGAGACGGGACTCTTTTACCTCGCTGATGTTGGTCAGGATCTATACGAGGAAATCAACCTCGTCGAAAAGGGCGGCAACTACGGTTGGGAATACCGTGAAGGTGACGCCGCTTTTCCTCTCCGTGCGGCGATGATGGCCCCACTCGGTAAAAAGCCGGATGTCCCTAAGGATCTCGTCTTTCAAGAGCCAATCCACCAGTATGATCGCTCCAACGGCCTCAGTATTACGGGAGGCTTTGTTTATCGTGGAAAAGCGATTCCCGATCTGGCTGGCCATTTTCTTTATGGAGATTGGCGCTTCGGCAACATCTGGGCTCTCCACTACAACACGGATTCGAAAAAAGTGGATGAGAACCACCAAATCGAGAAGCCGGCTGATTTGAAATCGCCCACGGTTCAGCCGAGCGGATTTTATCCTGATGAGAATGGCGAAGCCATCGTTGTCGGATGGAAGGGGAATCTCTTCCGTATCACACCGGCTAAGTAACCGCCTTTTTGCCTCTTTGGCCGAGCCAAAGCGCTACGACGCCAAGCAGAGCGATCACCGCTCCGAAGAATTCACGCGTCAGTTCGACGCGGGGATCTTCCGCTGACATGCTTTTCTGTGTCATCGTAAACTTGTCGTCGCCGAAAAGGTTTTGAATCAAGCCTGGACCGGTCGTCGCCATTTCGACGAGGCAGGCGATCGCTGCGACGATAAGGATCCATTGCGGGATTTTCCGAAAAATGGACGCAATGAAAAGAATCGCGATCAAAGCGTAGAAAACGAGCCAAAGAGCCGCATCAAGGCTCGACGAATTGTGATAGATCTGGGGGTCGATGTCGTTGCGCTGAAACCAGGCAAAAATAGCAAAAAGAAGGGCTGCTATGCTGCTCGCGATAATGAAGGGAAGACTTCGTTTCATGGTAGGAAAGATTCACTCAAAGAAGCATGAAAGGGCATGGTAAGGCAAACCGTTTCGAATCCTTGAATTTTCCCTTGTCAAAGCTCCGAATCTGCGCACATTAGCGTCCGCTTCAGCCATTCGGTTGAACAAGTGGGAAACGCACCCGTAGCTCAACTGGATAGAGCGCTTGACTACGGATCAGGAGGTTTGGGGTTCGAATCCCTACGGGTGTGCCACTACTTGCGAGCGAAAGAGGAAGTGGCAGAGCCGAAGAGATGAGAACGCAGTTCGAGCGCTCTGCTCCGACATTAAGTCGGACCACATTAATACGAGCAGTAGCGAGTAGATCCCGTGCAGGCGGTACAATCCCTACGGGTGTTTCACTACTAGCGAGTTAAGCGAGCGTATTATCGTTATCTCCAGCGGAATTATGCCAGTCAGCATTACCGGTCGTGCTGGCGCTCCTGCGCGACGAAAGCCCTGTTTGTGTCCAAGCGTCTACAAACAGCGACCTGCGTGACCGTTCTTCAGAAGTACTGGCGGGTTTCAAAACTGCCCGGTTTCAAGCAGCACAAGCGTGCAGGATTCTTCCGCCGCAATGTCAGCCGCTTCGAGCTTTTCTTTCAGCAGGGCAGACTCGGTGCCGGGATTGAAAATCACCCGTCGCGGTTGGAGGGCGATGATCTCGTCAACGAGCGGCTCCGAAATCGTAGGATTCACATAAAGCGTCATCGTATCGACCTTTCCTTCCACCGAGGCGAGATTCGGGAACACGGGAACGCCCTCGATTTCACTGACGTCGGGATGAACGGGAATCGGCTCATGTCCGTATTTAAGCAAGGTCACAAAAGCCTTGTAGGCATAGCGTTCAGGCTTGTTGCTCGCTCCGAGAATGACGACGCTTTCTGATGTTTCGCTCATAGCGGAAAGATGGGAGGGCGTTTCTTTTACCCTGAGAAAATAATCAATCAGCACGCGGTCCAATCAATTCGATGAAGTTGCCATCCGGATCTTGAACGGTCGTGAGATACATGTTCCCACTCAAATTCGAAGGCGTTTTTCCAAGTAGCTTAATCTTTGAATCCGCAAGACGCTTCAGCGCGACATCCATATCCGTGACCCGAAGCGTCAAATAGCTCACTCCGATGGTGGAGTGAATGAATTTTTGATCCGGCTTTGCTGGTTTGGATTCTGGAAAGGACATCAGCTTTAACTTCGTAGCGCCAGGGCCTTCGCCTAGCACGAAAACACGAATGACCGCTTCGAGATTATCGGTGAGTCCAAAAGCAGACGCTTTTTCAGCCGAGGCCGTAAAACCTTTCACCTCTTTTGCTCCGAGCGCTTCGGTGTAGAATTTCACCGAAGCATCCATGTCGCCGACGACGATTCCGAGATCAACGGTGGGCGAGGAAAAAACGGGTTTCTCCTCCTGGGCATTCGCGACCGAACTGACGAGGAATCCACAAACAGCCGAAAGAAGGAGGGTTTTTGAAATAAAATTCATTCTCATCAAGGCTTGTAATTCAGGGGCCTATTTTTCGCTACTAAAGAATTGCGTGGGGGAGAGGGCTGAATGGCAATCCGCAGAGAAATGAGACTTCGTTCCAGCCGCAAGGAGTGGCTGCCTCATGCTGCCAGCGGAGTTCCTGCGCAGAAGAGGCGAGGCGCTGTCCCTCGCAAAAATTCCTAATTGGTTAATCGTCCATTGCTGAGCCTATCGTTTTTCCGGTGAACAATGCCCATCCGTGATTTAGAGCGAAAAGTCCTGAAACCGAGGTTCCGGTCCAGAGTCCAATAATGAATCGGGAAAAGTGTCTACTCGTGCTTGTAAGCGGGTCTTCTTGGAACGCCCCAAGATATACGAGGATGGCACCGCAGACGATCGCACCAACAAGGCCGGCGATAAATTTGAGTAGACTGCGCTTTCGTATCAGTGCGGATCGCTCTTGCTTGGCTTGCAATAGAAAGGCATCGCACATTTCATCAGGCAATCCCTCTTTCTGCAAAAACTGATACACAAACTCATCGCGCTCCCCCCCAGATGATCTGTGAACACGCCCGGTCCCGAAGCGTATCCCACTTTTTATTGCCGGTGGATTCCATTGCCATGCCAAAAAATACAGGGAAAGAGTGCCGCGGCAATTTTAAATTGGATTCGGGCTTTTCTCTGATAAGGCATCAGCCCCATCCCCTGGAGAGTGGGCGATGAATCCCTGTTTGGAAGGTTACGCCTTCAATTTAAGCGCCGGCCGCACAGGAGCGAAGTTACTTAATGACGTGATTCATTCTCGCTCCAGATTTGGTATAACCCTCTTCAGTAATGGCCGCTTCTCACACATCCCGCCGGGACTTTCTTGTCGCTTCAACGACCGGGGTCGCGGGCTTTCGCTTTGGAACTTCGGCCCTTTCTGGCGCGGAATCGTTCGCAAAGCCTCCGAGTGCTGCTGCCAAGACGACGATCCTTTTCTTTCTTTGTGGAGGCTCCTCCCACGTCGATATGTGGGACCTGAAACCCGACGCGCCTTCCGAGTATAGGAGCCTCTTTCGTCCCATCTCGACGGCGGCTCCTGAGATCCAACTTTCGGAACATCTCCCGATGACGGCGAAGGTTGCGGACAAGCTTGCGATCGTTCGTTCGGTTACCGATCACGGGCTCGCGACGGGGGACCACCATGCCGGGTACTACTACAACCTAACCGGTCACGCTCCCGATCAGACTTTTAAGACTCAGGGCAACAACCGTCGGCCTCATTCTGATGACTGGCCGTTCATGGGCAGTGTGATTGGATCGCGGCGTCCACCTCATCCTGAGTTGCCCCAGATCATTTCGCTTCCCCACAAACCGAGTCGTCCACCTTTCACCAGGCCCGGGCAGTTCTCGGGGAAACTGGGGCCCTTGCACGAACCTCTTTACCTGATTGGTGACCACGCCGAGCCGATGAAGATCAATGCTCCTTCGCTTCGCCTGCAAACGAGCAAGGGGCGGCTCGATGATAGGCAAGCACTGCTCGGGGCGATGAACCGGGCCCGTGCTGATCTGGAGGCCAATGCTTCGATTCAGGATTTTTCCGCTTACCAGGGACAGGCTTTCGATCTCCTCTCTTCGGGTTCGACCACTTCCGCTTTTGACCTTCAACAAGAATCGGAGCCCACCCGGGAACGCTACGGTAAAACGCTCAACGGAATGAGTCTTCTCATGGCGCGCCGACTCGCCGAATCGGGAGTCCCTTTCATCACCGTTTTCTGGCGGGAGAATCAGGATATCAAAACGAAGTGCAAAAGCGCTGGCGGGTGGGATACCCACGGCAGCAATTTTAAATGCCTCTCCGATTATCTCTTGCCCGAATTTGACCGCGGCTATTCTGCGCTGATTGAGGATCTTTCGAATCGGGGGATGCTGGATGATACGCTCGTTCTTGTCTCCAGTGAAATGGGTCGCAAGCCGAAAATCGGAGATCGTCGCTCAGGCGGTGTTGCCGGTGCTGGTCGTGATCACTGGACCGCCTGTCAGAGTGTTGTCATGGCTGGCGGAGGCATTCAGGGCGGACAAACCTATGGGAAAACCGACAAGTATGGAGAGCTACCGATTGAGAATGTGGTCGGACCTGAAGACATCACAAAAACGGTTTATCACGCGATGGGCGTTTCCGATCTCAATGCCACCGACCGCGGTGGACGCCCGATCAATTTGCTCTCAGAAGGGCGGGCCATTACTAAACTATTTTGAAATCATTCCGACTGATTTTCATAGAGTAAATTGTTTTTCAAGAGACCCGGAATTAGTGCTTCTATGCAATTTATACGATCAAAGAGATCTCTCCTCGTAATGGTAATCGGCTACTTCATCCTATCGAGTGCTGGGGCGGGAGAGGTGGCGGTTGGGCCGACTGATGATTGGTTTGATGTTCTCAATGGGGCGGGACTCCGACCGGGGGACACTGTCATTTTAAAGGAGGGCGTCTACACAGATTCGAGGAAGTTAACGCTTCGTCATCGGGGTACTGAAGCGTCTCCTATTGTGATTCGGGCAGAGCAGGGAAAGCAGGTGACTTTCAAAAGGCCTGATGCGAAACAGAACACGCTCAATCTTGAGGGAGCGGAATTTCTCGAGCTTCGTGAGATTGAGATTACGGGAGGGAGTGCCGCGATACGGATCAGCAATCCCGAAGGAAAGTGGGTCCAGAATATTACGTTAAATGAACTCCACATTTACGAGATTGGCGGAGTGGCAGTGACCTGCAATCATCCCGGAAACCACTATGAGAAAATGCATTTTCATGGGAATCACATCCATCACACCAGTGGGCATGGTGAGGCATTCTATCTTGGCGGAAATAATGACAGTGAAGGAAAGACGGTCACGGTCTTTCGAAATTCCATCGTTGAGACGAACTATATCCATCACCTAGATGGTCCTGATATTTCTCAGGGCGATGGAATCGAGGTGAAAGACGGGAGCTACGGGAATATGATTCGGAACAATGTGATTCACGACACCAAGTATCCCGGTGTCACGCTTTATGGAACAGATGGTAATGAACGTAATGTAGTCGAAGGGAATGTGATCTGGAACACGGGTGATAACGGTATTCAGGTCGCGGCCGATGCCCGGGTTCTCCGGAACATCATCATGGATGTAGGAGGAGACGGGATTCGCTCAAAACAACAGTCTGCGCGGGTGGGGAATCTCGACATTTTAGAGAACACGATTCTCAAAGAAAACGGAGTCGGTATCCGCGTTGATGTAGAAGCGAATGTGAGTGGTCCAATCGCGATCCGTGGAAATATTATCACCGCTCCCGAGGCGTTTCGAATAGCGAAAAACGCACAAGTGTCTATTGAGGAGAATGAAGTGAAACCCGCCAGCTCCAACGTTGACCGGTTGCGTGTCAAAGAGCAGGCTCTTCGCCGTTTGGGACGGGAAACGGAATTGAAGTGATAAACGTTGCGCGAGATTATGGAAGTGTTAGGCGTTGGGGTAGCGACTTCCCCCGGTGAACGCTAGATCTTCTTCACGAATTCGGACTTCAGTTTCATCTGCCCGATCCCGTCCACTTTGCAGTTAATGTTGTGACCGTCGTGGCTTTCGGTGAGGCGAATGTTTTTCACCTTCGTGCCCACTTTGAGCGTTGAAGACGTTCCTTTTACCTTGAGATCTTTGGTGAGTTGAACGGTGTCACCACTTTCAAGGGGATTGCCGTGAGCGTCTTTAATCGCGTTTGCATCTTCAGTTTCTCCGGCTGCCTCTTCGCCAAGGACCCATTCGTGTCCGCAGTCAGGGCAGTTCATGAGGGTTCCGTCGTTGTAAGTAAATTCGGAATCACATTTCGGGCAGTTGGGGGTATCACTCATAGTGGTGCCTAGTTATAGCCGGAAGAGAGGGATTGCACGGATTTTTGCATACTCCTATTTGGCTCACCTGATCATGGCACGTCCTGTTCCAGCGAGAACGGCATAGGCTTGAGCTTGAATGACTGCGCCTTCGTCGAGGGCACTGCAGTTTCGCGACAACAAAATTTCCCCGTCGACGGTGATCGCCACTTCTTTAATCGCCTGTTCACCGGGTTGAAGTTGCGCATAGTGGGCGTGCAGAAACTCGTCGCACCAGAGACCGGTAAAAGAGCTGCCTCCGTCTTCGATGCTGGAGATTAGTTTCGGGTCGTAAACGTTGGTTTCCCCGATGAGATGCAGGGTCCGTCCAAGTTTTGTTTCGAGCACCCTGACATATTCACCTATTTCGCTGACGATGTGGCGACCAGAGGTGTCTTTGATAAAGTGATTCGCGTCGACTCTCAGGCCGTCGAAGCCGAAGTCTTCAATCCAATAGCGCACGTTCTCGAGAATGAATGCGCGGAGGGGAGCGGCATTGAATCCATCGAAATGGGGAGCATCGCCCCACGGAGTGGTGTGCGTTGGTGAAAGGTAGTCACCAAAGGCAAAGAGGTAGTTTCCCTCGGGTCCAAAATGATTGTAAACGACGTCGAGAATCACGGCGAGGCCTCTCGAGTGCGCCGCGTCGATCAGGGCTATAAGGTCTTCGGGGCGGCCGTAGGCGTTGGCGGGAGCGAATAGATTCACTCCGTCGTATCCCCAGTTCCAGTTGCCTGCTGATTGTGCAACTGGCATGAGTTCCAGAGCGGTGATTCCGAGGCTGACTAGATCATCGAGGCGTTCAATCGCGGAGAGGTAGGAGCCTTTGTCAGTGAACGCCCCAAGATGCAGTTCGTAGATAATGAGATTTTCGCGCTGGATATCTTTCCAGTTCTCGTCTTTTTTTCCAAACAGCTGAGATCGATCAGCTCTGATTTATGCACGCCATCGAGTTGGAAGCGGCTTGCGGGATGGGGGTAGTAAGGGCCATCGTTGACTTGGTAGCCATATTTCATTCCAGCGGAGGCTTCCGTTTTGAGAGTGAAAAAACCGTCGTCTTCGTCAGGGAGCATCGCGAAGCGCATGTCCTCTAGTTGCAACGTAAGTCTTTTCGCCTTCGGCGCGAAAACGCGAAACTCGACAAGATTGGTATCAATAAAAGCGGGGCCGAATCGGTCGGTCATGGGGAAGTGTAGCGCGAAAACAGGATCCCACGAGATTAGTTGCTCATCTGCTTTCGATACCGGGCCGGGGTGAATCCCATTCGGGTACGAAACTGAGAGGTAAAAGCGCTTTGATCGCAGTAGCCTAAATTCAGAGCAATATCAGAGATGCTTGCGTTGGTCTCCCGAAGCATTTTGCAGCCCACCTGGACTCTGCTTCTCCCCAGAAATTGTTTGGGTGTGAGACCAGTGTCCTCCTTGAATAGGCGATCAAAATGGCGATGAGAAAGGCCAAGGTCTTTGGCGAGGTGAGCGAGAGACTCGATTTCCCCGGGATTCTCCAACATCATCTCGACGGCTTTGGCGACAGCGCGGTCGGGAGAGCGCAGCGATCGCGCCTGATCGTATCGTTGAACGGTTCCCATAACCCCAACGGTTTTTCCATCAAGGCCCATCACAGGCATCTTATTGGTAATAAACCAGTCAGGAAGGCCCTGGCGACTGAGAAACAATTCGACCATTCGCGGCATGCTTTCACTGGTCTGAATGACTCGTTCGTCATCCTCTCTGAACTTGGTCGCGAGAGGTTTCGGGAAGAGTTCGAGATCGTCTTTTCCAATGATCTCAGATTCCTTGGTGAAGCCAAGTCGTTCATAAAAGAAGCGGTTCGCAAAGACGATTTGGAAGTCTTTGTTCTTGAGGAAGAAGGCGATTTTGTCGAGATTATCAAAGAGCGATGGGAATCCAGCGTGGCTTCCCATCGCTCGAATCATGTTGGTTTGAAGTATATGTGCTTCTCTCTGGTTCATTTTGGCCAGTTTTTAATAAATCAAGTCCAGTAAACTCAATATGCAATCCGTAAAATACGCCATTCTTTCTTCATGAGTCATACTATCAAAAATCCCCGGGTCGCAATCGTCGGTCTCGGCTTTGGTGCAGAGTTCATTCCGATTTATCAGCGACACCCCAATGCGGAGATGGCTGCGATCTGTCAGCGGAACCCGGAGACGTTGAATGAGATTGGCGACAAGTTTGGAATTGAGAAGCGGTATACAAGTTACGAGGAGGTTTTGCAGGATCCCGATATTGATGCGGTGCATATCAATACGCCGATTCCCAATCATGCGGAGCACACTCTCGCGGCGCTGCGGGCGGGTAAACACGTCGCCTGCACGGTGCCGATGGCGACCAGTGAAGCGGATTGCGAAGCGATCGTAGACTTGTGCGCGGAGACGGGGCTCAGCTACATGATGATGGAGACGGTCGTCTACGCGCGTGAGTTTCTCTTTATGAAGGAACTCTATGACAATGGTGAGCTCGGGAAGCTTCAGTTTCTTAAAGCAAGTCACCAGCAGGATATGGAAGGGTGGCCCGGGTATTGGCCGGGGCTGCCGCCGATGCACTATGCTACGCATTGTGTGGGGCCTGTCCTTGGATTGGCTCGCAGTGAAGCGGAATACGTGAGCTGTTTTCCAAGTGGAACGATCGACGAATCCATGCACGAATGTTATGGCTCGCCCTATGCGGTCGAGACAACGCATATTAAGTTCGCGAACAGTGACCTCAGCGCTCAGGTCTATCGATCATTGTTTGATGTGGCTCGACAGTATCGGGAGAGTTTCGAAGTTTATGGGACGAAAAAAGGCGTTGAGTGGCCGTTGATCGAAGGTGAAGAACTGGTCGTGCATACCGCGAAGAAACCCGAGCCGGAGATCCCTGAGAAAATGGAATGCCCCGACTATGGCCATCTTTTGCCAGATGAGATTGCCCCGTTTACGACGGGTGGCGTCTATAGCGGCGAAGAGGGGGAAGACCATCTCAGTTTTACCCAAGGCGCAGGGCATGGTGGGTCGCATCCACATCTGGTGCATCAGTTTGTTGAATTGCTTCGTGGCAATGGGGAAGGCTATCCGAACGCCGTCCAGTCGGCGAATATCACACTGACAGGTATTCTTTCGCACGAAAGCGCTCAAAAGGGGGGCGAGATCGTGCGATTGCCAGAGTGGAGTCTGTCTTCTTAAAATGGAGGGCAGGGCTAGTGAGGGGAATCTCGCACGAGGCCACAAAGGCACGAAGCCGGTCCGATGAATGTTTTCTTCTTCGAAAACTTTGTGCCTTAGTGCCTTTGTGCAAAACCCATTCCGAATCATGAGATACCTCATCCTCTTCATCCTAACGCTATCAGCTCTTCCTGTTATTTCCGCAGAAAGACCAAACATCATTCTCGTCTTCATCGACGATATGGGGTGGGGGGACTTTTCCTGTTTTGGGAATGCTGATGCGAAGACGCCGCACATTGATCAGCTTGCTACGGAGGGAATCCGATTTGAGCAATTCTATGTAAATTCTCCCATTTGTTCTCCTTCAAGGACGGCTGTCTCAACCGGTCAGTATCCGCAGCGTTGGAAGATCACTTCGTATCTCAATAATCGCCAGAATAACATTGAGAGAGGCATGGCTCAGTGGCTCGATCCCGAGGCGCCGATGTTAGCTCGCTCTTTGCAGCATGCGGGATATGCGACGGGACATTTTGGGAAATGGCACATGGGTGGACAGCGGGATGTGAATGACGCTCCGCCGATCAGCGCCTACGGCTTTGATGAGTCGCTCACGAATTTCGAAGGAATGGGGCCAAAGTTGCTGCCTCTTACGATGAAGCCCGGGGACACTGAGCCGGGACGCATATGGGAAAAAGCGGAGTCGCTCGGAGAAGGGTTTCGCTGGATGCAACGGTCAGAAATTACGGGTGGATTCGTGGACGCGGCTCTTCCATTCATCGATCAGGCGGTTGCGGATAAGAGGCCGTTTTACGTAAATCTCTGGCCGGATGACGTTCATGGTCCCTGGTGGCCCTCGGTGGTGAACTGGGGTGATGGTTCGAAACGTCGTCTTTATTTGTCGGTCCTCGAAGAAATGGATCAGCAGCTGGGCAAGCTTTTCAAGCGTATCGATGAGACCGAGTCATTGCGCGATAACACACTCATTCTTGTCTGCTCCGACAACGGTCCTGAACCGGGAGCGGGGGAAGCGGGACCTTTTCGGGGTTATAAAACCCACCTTTATGAAGGAGGCGTTCGGTCTTCGCTCGTGGCCTGGGGGCCGGGTGTGCTGAAGAAAGAAAATCATGTCGACAAGGAATCTGTTTTCTCTGCGATCGATCTGGTCCCCACTTTGCTCACCCTGACGAAGACACCATTTCCTGAAGGTAAGGTGTATGATGGAGAGAGTCTTGTCGGAACGTTGCTGGGCGAGGGGGGATCCAGAAAGGCGCCGATCTTTTTTCGTCGTCCTCCCGACCGTGATTCCTTCTATGACGATGATGACCTTCCCGATCTCGCGGTGAGATCGGGGAAATGGAAATTTCTATGCGAATACGATGGTAGCGAGCCGGAGCTTTACGATATGGAGTCGGATCGTGGTGAAACGAACAGCGCGGTGGCGGGGCACCCCGAGGTGGTTGCTGAACTCACCGCGAAGCTTCTCGGCTGGAACAAGACCATGCCGACTGACAACGGGGCGACCTATGTCCACAAGCAGAAGAAAAAAGCCAAGGGAAAGAAAAAGTAGATCTCCTCAAGCTATCTCGAACCCATTTAATGAAAAAGTTGTTTTTCTCCCTCGTTGTTCTGTTTTGTCTTTTTACGTTCGTAGAATCGGCTGATAAAAAACCTAACATTGTTTTAATTTTCGTTGATGACCTCGGCTACGGCGACCTCGGTTGTTATGGTAACGAAGTCATCAAGACACCCCGCATCGACAAGTTGGCCTCGGAAGGACAGCGGTGGACAAATTTCTATGCCTCGGGCTCCAGTTGTGTGCCAAGTCGCAAAGGGCTCATGAGTGGGCGACATCCTCAGTTGCTTGACGATGAGCCTTTAAGGAATGATAGGGATGCATTGATGGCGGCGATGCTCAAGCGGCAGGGCTATGCGACGGCGATTCTCGGGAAGTGGCACCTTGCCGGTTACCCGGAAGATTTTGGTGAAGCGTTGATGCATCCTCAGAATTGTGGATTTGACTATCATTTTGGAACTCCGGGTAGCAACGATGTCCCGCCGCCTCCGGGGAAGAAGCAGACTCGCGAGGTCTTTGATACAGCTGACAAATTTTCGTTTCCGGTGCCATTGATCCGCGGAAAGGAAGTCGTCGAGTTTCCGGTGAATCAGGAACTACTCACGAAACGATACACGGAAGAGGCCGTTAAATGGATCGCTGATCAAAAAGATAAGCCGTTCTTCCTCTACCTGGCTCACAACATGCCGCATGCGCCGATTTTTGCCTCGCCTGAGTTTCAAGGCCAAAGCAAAGGCGACCGATATGGCGACGTCATTGAGGAAATCGATTGGTCGGTCGGTGAAGTAATGAAAGCGATTCGGGAGTCGGGGATTGATGACAATACGCTCGTCATTTTCACGAGTGACAATGGGCCGTGGACCGCCTTCGGGCCTCACGGGGGAACTGCGAAACCTCTGCGTGGTGAAAAGCTGACGACCTGGGATGGTGGATCGCGGGTTCCTGCTATCTTTCACTGGCCTGGAAAAATTGCACCTGCGACGGTCGAAGGGATAGGAGCGAATCTTGATCTCTACGCGACTTTTTCAACGCTCACTGGAGGCTCGATTCCGTCGGGTAAACCGGGCTACATGTCTGTGGATCTCAGCCCGACTTTGCTCGCGGGCACGGAGAGTCCAAGAAAAGAGTGGTTCTACGGGCGTTCCGGCTTTCGCTCGGGTCCCTACAAAATGCTCAAAATGACGAAGGAGCCTACCGATGCGGTTGCACGTGCTAAGACACCGTCGACTCAGCACGATCCGCCATTGCTGTTTGATTTGAGTTCGGATATCGGTGAAAGCAAAAACATTGCTGCAGAACATCCTGAAATTGTCGCGCGCCTCCTCGCTGAACAGGCGCTTTTGATGAAGCCAGTGGCCGAGTAGTCCGTTGGGGCAGGGCACAAAAAATCCGATCCCGTTTCCGGAATCGGATTGATTTGTAAATTCAGTTTCCTGAAAAAGAGGGGATTACCCTTTGCTCTCTTCCTCGAAAAGCTCGAATGCTTCCTGAGGCTTGAGGTTGTCATGAACCACGCCGGCAACGGCTTTGATCATTGCGAGAGGGAACTCGGACTGGAAAACGTTACGTCCCATGTCGACTCCGGCAGCTCCGCACTGAATCGCGTTGTAGGCGAGTTCGAGCGCTTCGAGCTCAGGAAGCTTCTTACCACCGGCGATGACAACAGGAACAGGTGTGCAAGCGACAACGTTCTCGAATCCTTCCGTGTAATAAGTCTTAACGATGCTGGCACCGTTCTCAGCACAGACACGTGAAGCGAGGCTGAAGTAGCGTGAGTCGCGAGCCATATCTTTACCAACTGCGGTAACTCCCATGACAGGAATGCTGTACTTGTTTCCGATGTCAACGAGACGGCTGAAGTTGGCGATTGTGGTCGCCTCAGTAGCGGCGTCTCCGACAGAAATCATTGCTGCCATCGCTGCAGGGTTGAGGCTGATCGCCTCTTCCTCGGCAAGAAGAACGTTGTGGTTCATCTCGGTGAGGATCGTTGTGCCGGTATCAGTACGAAGACAGATTGGCTTGGTGTTCTCGGGAGAGATGCTGGAACGAATCGAACCGCGGCAACCCATGAGACAGTCAGCGTGCTCAGCAAGAGGATCAATATTGATGTCGATACGCTCAAGACCTGAGGTTGGCCCCATGAGGAAACCGTGGTCAAAAGCAAGCATCACCGTACGACCGGACTTGCGGTTGAAAATGCGAGCCATGCGGTTCTTGATTCCCCAGTCGGTGTTGTTGAGACCCTTGAGGTAGAATTTGCTGGTATCAGCAGGTGTGTTGAGTCCGAAGTTGTCTCCGTCTCTGATGTCGTCTAAATCAGCCATTTTTTGTCTTAGTTAGGATTTTTAGGTGTTTTTGAAATCGTTCGGTCCCGGGTAAAACATGAAACCGCCCTCGGAATCATAGCCATAGAGCGGCTCACTGCACGAGGAAAACCCATCATTTTTACGGTCTGTATCTGGTGTGGAAAGGAAAATATGCGAACTGGAGAGGAAAGACGCAAAAAATCAGGGGTTCGCACGAATCTGGGAATAGTTTTCTTTCGGGACAGGCCTGAATTTGTTTCTTTGGGATATGGTTTTACCCACATTTTTCCGAGTCAGCATGATGTTTGGCGTGATTTTCGCCTCGCTGAGTTTTCCCTTTCAGATTCAGGCTGAGGAGAAGGCCATGCCGAATGTTCTCATGATCTGCATCGATGATCTGAACGATTGGATTGGTTGTATGGGGGGGCATCCTGATGCAAAGACGCCGCACATCGATGCGCTTGCGAAGCGGGGACGTCTCTTCACCAATGCGCATTGCGCGGTGACGGTCTGTTCACCGTCCCGCGTCAGCGTGATGTCAGGCCTGTTTGCCTCCTCGCATGGTAGTTATGAACTGGGGGCGGCTTACGAAACGATTGAGCGACTTGATAAGGTGCCGACGATGCAGCGGTGGTTTAAGGATCGTGGCTACACCACGATGGAGGGTGGGAAGGTTCTTCATCACGGGTTCGGTGGTCGTCTCGCTGACGATATTGATGTCACGTTTTCCAAGAAGAAGCGCAGCCCGCGACCGAAAGAGAATATGAGCTGGCCGGGACGCGCCTGGGACTGGGGAGCGTTTCCGCCGACCGATGATGAAATGTATGACTACCAACTCGCTGTCTCTGCGGCTGAAGTATTGCAAAGCGATCAGGAACACCCCTTTTTTATGTCGGTAGGCTTTTTTCGTCCGCACGTCCCGATGTTCGCGCCGGCAAAGTGGTTTGATTTGTATGATGAGAAATCCGTCACACTTCCCTACGCCGCTGGCGAAGATATGGCGGATGTTCCGAAAAACTTCCAATACAAGATGGGGGTGGCGCCGACGTTTGCTGAAGTAAAGGCCGGCGAGAAATGGCGGAGTATGGTCCAGGCCTACCTCGCGAATACCGCCTTTGTGGATCATTGTGTGGGTAAGGTGATGGCAGGACTTGATGAGGGACCGCACGCGGATAATACGGTGGTTGTCTTGTGGAGCGATCACGGATTTCATCTGGGCGAAAAGCAACACATTGCGAAGCGGACGCTCTGGGAAGAGTCGACACGTGTCCCCGTTATTTTTGCCGGTCCGGGGATCGTCGGGGGAGAGTCTTGTCCTGAGCCGGTGAGCCTCGTCGATATCTATCCCACCTTGATCGATTGGTGTGACCTGGAAAAAAATGAGCAACTTGAAGGCGTCAGTTTGGTTCCTCAGTTGAAAGAGCCGTCAACGACACGGGAGGTGCCAGCGGTGACCTCGAGCTACTTTGGGAATCATACGATTCGATCTCGCGACTGGCGTTACATCCGTTATGCGGATGGAGCGGAGGAGTTGTATGATCACCGTACCGATTCCGGGGAAAAGCAAAATCTCGCCGCTGATTCTTCTCACGCTGACGTGAAAGGAGAGCTCTCGCGCTGGCTGCCAAAAGAGGCGGTTCCGGAAGTGAAGCCGGTGGCTACCCGCGAGCAGGTACGTGCCGGAGTGGTGAAGCCGTAGTTTGGATTTTTGAAATCAATTATGAGTTCCCTTCCTAAAGTATTGGTTACGGATTTCATCGATGAGCCTCTCGACTACGAGCGTCAGGTTCTCGATGGGCATGCTGAAGTTTCGGCTCTCAATGCGCTTTGTGAGGACGATCTGATTGGCAAAGTGGAGGAGGTCGATGCGATCATGGTTTACCACTATTTTCAACTGACGCGCGAGACGATCATGCGGTTGAAGAACTGCAAGATCATCTGCCGGCCGGGCGTGGGATATGACGGGGTGGATATTGCGGCGGCGAGGGAACAGGGGATACCCGTTTGCAATGTGCCGGACTACGGAACGGAAGAAGTCGCCGATTCGGCCTTGGCCATGGCGTTGTCTCTCGCACGGGGCTCGCATTTCCTGAACAGCCGCCTTAAGCGTGGAGTCGGTGATTGGAATGTCGATCAGGCAAAGCCGATTCATCGATTGCGGGGCAGGGTTTTCGGCATCATTGGCTGTGGTCGAATCGGAATGGCGGCGGCTCTTCGCGCGAAGACCTTTGGTTTCGATGTGGTCTTTTACGACCCCTACCTGCCCGATGGGGTTGAGAAAGCGCTTGGGGTTCGTCGTGCTCTTTCACTTAACGATCTATTGGGAGAGGCCTTCATTCTGAGTTTGCATTGCCCGCTGACTGCGGAAACACGCGGGATCATTGGTGCGGCAGAGATGGAGACTTTAGAAAAAGGGTCATTCGTAATCAACACGGCGCGAGGTGGCGTTTTAGATACGGTCGCCGCCGTTGACTCACTGGCGAGCGGGCAACTCGGTGGCGTCGGAGTCGATGTGCTGGAGCAGGAACCCCCGCCCGAGGATTCGCCTGTTATCAAGGCCTGGCGAGATCCTGAGCATCCCGCGCACGATCGCTTGCTTTTGAATCCGCACTCTGCGTTTTATTGCGAAAAAGGAGCTGAAGAATTTCGAACGAAAGGCGCACAGGAAGTGCTGCGAGCATTGCGCGGAGAGCCACTTCGGAATCAAGTGAACTAGTGCCGGCTAGTTGATCAACGAGGGAATCTTTTCCGTGTTCTCTATCTCACCTCGAAGAAGTTTTCCTCCGGCGCCAACGAGCCTCAAGTAATAGTCGGATGCCAGTCCTTCCATTCCGAGTAAGCTCACCCCTTCACTCGCGGGCACATCATTCGTGCATTTGAAAATAGCAGTCCCTTCGTCCACTTCATCAAACATCGCGACGTAGATCATTTCGCACTTGGCCTTTTTTGCGGCTGAGAATTGTGACCATAGAAACTTTCCTTTCTCTCTCGGAATCGAAGCAAGATCATCGCCGTCGAGGTTGTGCCAACTGAACCCCGGGAAAGTTACCGGCAGAAAATCGATCTCATGTTCGTTGCACCATTTTAAATCAGCACGCCAGTTCTCTTCCGCTTCGCGATTGACCTGCTCAATGGCGCGATACCGTCCGACATTCCAGGGGCTCAAGACATCGGCGAGTGCCATGACATCGAGTCGCTCTGGATCTTTGATTGAATCTCGGCCGCCTTCTCTCCACCAGTAGGGAATTCCTAACATAACCGCGCAACCTTCTGCTTTGAGGAACTCAATCAGCTCGCGGCATTCCTGAAGGGTGTAGTCGCGATCGTCATTGAATCCAACGCCCCAGACCGCCACCAGTGGTTTCCCTTCGTGGTGAAGGTATGTGGCATCTTCGGTGACGTTCAATGCTTTGAGGCTTTGCCAGTCCTCGTTCACCACAGCCGTCTCGCCCTTTTTAAGTCCCGAAAGATCATACATGAGAGCAAAGGCTCGGCCGGTCTCTTTTGCTCCGTTGCGAACGTGTGAGAGAACCGCGTCTTTGTGAGAGCGTGTCTTATCTCCATTCAGGCCGTTGGCAAAACGCTGCAGAAAAGCCCCGTCGATCCCATACTCCTGCATCCACTTGAAATGGCGCTTCACCGTCTTCTCATTATGTGAGCTGAAAATTTGAGCGGTTGAGCCATCGCTACGTTTGAAAGCGGTCGGAAAAAGTTCATCGGAGTGGTATTCAGAGACATCAGGCCAAAGATCGACCGTGACATTTCCGGGCCCCGGCATTTCCTTTCGGTTCTTTGCCCAATGCGTCCATCCGAGCTCGGCACCATCACCTTCACAATTGAACCATCCCTGGTAGCCACACATGATTTTTCCCGTGAGGGTGGACGCATCAACGTGGTGGGTGCTTCCGGCTTTGTATGATTCTCTGTGGTCAGCCGCTTCTGATCTCTTTTCCTCCAGTGCGGCTCGAAATTCCTCGAGCCGATCAGATTGATTCTCTTTATTGGCGAGATTGTTTTTCTCCTCAGGGTCTTGCGTGAGGTTATAAAGCTCTTCTCCATCGGGCCAGAGCGCGTAGCGCCAGCGTTGATTGCGGAGTGCGTATCCCAGTTTCTGTCCGCGGCTGACCACACTGTAAGCATATTTTTTTTTGCCACTTCGTTCGGGATTGTTGAGAAGAGGAACAAGTGAAGTGCCCTGGAGATGGCCGGGTTTCTTGAGGCCGCTCAGATCAGCAAGTGAGGGATAGATATCAATCAGCTCAACCATGGCTTCCGAAGTGGTGCCTGCCTTCGTGATACCCGGAGCGTTCACGATGAAGGGGACTTTGGCTCCGATGTCGAAGAGGGTCACTTTCCCCCAGAGGAAGTGATCCCCGAGATGATAGCCGTGGTCAGAGGTGAAAATTACAACGGTATCTTCTGCGAGACCCTCTTCTTTAAGCGTCTCGAGAACGACTCCGATTTGAGCATCGATAAAGGAAATGCAAGCATGATAGGCCTGCATGTATTCCCGTCGTAACGAGTCCTTTTCGACTCCCAGTTCAAAGCCGAATTCTTTGAAACGACCTGAGATCGCCATTTTGGGAAGGCTATCCCAAAGCGTTGGGCGATCGGGCGAATAGACAAGGCTCTCTCTCGGATATTGATCAAAATACTTATCAGGAGCAAGAAAGGGGACGTGCGGTTTCTGAATCCCACAGGCAATGAAAAATGGTTTGTCGCCATTCGGTTTTTCGCGTAGCCAGGTGGCTACCTGATGGGCGTTTTTGCCGTCTTTGTGCTGCGCATCAGTAAGTCCGCTCGGCCCGTATCCGGGAGGTGTCTGCGCGTCGAGTTTGCTCTTAGCCTGTTTCTCGAGGGCCTTCCAGGCTTTGCGGTTTTTGCCTTCTTCGACCGATCCGCTTTCGGCTTCAAATTTCTTTCGGGCTTCGGTGACGACGGGGAGCTCATCATTTTCGAAACGATGAAACTCATCCCAGGCGACTTCTCCATGTTCGTGTCGGGGTGAGTGAAATACTTTTCCGACGCTGCCGGTCCAGTAGCCGCTTTCTTTAAAAAACTGAGGCATCGATACGGTTCCCGGACGGGTCGTGCGAATGTCCGCCTTGTTATCGATGACCCCGGATGATTCGGGATAGAGACCGTTGAGAAAGGAAGCGCGTGAAGGCCCGCAAACGGGATACTGGCAGAAGGCTCGATTGAAGGTCATCGATTCCTTTGCAAAGGCTGCGAGGTTAGGCGTGCTGATAGGGTCGTAACCCGAAGGGGAGACGTGGGTATTGAGGTCGTCACAGACGATGAAGAGGATATTCTTACCGCTGGCTGGGGAAGTAGATGCATGTTCTACTTCCTCCTTTTCGGATGTGTCGATCAGACTGACTTCGTCTACATAAAAACCACCACTGAAATCCTGACCGGGGAAGAATCGCAGGGTGACGTCCTCATGCTCCCCGCTGTTAAATTGACGCGTGAACGATAGCCACTCGCCGGATTTTTTTGCATCCATGACTACTTGTGCGGTTTCGTCGAAACGGTCGAGAGTATCGAATACGACATTTCCTTTGGATCCGGGTTGGAAGTAAATGTGATAAGAGACTTCGAACGGGTGGTTTGATGGAATAGCGATGTTCTGTCGGGCGGCGACACCTCGCTCAATTCCTTTTCCTGATTGAAGAGAGTGCGCGCCGTCTGTTTTTTTTGCCGGGGAGATTTTGAAGGAGTCTTTCGCATATTTCCAGGGAGACTTCATCTTTCCCGTGAATTCGAAGGAGCTGTCAACTACGAGATTTTTCGACGAGTTACCTCTGTAGGTTGCCTTTGGCTTTTCGGTGGTCGACTGAGGAACATAGCCCGATTTGGGATTGGCATTTCCCGCTCCCTTTTCCCAGCGAAACGTGTTCTCCTCAATGACGAGGTCTTTGCGGGAATTTAACTTCTCTTCGTGGGGGGCGAAGGTAGCAGGAGCAAGTTGCTGCATCTTCTGCTTGAGATCAGAGTAGTCGGGGACTTCTGCCAGATTGGTCCATTCGTTAGGATCATTCTTAAGGTCGTAGAGCTCTTCTCCATCTTCGCCGTAGCGGATATAGCGCCAGTCGCGGTTAATGATCGCGTATTCGCCTGGCTCCATGTAGGGGAGGAAAATATCACGATCGGCAGCGGAGGAAGGATCGTTGAGTGTTTTGGCGATAGAGGTCCCTTCGAGCTTCTGTGCTGGCGGTGGTAAGTCGCACATTTCCGCGAGTGTTGGATACATATCGATGAGGCTGACCGTCACATCGGTCTTCGCTCCTTCCGCTACTCCAGGGCCCGCCCAGATGAAGGGGATATTTGAGGTCCGCTCCCAAAGCGTGTGCTTACCCCAGTCTCCTTTTTCCCCGTGGTGATAACCGTGATCGCTCCAGAGAACGACGATGGTGTTGTCAAAGTAGGGGCTTGCTTCGAGTGCATCGAGGACGCGGCCCATCATCGCATCGGCATAGCTGATACAAGCGAGATAGCCGTGGATGGCATCGTCGACCGCATCGAGTTTTTCGAGGCCTCGATGGTGCTGATTGCGCCGGGCAATTTTCTTTTTACGCATCTTCTCCGGCAAGTCATCGAGGTCGTCTTCGTTGTAAGGAGGGAGGGTAATCTTCTTTGGTTGGTAGAGATCAAAATATTTCTGAGGGCAGTAGTTCGGGAAGTGCGGTGCGTAGATTCCACAGGCAAGAAAGAAGGGCTTGTCGTGATCCTTCTTTAATTGGTCGACGGCCCAGTTAATTCGCATCGTGTCAGCCATCTCTTCTTCTTTCCCCTCGGGGATGGCGCCCCATTCGAGAAAGAGCCCGCCGGTAACTTTCTTGCCTTGGTTGTAAATACTGGCGGGGAACTCACTTGGGAATGGCGTCTCTTCGCTCCACGAGTCGAGCGGCCAGCCGTTTTCTCTCTGTCGTTTCGTGCGAAGGAAAAATTCCGTCCAATCGCGTTGATCGATGGCTCCGGTCGGATGGTGAAAAAGCTTTCCGGCTCCGAGGGTGGTGTAGCCTCCTTTGGAAAAGCTGGTTTGCAGTGCCTCAGTCCCGGGACGATTGACGAAGTAATGCGCCGAGGTGTAGCAACCGGTCGTTGAGGCAAACTGTCCCGAAAAGATGGCGGCGCGGGAAGGAGCACAGAAAACGCCTGCGGTATGTGCATTGGTGAAGTTCACACCACGGGCAGCGAGTTTATCGATGTTAGGAGTGATTGCGCGAGGTCGAACGAGAGGTGCCGTGTCCTCAAGACAACCAATCCAGTCGTTCATGTCGTCGACTGCGAGGAAGAGGACGTTGGGCTTTGTCTCTGCGTGTGCAATACCGATCGAGAGAAGGGCAAGGGTTAGAAAGAGTTTCATAAAGTTAGGTGAATGGGAACTATTGAGTAAATTCAGCAAAAGGGCGTTCTTTGAATTGCTTGAGCATTTCGGAAAGGTCTCCTTTGAGCTCCGTGGTTAGATCGTGAAACTCGCCGTAAAGATTTTCGTTTTCCCGCGGGTCGGTGCGCATGTCAAAAAGCTGGTCGGTGGCAAAGTAGTGGGGATTGACCTTCGCTGCGTAGTGCCCGAGGTGACCGTTCCTTGTCAGGTAGGGGCGTTCGAGGATTTCTCCCTGGAAGCCATTGAAGGTTTTCCCGGCGGCGATTTTCTTTTGGACCTCGGTAGGGTAGCGAACTGCGATATATTTCCACTCCTTTGTTTTGATGCAACGGGAGTGCCCGAGTTCACCAAAGATGGCTTTGCGTATCGGTTCTTTACTGCCGAAAAGGACGGGCTTAAAACTGAGTCCGTCCATCGCGTAATCATCGGGAGGAGTGACGCCGCAGATGTCGAGCAGAGTGGGGGCGAGATCGATATTGGCTAGTAATCCGTCGTAGCGAGTGTGCCGCTTGATCGTGCCCTTCCATTGCATGAGCATGGGGATCCGCATCCCGTAGTCGTAGAGAGTGGCCTTGCCGTGGCGGAAGGATCCATGGTCTGGAACGAAGATGATGAGGGTTTCCTCATCGAGTCCAAGGGCGGCAACTTTGTCGAGAATCGCTCCGACGCCATCATCGAGCCAGAGCGCATAGGCTGCTTTGTCAGGAAGTCCCGCTTCGCGATTGCGGCGGAGGACGTCGGCGCGGGGAGGGAGGACATTGAAACCTTCTTCAACATATCCCTCGCCGGTCATGTTCGGATCGGCCTCGAGCGAAAATTTGTTCGCCCAGGGCGCGGGTCCGTGATGAAGCGTCGTTGAAAAGTAGAGAAAGAACGGATCACCCTGGCTCTCCTCGAGGAAGTTGATCGCTTTGTCGACCGTCCAGTCGAGATTGTGAACATTGAGCGCGTCGCATTTGAGTTCCTTCAAGTTGGCGCCATAGACGCCGTCAGCAAAGTCGAATCCGTAGCGCTTGATTTCATCACACCATTTCTGGTGGTTTCGTTGCATCTTGGCATTGACCTCCGGGTCCCGTGGGTCGGCATCCTGGGGATACGTTTCCATGGCGGCACTCTTCGTGGGGCCGTGCTCAGTAAGCCAGTCGTGACGAATCACGTGGGACTTCCCGACGAAGCCGGTTTTGTATCCGTTCTTCTGCAGCACTTTGGGGAAGTTCCAGAGATCCGGTTCGAGTTCGCCGATGTTCTCGACCTGAGTCTGGTCACCCGGAGGATGTTCTTTCATGAACTTTTCACCCCGGCAGCGCCCGGCATAGCGTCCTGTCAGGAAACTGTAGCGCGATGGCGAGCAGACGGTCGAAGTGACGTTGAAGTCAGTGAGAAAAAGTCCTTCTCTCGCCATCTGATCGATTCGTGGAGTGAGGACTTTCCCATCCATAAAGCGCAGCGAGTCCCAGCTTTGGTCATCTGTGATAATGAGGATGACGTTTGGCTTTTTCTTCGTCTCCGCGTTAACGAATGAAACAGCGAAAAGAAGGAATAACGGCAAAAGGGTTTTCATAGAGATCGAACGAAACACTGCTATGGCGATAGGGAATAAGGCCTCGAAAGGGCACTGTGTGACTTTTGAAGAAGGGGTTATTTGGCAGATTTGTTTCTTTCCGCCTTTTTCTGCGCCTTCCTTTTTGCCCGCTCCGCTTCTTTATCCTTGTCTGATTTCTTGTTTTTTCTCGTCGGCATGGAGGCACTCCAGACTTTTGGCTGGCCACTCAGGGGTTCTGCCATTTCTTCAATCCAATTATCGAATGCTGATTTGAGCTCAGCGACGATTTTGGGGTTTTCGGCTGCAAGGTCGGTCGTTTCCCCGACATCAGATTCGAGATCGTATAGCCAACTCTCTCCTTTCACTCCGGTAAGTTTCCATTGGTCTGACCGGACGGCCCAGGTTCCCTTCTGGCCTCCCGAGCTCCAAAAGAGATGATCATGCAGCTTCCCGGTTTCACCTGTTAGCGCTGGAAGCATGTTCTTTCCGTCGAGGGGGCGATCTGAGGGGGAAGGAATCTCGGCTGCAGCGAGAATGGTTGGTAAAATGTCAGTCGACCAAACGGGGACGTCGCAGGTAGTGCCGCCTTTCAACCGGGCGGGCCATGACACAATAAACGGAACGCGGATGCCGCCTTCGAAGTCTTCCTGTTTGTAGCCACGCAAAGGCGCATTGTTGGCGCTCATTGCTTTGGAGCCTCCGTTGTCAGAAAGGTAAATTAGGAGCGTGTTCTCAAAAAGGCCTTCTTCCTTTAGTTTACCGACGACGTCTCGAACACCGAGATCGAGGTGTTTCAGCATACCTAGAAGCGTGTTGCGCGTGGGATCGTCGGTTGCAGGTTTGATGTCTTCCTCCGGAGCTTCCGCTGGTGAATGGACTGCGTTGTAAGCGAGGTAGAGAAAGAAAGGTTTCTCTTTCTGTCTATCGATAAAGTCGACGGCCTCTTCGGTGAGTCGGGTCGTGAGGTAGCCTTTTTCTTTAATCGGAGTAAGACCGCGCATAATGGGGTGTTCCGGATCGCTGTGATCAAAATAGGGGTGAGCACCGCGGCCCATGAATCCGTAGAACTCATCGAAGCCGCGATTGACGGCGTTGTACTCCGGCGTCAGTCCAAGGTGCCATTTGCCAATCGCTCCACTGACATATCCGGATTCTTTTAAAAAAGTAGGGATCCAGACCTCCTCAAGCGGCATTCCTGAGCCTCCTTCACCGGCAGTGTAGACGCCGAAACGTTGTTGATAGCGTCCCGTCATGAGGCCTGCCCGAGTCGGGGAGCAAACGTGTCCGCTGGCATAACCATTCGTACAGATAACACTCTCAGCAGCAAGCGAGTCGAGGTGCGGTGTCCTGACCTCCGACGGTGATTCCGAGTTGTAGCTTGTGTCAGCGTAGCCTTGATCGTCAGAGACGATGACGACAATGTTAGGGCGATCTTGAGCTTTTGAAAAACTGATGTAAAGCGCGGTGGCGAAAATGATGAGTAGACTAGCGGGGGTGTGCATTTCTTGAAATTAGTGTGAGGTCATTACGTCGATCTCGCCGAAGAAAGTATGGCGTGGGCGCATTCCGTCAGGCATTGGTGTAGGAGAGACTTCAAAGAGAAGGTACCGGAACTCC
>JAOFXR010000120.1 GCA_028047635.1 Verrucomicrobiales bacterium
GAGCTGAAATTGCCCGAATCCTTGGGGAAAATGGTAATTTTCCTGCCGTTGATTCTGATTCTAGTGGTCGCCGCGTTCAGTTGTTTTTACACGGTTCAGGCCGATGAGGCCGGGGTAGTTCTTCGATTCGGAAAAAACACTCAGACGGTCGAGCCGGGGCTGCATTTTAAACTTCCCTTCGGGATTGATAAGGTCACGACCGTTCCCGTACGCCGCCAGCAGAAGCAGGAGTTTGGTTTCGGCACTCCCGGCAACAGCAATCCCAATCAGTGGAGTTCGCAGCAGGATATGGAGATGGAGAAAAATATGGTCACCGGTGATCTCAATACCGCGCTCGTCGAGTGGGTCATTCAGTACCGCATCACCAATCCCGAAAACTATTTGTTCAAAGTGCGCAACGCAGATGACACGCTTCGTGATGCGAGTGAGTCGGTCATGCGGGAAGTCGTCGGCGACCGCACCGTCGATGAAGTCATCACGGTAGGACGTCAGGAGATCGAATCGGAGTGTAATCTCAAGTTGAAGGCTCTCGTAGACCTTTACGAACTCGGGATTTCAATCGACCAAGTTCAGTTGAAAAATGTCAACCCGCCGCAGCCGGTTCAAGCTTCCTTCAACGAAGTTAACCAGGCTCAGCAGGAGAAAGAAAAGTCGATCAACATCGCGAATGGCGAATACAACCGGGCTGTTCCCAAGGCGGGTGGTGAGGCCGAGAAAACCGTGAGCGAGGCGGAAGGTTATGCCACCCAGCGAGTGAACGAGGCTGAGGGTGATGTTGCGAAATTCAATGCGCTCTATGCCGAGTATCAGAATGCGCCTGAGGTGACGCGACGCCGGATTTACCTCGAGACAATGGAGGAAGTAATGCCCCGTCTCGGAAATAAAGTCATTCTCGATGAAGGGGCGAGCCAGGTGCTCCCTTTTCTACCGCTTCAACAAGGTGCTCAGCCTGCTCCGGCCGCCCGATAATCATTTACCCTATTTACTGATATGAAAAAAACAGGATTTGGATGCGCGTTCGCCATCATTGTACTTGCCATTCTCATGGTGGCCTCAGGTGCCATTTATACCGTCACGGAGACCGAACAGGTGATCATCACGAAATTTGGTGAGCCGATTGGTGAGCCCATCGTCGAGCCGGGATTGAAGTTTAAGATTCCCTTTCTACACAAGGTGAACTCTTTTGATAAGCGGATTTTGGAGTGGGACGGTCCTGCGACGGAAATGCCGACAAAAGACAAAACATACATTCGCGTCGATACCTACGCTCGATGGGCGATTGTTGATCCCTTGCGTTATTTTCAAAAGCTGAGAGATGAGCGAAGTGCTCTCTCCCGACTCGATGATATTCTCGGATCCGAGCTTCGAAATTCGATTGCGAAACATGAACTGATTGAAGTAGTTCGCACCACGAAAGATCGTAAGCCGCAGGTCGAAGAGGATCTTGCTGAAGCTGATATGACAGGTTCAATTGGGAAGCTCATCCCGATTCGTCGCGGTCGTCTTGCCCTTGAAAAAGACATCTACGAAGAGTCGAAAGCGAAGCTCGGGGAGTTTGGAATCGAATTGCTTGATGTCCGTATTAAGCGAATCAATTACAATCAAAGTGTTCAGGAGCGAATCTATGAGCGGATGATTTCCGAGCGTCAGCAGATTGCTGAGCGATTTCGTTCTGAGGGTGAAGGTGAGGCAGCAAAGATTCTCGGAGATATGGAGAGAGACCTTCGTAAAGTCGAGTCTGAAGCCTATAAGAAAGTCGAGACTTTGAAAGGTGAGGCAGATGCCAAGGCGACAGAGATTTACGCGGCTGCCTATGACCAGTCGGCGGATGCGGCTGACTTCTACGAGTTCACTAGAACGATGGAGTTGTATCAGGGGATGCTGGATGGCAGTACCGTGGTCTTGACGACCGACAGTGACCTTTTCAAGTATCTCAAAGCGGTCAAACCACTGGCTCCGAGTAGTTCAATCGATACCATCGAAGCGATTGAGGGAAAACCAGCAAAAGCGGTGAAGCCGAGTCGACCAGTTCCCGCTCCACGCGCTGCCGGAGCAGGGCGATAATGAAAGGTAGGGGACGGGGGAATCCTTCCCTCTTTCAAAGGTGAGGTCGGCAGAGAGAACGAGTCTCGTTCCTCTGCACCTCTCACTCGAACAGACTCATCAATTCGCCTTCGTTCATGCTGGCGTCGCCTGCATCAGCGAGAAGAGATTCCATTATGGCTCGCTTCTTGTTTTGCAATGTCAGGATTTTTTCCTCGACGGTGTTCCGGGTGATTAGCTTGTAACTCGTGACGACGCGTGTCTGTCCGATCCGGTGGGCCCGGTCTGTTGCCTGCGCTTCGACGGCGGGATTCCACCAGGGGTCGACGTGGATGACCGTGTCTGCTCCGGTGAGGTTGAGGCCGACGCCGCCGGCTTTCAAACTAATGAGAAAAACGGGGATGTCTTTCGTCTGGAATTTATTGACGACGTCACCACGGTTTTTGGTTTGTCCATCGAGGTAGCAGAAATCGACTTTTTTCTCAACGAGTTGCAGGACGATAAGTTGTAACATTTCGACAAACTGACTGAAGACAAGTACGCGGTGCCCACCTTCAATCGCTTCCTCGAGTAGTTCGGAAAGAGCATCTGCTTTTACGGAGGCTTCCTCGTCGGCGATGTCCTGCATTCCGAGAAGGCGAAGATCACAGCAGGTTTGGCGCAGGCGCAACAGGGCGGTGAGCGCGAGCATTCGTTTGCGCCCTCCCTCGGCATCAAGAAGGCTTGAGCGACTTTCCTGCAGCAGCTTGGTGTAGACTTCCTGTTGTGCGGGTTTGAGATCGCAGTAAATGATTTGCTCCAGCTTCTCCGGAAGATCTTTCGCGACTTCGGATTTGAGTCGTCTCAGGATGACGGGGCGCAGTCGCCGGTGCAGGCGTTCACGAACTGAAGCCGGAGCATCCGTCGCGGAAAGCGGGTTCTCAAATCGTTCGCTGAAATCCTGTTTGCGACCGAGGTAGCCGGGAAGAGTAAACTGCGAAATGGACCACAGGTCGCGAACGGAGTTTTCGATCGGAGTTCCGGTGAGGGCAAATCGGTAGGTTCCCGGAAGTCGGTGCGCTGCCTTGCTGACTTGAGCCTCGGGGTTTTTGATGTGCTGAGCTTCGTCGAGAATGACGACATCGAACTCGCGTTCCTGATACCAGGCTTCGTCTCGACGCAGGAGCGCGTAGCTGGTCACGATGATGTCGGCGTCGCCGTGCTCTTCGAGCGTCTTCTTCCGGTTGGGGCCGTGAATCGCGACCGCCTTGAGCTCGGGGACAAATTTGAGGGCTTCTTCAACCCAGTTGAAGACCAACGAGGAAGGACACACGACGAGGCTTTTTCCGCCCACGGAATAGAGAAAAGATAGAGTCTGAAGCGTCTTTCCGAGTCCCATGTCGTCGGCGAGAATGCCTCCCATGCCCTGCGAGGCAAGGTTCTTCATCCATTCGACGCCTTCGCGCTGATAGGGGCGAAGAGTCTCCTCCAGCGATTCGGAAAGGTCGTAGAACTCCACGCCTTCGTCCGAGATTTGCCAGGGCACTGCTCCTTTGGCAGAAAAGCCGTAGTCGTTCGCTGTTTCTTTCAGGTAGCCTGCTTGAGACTGATTAATTCGATAAGTCCCCGGTTGCAGTTGTTCTGGATC
>JAOFXR010000121.1 GCA_028047635.1 Verrucomicrobiales bacterium
ATGAAGACTGAAGAAGAGAAGCCGAACGCCAGGAATGCTTGGAGCTTTACCGTGAGCGCGGTTGGCTTTCAAATGTGCTCTGTATGCTATGCCGCGATGAGCGAAGTGCGGTTGACAGTGTTTTTACTTTTCGCAACCGCCGGAGTGGTGGCCAGCCTCTGCGCAGTCCGGGAATGGAAAAAATACTTCGAAGCTTTTACGCGGCATGAGATCCGATCAAGATCGAAGGGCTAACAAGGCGTGGCTTCCAACAGGCTGCCCGCGCCGAGTCGGGAGCATAATGACAATTAAACTATCAACCTTGAAATCGAAGTGCGCCCTCAGGCAGCCTGTGGCAGCACTCTGACGTTATCCCAAAAAAATTTACCTCTATGTCGAACATCCAAGGGAAACAAAAGAGCCTCAAATCTGGCTGCTTGATCGCAGGTGCCATTGTCAGCGTAGCGGTCATCTTGGGAATTGTCGGAATAGTCTATTTCGTGAACAGACATCTGAGCGATTTTGACTCACGCCGAGAGATAATGTACCTTCGCCCCGGACTGGTGGTAAGCGATGAGCATCTACGCTACGGACCTGGAATGGATGCGGCGATGTGGAGCAAGTTTACCGTCCGGGTAAAGAGCATCGACGAGGTGTTCGACGCTTCGCGGGTCGATACGTCAGAGTTCACTCAGAATGGATACGATTTCAGGGTAGACTGGATCGATGACTCATGGTGGGACGCTGATAAGCACCGCCTCATTGGTGGCAAAGAGAAGGTCGGCGATGACTTCATGCGCGTTGGCTACGTCGACAATGGGGACGGAACGCTGACAGTTTACGTGTTTTGGTTCGAAGTCTGAAAGTATGTTAGAAGCCAGCATCACGCCAGGCGCACAAACCCCGGGATAACAAGTCGCGGATGATCAACTGCCTGCCCGCGCCAAGTCGAAAGCGTCATGAATATTCAACCATCAACCCCAGAGTCGGAGCGCGTTGTCGGCAGGCAGTAACATCGCTTAAACGTTAGCCCATGAAAGGATGTCGACTCTCCTGCATTTCGGCCAGAAGGAATCCAGCCCTCTAACTCAAATTCGCACGCATTAATGAACCTAAGAAACATGAAAGCCACTATCACCGCTCTGATCTTCCTATTTTTAGTCACATCCAATACATACGCTGGTCCCCTTGAAGGAATCTGGATTAACGCCGACCCAGACACTCGCTCATTTTCAAAGATTGAGATAACTAAAGAAGACACGGTATACGGACTTCAGTTGTGGTTAGTCGCGAGTGGAGATTCTGAACCTATCGCATCCATAGAACTGGAAGTGCTTGGTGATTCTGTAGATGACCCCAATCCAACGAAGTATGGATACGCTCAACGAGATTTAGACTGGGCAACGAAACGGTATATCCTCAGACGTAAAGGCGACGAACTTGAACTCGAAATTTTGACGATCTTTGTGCCGCCATCCGAGCGCCCGGGGCCTTTCATGGCGGATGATCGAGTCAATTCACGCAATTCCGAGATATTTCAATTACAGGAGAAATAGAAACCGAAAACAGGCTAACAAGGCGTCGATCTCAACACCTGACCCTTGGCGAGTCGAAAGCCGAATGGCGATTCAACCATCAACCCTGAAGACGGAGCCTACCCTCGGTCAGGCGTGAGATGACTCGAACGTTAGCCTAAAAAGCACTATGAGCACCATCCATGTAACATCTCCATCGGGAACACAGTCCCAGCACGAAGAGAATCAAATGCGCTCCATGTGGGAACAGGGGCTTCTTCAGGAAGGAACACAGTATTGGAAAGATGGCATGAGCGAGTGGCGGCCACTTTCCGAATACTTCCAACCAACGACTACCGGCAGCAGTCCTCCGCCCATGATGGCTGTATCGACGTATTCTTACACGAAAGATCCGCAGTCGCTTACTTCATTTGTGGTTTTTATGCTTTGGGTGAGTCTGGCGTCTGAGGTAGTATTTATGCTAGCCGACTTCGGTCAGATGTCATTGCTCGGTGGCACATACACAGAAGCTGAAGCAGCAGCGAACGATTCTCGGCAGAGCGTGATTGGTCTAGCATATCTAGGCGTCTTTATTGTTACCAGTATCGCTTTCCTGAAATGGATACACCGCGCCAACTTAAACTGTCGAGGATTCGGCGCACAGGCCATGAAGTTTACTCCAGGTTGGTCTGTTGGCTACTTCTTCATTCCATTTTTGAATCTTGTTCGGCCATACCAGGCTATGAAAGAAATTTGGAAGGTGAGTGAGAACCCAAGTGCTTGGCAGTCAGCTTCTACCAGTGCGCTACTTGGATGGTGGTGGGCGCTATGGTTAATATCAGAATTTCTTGGTCAGATGGTCTTCCGCACTTATATGAATGCTACTACCATAGATCAACTGCAAGCGACCACGGGTCTTTCGATCTTTTCTAGCTTTGTTGAGATACCTCTTTGCCTCGTTGCCATTAACCTCATCAAGTCGATTGCGGGCATGCAAGAGCGAGTCGTAAAGAGTGGCTAACAAGACGTCGATCCTAACGCCTGACCCGCCGCGAGTTCAGCCCGCCATGATAATTCAACCATCAACCCCGAAGTCGGAGCGCGCCCTCGGTCAGGCGTAGGATGACTTCGACGTTAGCTCAAAAAATTTCCCAAATGAAAATCCACATTGCATCGCTACTAGTTCTATTTGCCCCGGTGTTGGCGGCAGAAGTGACGGAGAAGGAATTTGAATCGCCCGTCAAAGGGATTGCGATCAAGTACATCTACCGAGATGAGATCAAAATCTTGGAAGTGGCATCACCAACCAAGGATGCTCCAGCCGTCTACGCCAACACGACCTACACGATTATCGCCGACTCTCTGCCGCTCTACAAATACCAGAGCTCCAAATCGGGAGGCTCATTTCAGCGGTTGAATTTCGTGAATATGACTCACGCCGTCAAACTGCACTCCTCCGGAGGCGGCACGATAGAGACGGTCTTCGTATACACCGCGGATTCTAAGAGGACCGTTGAGGCATTCCACCTCAAGGAAGGCCAATTGATACCATTTTCGGACAAGGAATTGGCGGATCACCGCCTCACCAGAAAAGAGAGCTAACAAGGCGTCGATCCTAACGCCTGACCCGCTGCGAGTCGAAATGTCTTTTCTGATTCTTGACGCCGTTCTATTATCGACCAGCGCTCTCCGTCAGGGTTGAGAGCTCTAGGACGTTCGGCTTAGAAATACACACCTCGACTAGTGACTGCCTAACCTGCACTCGATGTCATCTTTACTCACATTCTCAGAAGAGATAAAATCGGCGGTCTGGAACTCCACGTTCAAAACCATTCTGCGGAAGCTTGAGGGATGTTCGGCTGAGAACCCAACTGCTGCAAAAATACTCGCAGAGAACCCTATCGCGAGGCCGATCGGTGGATTGAACCTGACCTCCCATACTGATGATGAGATTATTGGATTCATCAGCATCATCACCTCCCTTCGAGATAGCGCCGCACAGATCACTCAGGGATGCAGCTTTCCCAAGCAGGTCGCTCAATTCCCAATCGATCTCGAAATCACAAT
>JAOFXR010000122.1 GCA_028047635.1 Verrucomicrobiales bacterium
CAGTTTGATCAGTTCCACGGGGGTGGTGTCCCGAACGATCATCGGAAATTCATCTGTAGGAGCGGGGTAATCTTCGTTGAGACGAATACGTAGCTCTGTCGCCTGCCCTATCTCAGCAATAAGATCTTTTGGCTCGCTGAAGTAGACCAGTGGCATGGGAGTCTCAAATTGATTTTCCACAACGGGAAGATCGGGGAAAGCCGGAATATCGAACACAAGCCGGGCTCGCTCCCCCATCCAGGAAATTTGCATCGATTTGAAATCACCCTCATTTTCACTGGAGCGAAAAAAGACATCGCTAAAATCAGCCGACTCGAAATCATCTTCATCGTCTCTACGGAACTGAAAATGAGAAGCAATCTCTGGAGGCCACAACCGATAGATCCGAGTATGCACCGAGCCCCCTGATAGGGGAGCCTCGAGGCGGAACTTCTTATCAGGTGCAGAAAACAAACCTCTATGCCCCTACGTCGTGGTATTCCCACTAATAAACTTGTTGGATTTCGCAAGTAGCTCGATTTCGGCATGTTCGCCGAATCGAATTTTCTCACCCACTTCCCCGGGAAAAGGTTGTATCTCACGTTCTCCAAAATAGACCTCCATCGACACTCTCACAGAGTGCTGGTTCCATGCGTGTAAGTACACCCAGTAGGTGTAATTGGGTCTCAGCGGATGATATCCAATAGAAGACACTCCAGTCAAATTCCGGGAATTATATGCCTCCACTTTATTGCCCGAAGTAACTAAATTAGAATCACTCACACTAAATTTAAGCAATAAATTCGGCCCTTGCTCCTCCTTGTTTGCCACGTAAGGAAATGGCTTCCAATGGACATCGTCAATTTCGTCACCCGACATAGGGTCTCTCCATTCCAGATCGTAATCACGCGGAGACACTTCTTCCATATCAAACTCCCACGAACGCCAGAGAGCCATTCCTGCCAATCGAATCGAGACACCGCCGGGCAGCTTGACTTCACCTTTTTCGTCGGCAAAAAACACTGGCAGCCCTTCCACCGGCCTATCGTATTCCGTGACATAAACAACGTGAATTTCATCGTCCGAAACCTTGGTTTCGAACTAAGGTGAAGGGTCTTCGCGAAAGCTCTTCGGTTGTGCCGGCACACCACCACCAAAGGATTCATCGAAGTCATGTCGCTCCGATTCCCGAACCATATCAGGGGAAATATGATAGCGAGGCCCTAGAAAGAAAAATATGAGAGCCCAATAGACGCTAAATATGCCCCCTACAATGAGCACCCCTCTTACTATTTGCTTTGCTCTTCTCTCCATCAGCGATCCACCCCGCAAATCCGCTGAGCGAGAAACATTCCGACCGCCATCATCGGAACGAAGATCAATGCCTCAATTCTTGGCGCTGCAAGATTCGCGATGGCGGGTCCGGGGCAGAATCCGCCGAGCCCCCAACCGATTCCAAAAAGGATCGCTCCGAAAATGAGCTTCTTTGAAACAGGATCTGATTCGTTGCCGGGGAGGTGACATTTTTTCCGCAGGAGAAAATAACCGGCAGAGAACACGATGAGCGCGCCACCCATCACGAATGCGAGGGTCGGATCCCATTGGCCTGCGAGGTCGAGAAAACCGACAACACGGGAGGGATCGGTCATTCCTGACAGAGCGAGTCCAGCCCCAAAAAGCAATCCTGCAAGAAAGATAAGAACGGCTTTCTTCATGATGCGGAAAGAAAAAGGTTAAAAACGAACACGGTGACAAATCCCGCCGCCATAAAGACGAACGTGGCGACGATTGAGTCCTTCACGCCCATTCCCATTCCGCAGACACCGTGGCCACTCGTGCAACCACCTCCGAGGCGCGTTCCGAATCCGACAACTAATCCGGCGATCGCAAATACAATTAAACTGCGCCCCCCAGGGATCACAAAACGTGCCGCATCAGCATTGAATTGAAAAAGGAGAAATGCGCCCGAAACCAAACCCAGCAAAAACGTAATCCTCCAGCTTTTGTCTTTCGTTGAAGGACGAAGCAAGCGACCGAAGACTCCGGAGATCCCGGGAACTTTTCCGCTCGCGATCATCGCAAGAAGGCTTCCCAATCCGATGAGACAGCCTCCGAGCAACCCGTTGATGTAGGAGTCAGGCATACCCTCAATTTAGCGATTCGCACACTCTTTGCAAGCCGCCGCAACGGCACGTGCGACGAGAGGTGCCACGGTTGGATTCAATGGTGACGGGAGAATTTTCTCCGCACTCAAATTATCCACTGCTCCTGCAAGGGCGTGCGCCGCCGCTATTTTCATCTCCGGCGTAATTTGCTTCGCCTGCGCATCAAGCGCACCGCGAAAGATCCCCGGGAACGCGAGGACGTTGTTCACCTGATTGGGGAAATCGCTGCGCCCCGTTCCCACGACAGCGGCCCCTCCCGCTTTCGCTTCATCCGGCATGATCTCAGGAGTGGGATTGGCCATCGCAAGGATAATAGGATTCACTGCCATTCGTTTCACGTCGTGCCGGTCGATGAGATTCCCTTTGCTAACACCCACAAAAACATCCGCTCCTTCGAGCACCTGTTTCAGGTCCCCGCTTTGGTCATCACGGTTCGTAAATCTCAATAGCGCTTGTTTTTGCGGATTCAAATTATCGCGCCCGCTGTGAATCGCTCCCTTGCTATCACAGATAATGACGTCAGTCACAGGGGTGCACACCTTAGGGTCTTGATCGATACAGCGTAGCAACTTTGCGATCGCCGTTCCGGCAGCACCAGCGCCATTAATGACGATGCGCAAGTCTGCAGGGTCTTTCCCAATCACTTTGGCGGCGTTCAGCATTGCCGCGAGAAGGACAATGGCGGTTCCATGTTGATCGTCATGAAAAACGGGGATTCCAAGATCCTGCAATCGATCTTCGATCTCAAAACATCTCGGCGCGGAAATATCCTCAAGATTCACCCCTCCAAAAACTGGAGCGATACGACGCACCGTCTCAATAATTTCTTCTGAATCCTAGGTGTCCACGCAGATCGGCCAGGCATCGATATTCGCATACTGTTTGAAAAGAACGGCTTTCCCTTCCATCACCGGAATCGCCGCAAGAGGGCCAATATTTCCCAGCCCAAGCACGGAAGACCCATCAGAAACCACGGCCACCGAATTTCCCTTCATCGTCAAATCCCTCGCCCGATCCGGGTTCTCTGCAATCACCTCGCAAGGCCGCGCCACGCCCGGCGTGTAGGCAATCGAAAGATCGTCCTGAGAATCAATCGGGAGTTTGGAACTGACCGCGATCTTGCCGCGAAGCTGTTCGTGAATGATAAGGGAGCGTTCGCCGTAATCCATATATGGTCGTTATGTTAGCCTGCCCACTCCCGGAAAGTCGAGATCACTTCGTCGATATCGGAAAAAGAGACATCGAGATGAGTCACGATGCGGAGTTTCCCTTCTACATACCCGCCAATCTGAATCCCTTTGGCTTCAAAAAAGCGTATCAGATCCTCTCGCTGTTCCTTCGGGAGAGAGACAAAAACCATATTGGTTTGGACGGGATCAAGAG
>JAOFXR010000123.1 GCA_028047635.1 Verrucomicrobiales bacterium
CCTCGGTTTTGTTCACTGGCGAATACCCATCAACTAAAGCAGCACCTGAAATCCGTGGAATACTTCCCGGCTTGGTAGGTGCCGTATTGGAAGTGATTCGCTGCGGTTGAGGCTGGGGCGCAGGAGGTGAATTCGTCTTCTGAAAGCTGGGCTCATTGCCTGCCTCTGAAACCGTGGCGCTCTCAACCGCCTCTTCACCACCTCGTCCACCGCCTCGTCCACCGCCTACAAAAGGAAGCCGGGGAACCGGTATACGAGGCGCTTTGATGTTACTGAGAAATCCGCCTTCGGACGATTTGTTCTTCCGTCCGAAAAGCCCCTTTTTCTGATTTGCTTCCGCCGCGGCATCCCGCTCTTCCTCTGCAATCAAAGCGGTGATAAACGCATCAGGGACATTGCGCTCCACTCTGACATTTCCAGTCGAAGTCTTCCAGGTCGACATGTCATTCGAGCTAACCTTATTGTAAGCCGTCGCAGCGCGCTCCCACTTCATCCGGTTCGCTATTTCACGCTTCGTCATTTTGACTTCACGGGCTGATTCAACTGCCTTCACCCGATTGCGTTCCTCAATACTGCGGTCTGCCGAACGGGACATTGAAGCCGCCGTTGCTTCACCCATGGCTCCTTGAGCAGAAGTTCTCACCTGAATCATCTCCGCCTGACGATTCGTCATGCCTTGATTGATCGCCGTTGGGACGCCAGTCGTCATGCCCGCTTCGGCCGAGGGATCGGCTGCATAGCTCGCCGCAGAGGGAGCCTGAGCAAAAACGGAACCTCCCAAAACGAAAGATAATACAGGTAAAGCAATGGCCACGCAGAAAACCGCAGAACTCGACCTGATTGAAATGATAAATCGATCAATCATGAATTTCGTGAATGAAAATTTTAAAAAAAGTAAGGGCAAAGCGGTGATTCGTCCACAAAAGCATTAAAAAGTTCCATTTCTTAAGTTTGCGAAAGACACACAATACCAATCCCCTTGGAGAGTCATTCGTGTTTCGCTCCTTATAACGCATTTGCGTTTACACCCCTTAGATTTTTTGATACGTTAAAAGGGAATCAAGCGTGTCTGTGGTCAATTTCCTCGACAGTCGGAACACATCTCACGATGCCTCCGCTAGTCAAAACACACGTCGAAAGGCGGGAATAAAGTTCGCAGCATTAAAACTACACCCCATCTCCAAGACCATGATAAAATCTACCTCATTGATCGTTTTGCCTCTCATCGCCCTCGCCCTACTCGTTCCCTGTGTATCAGCCAACGCACAGAGCTTCAAGGCCACCTACGACGAAGGCGTTCGTCTCTATGATGCGGGCGACTACGAAGGAGCGCTCGCTCGATTTGAGCTAGCGGTTCGCGCCAACCCCCGCTCGCCTCATGCGCGCAGCTACATGATCAAAAGCAAATCCGCGGTTGCCCGGGGGCTGGGTTCGAAGAAAAACATCGAAACCGACCTCGCAAAAATTATCATCCCCCAGGTGAACTTCAAAGAAGCTCCCATCGGCGATGTGCTCGAATACCTCGCTGCTCGTACGGAGGAACTGACCGAAGGAAAGCTGCGACCGAACATCATTTACAAAGGCACGCCCGAGCAACGTCAAAACACATTGATCACCATGTCCGTCCGGAATGTGCCGGTAACAGAGGCGATTCGCTACGTAGGCCAAATTGGCCGTACTCACTTTAAATACGAAGAACACGCGGTTGTCGCTGATCCTAACTGGGTCACTCCACCCAATCCAAAGCTTGAAGCAGCTGAGAAAGCAGAGGCACAAGTGAAAGCAAGTCAGGATCCCTTCATTAAGGCCCCGAAAAGCGTTTTCGACTAATCAGGATTCAGCTCGCTCACATTGACCCTTTTTAGCAGATTCTGTTAGCAGCCACTGCTACTGTAAGGCTTGAGCACACACCCGAAACCAGTAGCCATAGTCACCGGCGGCGAAGGCGATCTCGCAATCATCCTCGCCGAGCAGCTCACGGAATCGGGATTCCATGTTCTCGCGCCGGGACGAAAAGAGCTCAACGTGACTTCTTCGGAGTCCGTTGAGACCTTTTTTGATGCCCAGAACCGAGTTGATCTACTCGTTAATAACGCCGGGATAACTCGCGACGGTTTGCTTCTCAAACAGACGCCTCAGGAGTGGAGCACCGTGATTGATACCAATCTCAAAGGCGCTCAACTGTGCTCTCAAGCCGCCGCCGTGCTAATGATGCGGGCCCGCTGCGGTCATATTGTAAATATCGGATCGTATTCGGCGATCAAACCGCCCCTTGGGCAAACCGCCTACGCTGCCTCAAAGGCAGGGCTCATCGGACTGACCAAAAGCTACGCCCTCGAACTCGGAAAACGAAATATCAGAGCCAATTGCGTCCTTCCCGGTTTTCTCGAAACCCGCATGACGGCGCCTCTCTCCGACGCCGCAAGGGAAGCCGCAAAAGGCAAACATGCGCTGGGCAGATTCAACACCGTCGAAGAAGCCGCTCGTTTCATCGTATTTTTGCAGACATCGCCTCATCTTTCCGGTCAGGTATTTCAGCTGGATTCGAGGGTTTGAAGACTCGCGAGCGCTTTAAACGCAAAAAAATGCCCCGAGAGGCATAGAGATTGTTGAAAATCAAAATCATCCGTGTAGATTCGCGCCGACCTTTGGGTGTTTCCGCAAGGAATCCCAATCACTTAATGGAGAGGTGGCAGAGTGGTCGAATGCGTCGGTCTTGAAAACCGAAGTGCCGCAAGGTACCGTGGGTTCGAATCCCACCCTCTCTGCTTTAAACACCAATGGCGAAGGACCGGATGAGAACCGGAAGGCCGGCCCTGCTTGTTCGACTCGAAGTGAGTGCAACGAACGAAGAGGTCTGCCAAAGCGCCAGCGACGCAGACGCTCGGAGAGATCGGCGCAGCGGATAATCCCACCCTCTTTTCGTTTGATTCATTATCGATTAGGCTAGGTCCTATCCTGCTCAAATCGCATCGCAACCAAACGGAACGACTTCCGCAGTCGTAACTATGCGAGATGGCCCGCGAACTCACTCTTATTTTTCCTCACCAGCTGTTTGATCCACATCCCGCGATTTCGAAAAACCGTGAGGTCAGGTTGATCGAGGACACTCTCTTTTTCGGCGATCCTCACGCGAGTCCGGGGCGATTTCATCGCCAGAAGATTGTCCTGCATCGGGCTTCGATTCGGGCGTTTGCAGAGGAGCTCCGCTCTAACGGCTATGAAGTCGAGATCATTCGCTACGACCGGGAACAAACGATTTCTCAAATCCTGAAAACCCTGAGTGAGGAAGGATTCGACGACTTTCACGTCTGTGAGTTTTATGACTTCCTTCTCGAAAAACGCATTCGCCGTTTTGCTTCAGATCATGGGGGAATCAAACTAAGCGTTCACGATTCACCGATGTTTGTGACGCCGCGTGACTGGGCTGATCAACATTTCGATAGCCGAAAAAAGCCTTTCATGGCGAAATTCTACGAGGCTCAACGGAAGCGCATG
>JAOFXR010000124.1 GCA_028047635.1 Verrucomicrobiales bacterium
CAGGAACTTCATGAGACGCCCCACATTGAAATCGATGTTGGCGACCATTCCGAGATAAGCCGCTTCATCATCGCTCACCTTGCCTCGAAATGGTGCAACAAATGGCTCGGGCGCCGCGAGCGGAGAATGAGGAGAATAGGTCGCGAGATAACAGAAGAAAGGCTGATCCCCGCTCTCTTCAATGAAGGCCATGGCATCGTCGAAGAAAAGATCCTCTCGGTAGCCCTTTTCTTCCTGTCTCTTTCCGTTCCGAATCATGACCGGATCGAAGTGGACGCGGGGACCACCGACATTGGTCGAACACCAATCGAAACCGCGTTGGCCCGGAGCGTAATCTCCCTTGTTTCCCAGGTGCCATTTCCCGATGAAGCCAGTGCGGTATCCTGCTGATTTCAATAGCTGCGGGAGAATGACCGCATCGAGATACAATTGCTCGCGGGGTTGAAGGGTGTGCGTCACTCCATTGCGAAACTCATGCATTCCGGTCAGGAGCGCGGCGCGGGTCGGCGAACAGGACGGGCTCACATAGAAATTCTTGAATCGCACGCTCTCATCATGGAGCTGATCCATGTGCGGCGTCTTCAAAAGAGGATGTCCGTGACGCCCGAGATCCCCGTATCCCTGGTCATCGGTCAGAACGAGAATGATATTCGGCCGATCCTCCCTTTCGCTTCCGACCAGCCCGCCCGTGAAGACCGCAAGCGCCATGGCGAGACTGAAGAAAGCTTTAATCGAGGGGTTCATAAAAGGGAATGAATTGAGTCCGTGCAGCAGCGGTCGACACTCGACGGCGTATACAGATGTTTCACTATCACTTTGACCAATCAAAGCGTCCATATTCGAAATCCACACCGAAATTTGGTCGTCTTCCCACGATCATGGGGATTCCTGCCGTTAGAATGGAGAATTCTTGTCAGTGCTTGGAAAAGAGATATCCTTCGCAATCTGTAACCCTGACCTCATGCATCGCCGCCAATTTCTCGCCGCCACTGCCGCTGGCTCCCTACCAGCCCTGACCAAAGCCGCAGGTGGAGATGAGTCCAAGAAAGGCTGGGCGGGCGGTTCGGCTGACTTCCACAAGCTCTTTGGAGCCAGTTGGTACTATAATTGGACTCCGAATCCAGGAAAGTCCAAGGCTGCGGAGTTCGTCCCCATGATCAAGGGGGCTGGGAATATGAAGCAACTAGGAGCAATCGGGAAGCGGAAGGGAGTGACCCACCTCTTGGGCTTCAATGAACCCGAACGCGCCAAGCAGGGAAACGTAAAGGTCGACGCGGCCGTAAAACTCTGGCCGCAGTTGGAAGCCTTGGCCAGGAAGAAGAACCTGCGGCTCGGCAGCCCCGCCTGCTCGGGTGAAAGCGGCATGAAATGGTTTCGGGAATTCATGAAGAAGGCCGAGGACAAAGGGCTCCACATGGATTTCATCGCCTTTCACTACTACAATATTAACGTCTCCGCCTTCGAGCGGACCTTGGAGAATCTCGCGGAAACCTATGATCTTCCCATCTGGGTAACGGAGTTCAACGGATGGAGTGGTGACGAACGAGAGAACGAGAAATTCCTCAAGGAATCCCTTCGCTTCCTCGAAAGAGAAAGATACATCGAGCGATATGCCTATTTCAATTTCAAGCCGGGTCGAGCCCAGGCCTTGGTCGACGCAAAAGGCGATTTGACTCGACTGGGCGAAATGTATCGCGAGGCCGGAAGCTGAGGAGCCGACGCTGCCAAAGAATACGAGCTACTTCGTCAGCGGAACCGGGTTTTCGACTTCTCCCGCAGGACGGACATTGGCTTCCATCTCTTCTTCGAATCCTCGCATCGCAGTCTTCAACTGCGCTACGATCTCCGGGTGATTGCCCGCAAGATTCTTCTTCTCACCGATGTCTTTGTCCAAGTCATAGAGCGCCTCCTTGCCATCGACGATGCGCAACTTCCAGGACTTCCAACGCACGGCTTCGAGGATGCCCCAGTGCGCGTAGAAGAAATATTCGTGGGGACTCTTCGCTCCGTCGGCCAACGTTGGGAGAATGTCTTTCCCATCGATCACGAGATCATCAGGAATCTCGGCACCGACGAGCTTGGCAAAGGTTGGGAGAATATCCATGGCGGTGATTACCTCGTCGCTGTCGTTACCAGCCGGGATGCCCCTGGGCCAGCGGACGACGGTAGGAACGCGTTGGCCGCCTTCCAGTGTGCTCCCCTTCTTTCCGCTCAGTGGTTTGGCGGAACCTTTGGATGGACCGTTGTCCGTCGTGAACAACACGATGGTGTTTTCATCGATCCCCTGCTCCTTGAGCGTCTTCAGAATCTCACCCACGGACCAATCGATCTCATAGATCGTCGTCGGGAAAATCCCCGGCTTGCCGGCGCCGTTCACTTTCAACTGCTCCGCATACTCCTTCTTGATCTGGGGAGATGCAGCAAGTGGTCCATGAGGCAAGGGGTGAGCCACGTAGAGAAAAAAGGGATCGTCCTTGTTTCGCTCGATGAAGTCGACAGAACGCTCGGTGATCCGCCGGGTCAGGAAGTCCGCATTGGGTTCCAACTCGATCACTTTCTCGCCTTCCAAAAGTGGCAGCGGTGGGAAGTTGAAGAACTTCTGCCTTGGGTGCTTGGGATGAATATCGTGACTGTAGGGAATCCCAAAAAACTCTTCAAAGCCCTGTCGAGTCGGCAGGAACTCAGGCTGATCACCCAGGTGCCACTTCCCAAACATTCCGGTCTTGTATCCAGCGGATTGAGCAACCTCGGCAATGGTCAGTTCCGTTGGATTCAACCCTCGTCCATCGCCTGCCAGACACACAGGAAATTTCCGCCCCGCCGGAATGTGCTTCATCTTGATCTCGAGCGAGGATGGCACATCCATATCAATCCTGGCCGGATAGCATCCCGTCATCAATGCGGCGCGTGAAGGCGTGCAGAGCGGTGCTGCCACGTAGAAACTGGTCAGCCGCGCTCCTTCTTTTGCCATCTGGTCGATGTTGGGCGTGTAGACATGCTTTCCACCAAAACAGCTCAGATCGCCGTAGCCTTGGTCATCCGTGAAGATGATGATCAGATTCGGCTTCTCTGCAATTGTCTCCGCGGAGGCAATCTGCCCGAATCCCCAGATCGATCCAAACAATAGAATACTAAGGAGAAGGCGAGGCATCATTTCGCCAAAGGCTTGGGGTTCTTCACAAATGCAGCCGGCCGACTGTTCTCTGCGATGTCTCTCTGGAACTTCGCGATCTCCCCGAGGAGTTGCTTCGCGATCTCCTGATTCTGCGCGAGAACGTTCTTCTTCTCTCCAATGTCGGTTGCCAGGTTGTGCAGAGCCACAGGCTTGTTGCCATTGACGTGAAGCTTCCAGTCACCCGAACGAATCGCCTGGAGTGCATTGACGCGATGGTAGAAAAAGTTCTGATGAGGCGTCTTCGCCTCTCCGGTTAGGACAGGCCAGACATCCTTCCCGTCGATGACTCGGTCCCTGGGCGCTTCGGCTCCGGC
>JAOFXR010000125.1 GCA_028047635.1 Verrucomicrobiales bacterium
TCCGCTGATGGTCTTGTTCCGATCGAGCTCGATCTGCCGTTCCGCAGGTTCATTCGCGGCGATGGATTGCCAGCTTCGGGTCACTTGGATTCCGTTGCAGGCGGTTTGTCTGACACTGGGGCTCGGGTCGGTGAGAGCGGCGTAAAGTAAGTCGGTCGCCTCGGAAAATTTCATCCGTGTCAGTGTCCAGATGGCATTGCGGCGAGCCATCACGGAGGAGTCCGGGCTTTGCAGGATACGTTTCAGTTCAGGGAATGCCGGGTCGCCTCTCACGGCGAGTTCGGTAATGGCGCGGTCACGAATCCAGAACTCAGGAGCATCGAGAAAACCGGATGCGTCTTCGCTGGTGAAACGCGGCCAATCGGGCATTGCTCGCGGTTTTTCAGCGGTGGAATTTTTGGAGCGAATCCGATAGAGACCGCCCGAAATTTCAGGTTTCGCGATTTGTGAGTTAGGGCAGCCGATACGGAACCACCCTCCGGTGTCGACGACAATAAGGCCGCCTTCGCGATCTTCTAACACATCAGTAAAATGAGAGTCCGGCTTATTGTATTTGAGTATCGTTTCGGTCTTGGTGGCGATGAAGCTCGCTCCCTTTCGTTTGGTGACAGTTCGGGTGATTTTGGATGTGTTGAAGTGTGAAATGAGCCAGTTGTCATTCCATTCGGGATTGAGCGCGGTGCCTCTGTATCGACACATTCCCGAAATGGCGATGTGCCCGAAATTGTGAACCGGAGGAAGGAGGGCGCCGGTTTTTTTGAACTCATCGATGACGAGTTGCTGGTCGTAGCGCGGGTAGGCACCGCCATGCACCCAGTGGGTGAGCGTGTCTCCCCGAGGCCGGCCGTAAAACAAATTTACCGTTCCAAGAATCTCGCCCTCTTCCGTGAAGTCAACTTCGACGGGGTTGTCCATTCCACCTCCGGCAAATGCGGTTACTTCTCCGCCACTGAGTTGGGATGACCAGACACGAGCGCCTTTTCCCGTTTCCATGATCTGCCCTGTGTCATTGTCAGGAACTGCGAACCCTTTACGGCCGTGGCACCAGTAGAGCCTGCCGTTCGGGTGGAGAAAAGGGCCGTGCACGTCGGCTGCATTGCCAGTGAAATCAAAACCCGTTGCGATCTCCTCTCTTACTTCAGCAACGCCGTCACCATCTTTGTCCGCAAAACGCCAGAGGCTCGGCGGCGACATCACATAGAGCGAGTCGTAAACCCAGAGAGCGCCTTGCGGAAAAGTAAGCCCGTCAGCAAAGATCGTCGATTTATCGAAGACGCCGTCCTTGTCGGTATCCTCGATGAGCCTGATAAAATTTGGCTTTTGAGCGAGAAGTTCCTCTTTGTTTAAGTTGAGTCCTGCGTTTTCAGCAACGAAAAGACGGCCCTGGTCATCGTAGTTCGCCATGACAGGATGGCGAACGAGACCGGGCGTGGTTGCCGGAATCATTTCAAGACCATCGGCGATCTCGTAGTCATCGGCCGCAAAGAGGACGGGGGCAAAAAGAGAAAGAAGGAGAAAACGCACTAACTGATGCATAGGAGAAGGATGCCAAAGCTTAAGCGCTCCCGCAAGGCGGCATTGCGGACTGCAGGAGAAGTAAGGGGCTTGAGTTGATTACCAGCTGGCGCCCTTGGTTAGCGTTTGGATGCGGCAAAGATACATGTCCGCAGTGATGTAGAGAACGGTTCCATCATTTCCCCATGTGCAGTTGGCTGTCTTTTCTCCGGTGGAGATTCGCCCGAGCAATTTGCCTTCAGGGGAGAGGATGTGGACGCCTCCGGGTGCAGTTGCCCAGAGGTTGCCTGCCTGATCCACTTTTAAACCGTCGGGGAGTCCTGGCAGTCCATTCTTAACGAGGTCGGTTGCATCATAAAGAACACGCCCTTCACCGAGCTTTCCGTCTTCTTTGACGGGGAATGCTTTGATGATGGCGGCTTCGGGATCTGATTGAGCCACGTATAGGGTCTTAAAATCGGGAGAAAAGGCAATCCCGTTGGGGCGAGTCATTTCTTCAGTCAGCAGGGTGATTTTTCCTTTTCTATCAAGTCGGTAAACGCCACAGAAATCGAGTTCACGTCGAGGATCATCCCAGCGTTCAGGTAGGCCGTAAGGGGGATCGGTGAAGTAGAGCGTCTTTCCGTCAGCGCCGAGGCAAACGTCGTTAGGGCTGTTGAGTCGCTTGCCCTCGTAATTGTCGACGAGGGTGCGTTTGCCACCACCTTCGGTGAGCACTGAGAGACGGCGGTCACCGTGTTCGCAGGAAATGAGCTGGCCCTTGGCATCGAGGATGAGGCCGTTGCATCCGGGTTCGCCTCCATAGGCCGATTGTCCGGTGTAACCGGAGGGTTTCAGCCAGGTCTCGGCTCCTTTTCCTTCGTCCCAGCGGACGACGCGATTGTTGGGAATGTCAGAGAAAAGGATGAAACCACCGTGGGGATGAGATTTTTCAGGAACCCAGACAGGGCCTTCTGACCAAATGAATCCGGAAGATAGGACTTCGATTTTCGCATCCTTGGCAATGAGTTGGTCTATTTCGTTATCGGTCCGGATCACTTCACCAATGGTAGGAAAGTTAACCGAGTCCTGAGCTGATAGTGAAACAGCAAGAATGATGGGGATGGAAAATATGAAAGAAACGGTATCTCTGTAATGAGGTTTGAGGATCAGTTTGCGCATTGTGATGAAAGAGTGATTGTATTGCTAATCTAACTGTTAACAGATCAATGATGGACAAGGCAAGCGGTAAGGAGGGATCCGCGGACTCACCATCAGAGGCAGAACGAACATCCCAGCCGGGATTGTCTGAAGGCGCTGAGATATCAATCAAGCCAGATGACGTCGAGATCATTGATCCGATCGAGAAGTGGTGGGATGAGGAACCTGAAGCAAAGGATGCTTCTCCGGAGGTTCAAGTTGTAGTAGCGCAAGACGTGGTTCTTAATACTGCAGATGAAGATGCTCAGTTAATTCTTGATAAAAAAGGCAGTTCCTCGCCATTGGAAGAGGTAAAGTCGGCCCCGATTGATAGTCCTGATGGCCCAGGTGAGGACGATTCTCCTCCTCCTTTCCCGCCTCTTGATGAGGTTGCTAAAGTTGATCCGGTAGAACCAGCTGAGATTCCAAAAGTGATCGTTTCCAGCGAGGTTCCAAAAATAAAGAAAGCGGTAAACGTTGAAGCATCAGTCGTTAAAAAAGTTAAAAAGGCTGCGCCGGAGCTTCCCTCCGAGGAGCCTGAGGAGCCTGAGGAGCCTGAGGAGAACGAAGAGTCTGAAGCCGTGATGGCAGCAATACCGGAGATTTCGCTACTTTCCTCAGGTAGGCTGGGAGAGGCCCCTGAAGAACTGGATTCTAAGACTTTAGCGGAAGCTGCAGACGAAGCAGACGAAGCAGACGAAGCAGACGAAGCAGACGAAGCAGACGAAGCAGGCGAGGCGGGGGTGAAACGGGAAGCTGAGGAGTTAATGGCGGCGGCG
>JAOFXR010000126.1 GCA_028047635.1 Verrucomicrobiales bacterium
CTGAGATCGAGATCTTTGACTCCATCGAAGCGATCTCCCAACAGAAAAAGCCAGAGGTCATTGCGATCGATGTCCCGATTGGCCTTGAGGAAGGCGAGCCTCGTAAGGCCGACACGGAAGCGAGAAAACTAATCGGCGGTCGAAGCAGCAGTGTCTTTCCTACCCCACCCTCTTTTTGCCTCGACCCGAAGTGGAGTGACTACCGCGAGGCCAATCAGGAATCGCGACGGCGCTACCAGAGGGGAATCAATATCCAGAGTTTCGCTCTAATGAAGTATATCAGGGAAGCAGATGCAGTGTCGCATGCCGACTCGAGGATCTACGAAACTCATCCCGAAGTCTGTTTTTCCTGTTTGAAGTCCAGCCCACTTGAGTATTCGAAGAAAACCTGGAATGGACAACAGGAGCGAATCGAGCTCCTCAAACACGCAGGGATCATTCTTCCCACCTATCTCGACGAAGAAAAAGGAAAAATTCCCCCTGATGATTTGCTCGACGCCGCAGTCGCTGCCTGGTCAGCCAATCGCATCGCCCTGGGAACCGCTCAGGCGCTGCCGAACGCAGAGCAGCGCAGGAATCGAATTTGGTTCTAGATACATCGTGTTTTTGCTGACACATTTCGAATGTTTAATTCCGGTTATAAAAGTCATCCCCTACACAGTTATCGCCCTCATTTTTACATCCCTAACCGGAGTAGCGAAGGAATCCGGAACTTCCTACGCGAAATGGAATGAACGAAGAGGCGTGATATTCTCCTCGGGAGAGGAGACTGAAACGCTCGATGGGGTCACGATTCCCCACCTCGTCTCCCATGCACTCGCAGAGAAGTGGGGGAAACCGGAGTTATGGATTCTCAAAGACGGCTCCTACGGGGTTCGCTATCGGAATCCCGATCCTGACTCCCCTTTCGAAGTCGTCACCATCCTTGGTTTTGCAGCTCCGCTTCAGGCGCTTACCTCGATTCCTGATCAAGGCTTTGACGAAATGGTAAATGGAGAACTTACCTCTGTGCAGAGACCTCAGCAGTGGAAATCAATAAAAGTATCCATCGCCGGCGTCTCCAAAGAGAAACAGAAGCTCCGTTATTTTCGTGAATATGCCGGCGGAGGCGCTGACGGCCCACGAGATTCGACTGATACTTTTACCCTCATCTCTGAACGGGGAAACCGGCTACTACTTCGTTATCGTCGATACCATTACCGATGCCACAAAGAAGCGACTGAAGACGCTCTCCCTGAAGTAAAGAAGGCCCCGGTCATCGCCGGCCAGCCCGGGGCTCCACATAGTTAAGCAGATAAGCGACTATCGGCTTCGCGATCGCCCGAAATTTCGCCTCGCGGTCTCCTTTCAAAAGCGCTGCTTCTACTTTCGGATTGTCGATGAACTCGATCTCGAGAAAACAACGCGGCACTTTCCCTAGGGCCTTCTGCCGGGCGAGCTGAAAGAAGAAATTCGAAACAGGCCCACCGTGCAGGTGGCCATCGGTGATTACTCCACGACTTTTCGCCCCGGGAACAAATTACCGTACGCCCGCATTGCAGGCCGAGGCGAGCCCTTTTCCAAAGTCGTAGTCCAGTTCGTAATTGCGATTGCGCTTACGATCCGAGATCAGCGCGAGACTTCCTGTCGCCTTGCCGCCACCACCCGCATTAAAGTGAATACTCACAACGCAGGCCGTGGTTGCGAAATTGCAGGCTGCCGCCCTGTCGATAAAGCTGACATTCACATCCCGGTCACGAGTCAGCCCCACCGTAATTGCCGGACCACTTCGGTTCGCCTCAAGGAGAAGCTCGTCCCGAAGAATGCGGCTGAATTCGAGAGTGAGGTCCTTTTCCTTCAAGCCACTGGGAGAAACCGCATTGTTCGAGGAGCTGTTGCAACGTTCTCTCAAACTACCAACCATGGCCGTTCCGCCATGCCCCGGATCAATCATAATTAGAGGACCCGACGAGGATTGAGCATTCAAAACTCCGGAGTTGATACCAAAGGCAGTAACAGTGAGTAGCAGAAATCGAAAAAGCATTTCAGTTCATTTTATGCCTGATTAATTAAGATATCTGTATTAGTTTTACCGCTAAGACTCCACAATTCTCATTCGTATAGTATGCTGAAGCATCGCTTTCATCGAAATCCACTGCCCAATGAAACTTCGTAATCTCCTCATTCTATTTGTTTTGCTAGTCACCTTCGCCCCGGCAACTTCGACCTTTGCTCAACGGTCAGACCTATCCGTTCGGGAAGCATTGGGGATTGTTTCGAGCCGATTCGGTCCTCAGTCTGTTCAGTGGGTCGCCGAAGTCTATGCTACACGTGGGGTCCCTCAGCCTTCGGCGTGGCAGATTTCATCCTACGATGAGCGCGCCCCACGACTCCTCTATACATTCGGCGCAGACAGCAGTGGAAACGCCCGTGACATGGGGCCGGATGAAATTCGCTACCCGAGAGATGTTCCCGTTGGCTACTTCAGCCCGTATCAAATCAGGCTCGATAGCGTGGCGGCGTTCACTGTGGCGGAAGGCGAGGCCCGGAAAGCAAAAATGGCATTCGACAGCTGCGACTACCTACTCAGAGCGCGGGAGTTTTCACAGGATCCGATGTGGCGCCTCCAACTCATCGACGCGAGCGGTCGAGTCGTTGGTAAAATTTACATTTCCGCCACCAGTGGCCAAGTCCTGCGAACCGTGTGGGTTTATCATGGTCAAAACGCACGAAGCGACGGGCAGCCCCGCATTATTGATTCAGTATCGCCTTCTCAGGGTGGAATGACCACTTCTATACCCACCCAGTCGATGCCACCCCAACCGGGCATCACGGCGAATCCTCCAGGCCAAACCGGTATCGTCGGCGCACCACCTTACACGACTCCAACCCAGCCGCAGATGATTCCCGGTGACGCGCCCACATACACCCCGGTCGATCCCTCCGGCCGCCCTGTGACTCAGTTACCCCCCGTCGCGGCAACACGCACCCCTGTGATGGATGATGGAATTCCTGATCCTCCGGCGCTCACCCAGCCGCCTACTCCCAACGTGCCGTCCGCCTCAGGAATGAGAGAGGCACCTGCCGTCACTTCAAAACCGGATCCAACTAAACCTCCGATCAACATTCCTTCAGGAAGTGGTGGCTCTTCCGAGCGTATTTCACCTCCACCGATTCCCCGCTAGAGAATCTCAGTCTTCCTCTGCACACGTTGCGGGGATGAGACCGCTTACGTGCGAGAGCGCTTCAACAGTCCAAACGAGCGGATAAAGTTTTTCGAAATACCACAACTTCGCGAAATAAAATCCAATGGGACTCGAATCAAATTGGGTCCCCCCGTCCGTTTCAGAAACGAGCCACCCGGCTCCCCTGCGAATCAGATGCTCGAGTGCCGCAGCAGGAACTAGTTCCCCCTGAATCGACAGCGCG
>JAOFXR010000127.1 GCA_028047635.1 Verrucomicrobiales bacterium
TGCGAGTCGCGCGAGACTGCCGGGGCCCTTTCCAAGAAGGGATTGCGCATCGAGTTTGCCTTCGCCTGTGATGATGAGATCCGCCGACTGCACTGCTGCTTTAAGGCCAAGTAGTTCGGCGACGAGGTCGAAACCGGGGGTGAGTTCGGCGCCTAGAAAGACGATGCTTCCAAATCCGAGGCCTCCCGCCGCTCCTGCGCCCGGGGCACAAGCGGCTTTCCTCCCTTTTTCTCCGCAGAGAGTCGCGAGATGGCTGAGCTTTGATTCATGTTCTTCAAGGTCCTCTGCCGTGATTCCTTTTTGGGGGCCGTAAATTCGGGTGCACCCATCAGGGCCGAGGAGCGGGTTGGTAACATCGCAGGCGATGATGATTTCCGGTAATGTCAGGTTATTCGGTTCAGTGATGGAGTCGACTTGAAGAAGTTGGGCCGGAAGGTTTTCCAATGGGTTGGAATGAGAGTCAAGGAATTGGAAGCCCAGTGCGCTTGCCATTCCTGTGCCGCCGTCGTTGGTGGCGCTGCCGCCGATCCCCATGATGATTTTTTTGCAGCCACGGGAAATTACGTGCTGAATCATTTCTCCCGTGCCGTAGGTCGAGGCAAGGGTGGGATTGAGTTGTTCGGTCGGGAGAAGAGTAATTCCGGAAGCTTCCGCCATTTCGATGACTGCGGTTTCTTTGCCGGGTAAATAGCCAACGATCGCGTTGGTGGGTGCTCCAAGAGGGCCGGTGACTTCAATGGATTCCGTTGTGCCTCCGGTTGCGGCGACGAGGGTGGCGACGAGACCGTCTCCACCATCTGCGATCGGTATCGATTCGATAACAAGCGTTTTAGGAGAGCCTTTCCTGAGCCCCCCGGCAATGGCCGCGTTGGCTTCAACTGCGGTGAGAGAGCCTTTGAATTTGTCGCTCGCGATAAGGATGTGCATGCGACTGGCTGTTAAAGCTTTCGCAGGCTCATGAGCTCGTCGACGAGATTGGCGAGCTCATCCTGGTCGTCGGTTGCTTCAATGGCGCGCTTGAGTTTTGCCAAATTGACCTTTTTCGCAGGGGGGGATTCAAGCTCATTGGATGCGTTGGTTGCTTCCTTGTGCGGTAGCTCCGGTTCGGAGTTTATGATGCGAGTTCCTTCGTGGGAAAGTGCGAGCTCGAATATGAACTGCGTGGGTGAAATGGCAGCGATGTCAGGGTTTTTGGTGGCGACAATTAGCTGCAGGTTTTGGTCTTTGGATAGCTCTTGAATGATAGTGATAAAGCTGTCCGCCAGTCCTGTTGAAAGCCCTCCCTCGGGTTCATCGATCAGGATGAGCGAGGGCTTTTTGCCTTTGTCGAGTAAGGTCAGGAATATCACCCCGGTTCGGGTCAGGAATTGCTGAAGTGCCCGGCTTAGGGAGTTCAATTCAACCACGGCGGAGTCTTTCAAATACGAAAACGTGGCTGTATTGGTGTGAAAGGTGATTCCTGCCGTTTTCTCGAGTGCGCCATTCCAGAGATCGGCAAGCCTTTCAAGCGGATTAGGTGTGTCGTCTCTGAATTCAGCGATGGCTTCGAAAACGGTTTTCTCCTGGGTTGTTTTCTCTCCGAGATAGAGCAGAAATTGATCTCGTCGACTTGAGAAATGGCGTTCGAGTTCTGTCATGAGGCAGATCCCGCTCGCTCCATCATCAGGAAAGTAAAGTGCTTCTGCGAGTTCTCTATCGTCGGTCACTGCAGGGTGTTCTTTCTCGAGTAGTGAATCCAGCAAATCGTTAAAGGGCGACTCCGTCGTGTGCAGGCGCTCCAGTGAATTCTGAATCGCTTCTGAATCCACAAATGTCTTCAAGGCGAGTGTGTTTGAACCCGCGTGAATAGAAACTCGATGGAAGCGTTCTCCCGCAATCGAAAGTGAAGAGGTAATCAGTTTGGTGGCTTTCGATGTATCAATGTTAGTCTCTCTGTTTTTCCGGCTCGCTTGAAAGTGGTTCTGGATATCAGAAAGCAGGGAGGACTTGCCGGTGCCATTATTCCCGATCAGGCTGATCTTTTCCGCGGGTGCGTTATTCGTCTCGTCTTGAAGCTGGATGAATTGCCGCGTGTCCGGCTTTTTCCCGATGATGATCAGGGAGTGGATTTGGAAAGAATCTGACATTGGCAGAAATGATAGTCTACGACAGCAGATAGCTCAACTTGATATGAGGCCGTTGGCAGCGAACTGGGAAAAGAGGATGTCTACTTGCCTCGAGGCGGTTGCTTCGATTTCTTTTTCGTCTTCAAGTGTGATGCCTTCTTTGGTTTCCGCGGAAAGTTCGCCTGAAGCAATTTTCTCGACGATAACTGCGGAGAGCTTCTCGCGGGTGTTGCTCCCATCCAGCAATTGTAGCAGTTCTCCGGCAAATCGATCAATTTCGACCAATCGGTGCTGAGCGCCTGAAACGTAGGGCATCTCGCTTGTTCTTTTTATTCTCGCCTTGCTCGGCGCGTTAGGAGTCGCTCTGCCGGTCATTGGCGGATACGGCTTATACGTCGCCCTGGCTTCGTGGGTCGCCTTGGCGCTGGGCTGCCTCATGACAGGTATGTAGAAAGCGACTCGCGCTATTGCAGCGAGAGCTGAACCCTTTATGGCGGAGTGCGGTGGCTGAGCTACTGCGCTACCGCCATTTTTAGTAGCCCGATCACAGAAACTGAATCTGTGATCGCCCCGTTAAGAGCCATTTCAATCGCATCTGTGAGCGGCAATTTTCGAATAGCGAGGTCTTCGGTGTCTTCGGGCGAGGAGGTGGTGAAAGTAAGTCCACGCGCTATAAAAATCGTGGCCCGCTCGTCACTTACAGAATTGGAAAGGGCGATGTTATCCGCCAGCAATTCGTAGTTGGCGGCAACGATACCTGTTTCCTCACGCAGTTCCCGTTTGGCCGCTTCGAGAGGAATTTCTCCTTCTGGACAACCTCCTTCCGGAATTTCCCATTCATAGGTGGAAAGGGCGTAACGGTATTGGCCGACGAGCCAGGTGTTTCCATCATCGTCCACGGGAATGACTCCGATGGCCCGGTTTTTAAAATGAACGATGCCATAGATTCCGGGACTTCCTCCGGGAGTCGTCACGTCGCTTTCCGAGACCTTGATCCACGGATTCTCGTAGGTGAGTCGAGTCTGATGCGTTTTCCAGGGATTCTTCTGATCAGGCGATGATTTCATGAGGCGGGAACTTGGCGGTAACCAATTGGTAACATTTAAGGCTCACGATAAGCGGGTAAATCAACTGTTCGGGAAATCCCGTTCGCCAAATTGAACCCTAATATATCATGAATCATAAGCTTATTCGAAAAACCGCCGCCTTTTCTCTCATCGAACTAATGA
>JAOFXR010000128.1 GCA_028047635.1 Verrucomicrobiales bacterium
CTGCATCGCTCATCTTTACGCCGCTTCCCGCTTCGATGCGCTCCGTAACGCCTGAATCACCGTGCCACTCAACGAGACCAGTGAGGACGTCAATGGATTCAAAACCGTCACCAATCTCGATCTCAAATTCCGTTCCGTAATCAAGAATCTCGCCTGATGGAATCTCCACCCGAAACCCTTGAAGTAATTCAGGAACGCGGCACATAATTTTCCCCTCAACGAGACGGAGCTGAAAATCAGAAATAACTTCGAACCGCGCAGGACCATGAGCAACCACATCAACCCCGTTGAAGAGCTCCAGCTTCACCATTCCTGAAACCAGCTCGATAGCACCACTTGGCAACAGATCGCCCTCAAGCAAACTTATCTCTTTCCAATTCGCATCACTGGACTCGTTCGCGAGAACGCCAAAACCTTTCGCGACCGACTCTTCCTGCTGAGAAATATAAGCCTCCCTCTCTCCGGCCATCTTCCAAACGAGTAGACCAATCAACACACAAAGCGCGACGAGACAGCTCAAGAGCAATCCATCGACGCGCCGCCGCGGGGAACTTGAAACCGAGGCACTCCCCGGAATCAAATCGGAAGATTCCATCTCCGTCTGAAGTGCTACATGCAGCTTTAATCGCTCATAGTAGGCGCTTCGCACATTTTCATCGACGATCATTTCCGCTTCCAGTTTCAGGAAATCGGCTTCGCTGATAACACCTTCAAGCAGGTCGTCAAAGAGGCTGTCATGGGCGGACTCTTTCATGCTCGCCCCCCTTTCTCCGCAGCCGCCACATTCAACTCAACGCACTTTGCGAGACGGGTCCGTATCCGATGCAGGGTAACTTTCAACGATCCCACACTCCGCCCGACTTGGTCAGAATACCCCTGAAGAGTATCCCCGCTGAAATAGCGATGCGAAATAAGCTCACGATCCATGGGACGTAACTTTTCCAAACAAGAGCGCAAAGCGACTTGGCGGGCGTCGAGGTCATCGCTCACTTTCGGCAACTCCTCAGTAATGAGTTGCTCAAGCTCGTCACTGAAGACAAAACGTGATTCACGCGCCTGAGTCTTTCTGAAATTCAGAACTTCAAACCGGGCAATCGCAAAAATCCAGGCTTTAAAATTGGTCCCCAGCTCGAAATCAGAGCGCTTTTTCCAGATCGTCGTATTCGCCTGTTGTGTCACATCGGCAGCAGATGGTTCACCCGGCAGCAACGATGACACATACAACTTGAGCGCCGACTGATGCTCAGTTAGTAACGCCACGAACTCCGCATCGGGATCTGTTGTTTCGGAAACCATTTCTTCTGCTGTAAGCAAATGCCCCTCAGCAGGAAAAGGTTAACAAATTTCTGAATCTTTTTTCAAGGGCACTTTGAGAGGCGTCAAGGTGCCATAATATTCAGAACGTAGGCTTCTATCTCCGAGAGAAGCGGCGGAGACTCACGCGAACGAGCGAGAAAGCAAGGAAGCTACTGCTGATAGGCTTCCAACATCACTCGGAGAGTGATGACTACGTGGGGAGAAACAGAAAGTCCGCTACGCCAAGAGGTCTTTCACGACATGGCCATGCACATCAGTGAGCCGGTAGTCCCGCCCCTGAAAGTGATAAGTAAGCTTCTCGTGGTCAAAACCAAGCTGGTGCAAAATCGTTGCCTGGAGATCGTGAATGTGCACGCCATTGTTGGCGACGTTGAAGCCCAACTCGTCGGACTCTCCGTATTCGAACCCACCTTTGACGCCGCCGCCAGCCATCCACATCGTGAAACAATCAGGATAGTGATCCCGGCCCAAAACGTCGCTCTTCGCGGTTCGGCCCTCACGGAAAGGCGTTCGACCAAATTCTCCGCCCCACCCCTTGCGTGAGGATCTCCCGCGCAATCGCCTCGCGCTGGCGCACTGGCTTGTCGATGACGAAAATCCGCTGACGGCCCGGGTTCATGCGAACCGTCTCTGGCAGCAGCTTTTTGGTTCCGGCATTGTTCCGACGAGTGAAGAGTTCGGATCGCAGGGCGAGCCCCCTTCGCACCCTGAATTGCTGGATTGGCTCGCAATGGAATTACAGGAAAGTGGGTGGGATCAAAAGGCGTTTCTTAAGAAACTCGTCATGTCAGCAACGTATCAGCAGGCTTCAATGACCACGCCTGAGTTGCTCGAGAAAGATCCATTCAATCGCTTCTATGCACGAGCTCCTCGATTTCGGGTTTCGGCCGAGATGGTTCGCGATCAGGCTCTCTTTGTGAGCGGATTGCTCAGTGACAAGATGCACGGGAAGCCCGTCAATCCGCCACAGCCGAATCTAGGGTTGAAAGCGGCTTTTGGCTCAGCCACGGACTGGAAGACGAGCGAAGGGGAAGACAAGTTCCGTCGAGGTCTTTACACGACCTGGCGTCGTTCGAGTCCCTATCCGAGCATGGCGACCTTTGACGCGCCGAATCGTGAGATCTGTTCCTCGCGCCGCATCAGAACGAATACGCCCCTTCAGGCGCTCGTGACGCTGAATGATCCTGTCTACGTGGAGGCAGCTCAGGCGTTGGCGAGAAAAATGGTTTCATCCGGAGGTGAAACGCCGGAGGCGAAGGTGCGATATGGATGGCGGGAGGTGCTGCTCCGCGAGCCGAGCGACGATGAAGTGACGCGAATCACGATGCTTTTTGAAACGCTCCAAACTGAATTTGAAGCGGATGCGGATAAAGCCAAAGAGATGGCAACGGTCCCGATCGGGCCGGAACCGAAAGGTGCCTCCGTTTCTGATCTCGCGGCGTGGGCCGTCGTGGGAAATGTCCTTCTCAATCTCGACGAACTCTTCCTGAAACGCTGATATGAATCCATTCCTCGAAAAACTTCAGCTCGGCACCCGGCGCCATTTCCTTCAGCAGTCCGCAGCCGGTATCGGAGGCATTGCGCTGAACTCGTTGCTAGCGGGGGATGGGATTGCCGGAGCCGACCCGCTCATTTCGAAGCAGCCGCATTTTCCCGGAAAAGCGAAGCGGGTTATTTATCTGCACATGACGGGTTCGCCTCCGAATCTCGACATGTTTGATTACAAGCCACAGCTGATCAAACACGATGATCAGGACTGTCCCGATGAGTTCATTAAGGGCAAGGAGTTCGCTTTCACTTCCGGTGTTCCGAAACTGATGGGCTCGCCGCGTGAGTGGAAGCAAGTCGGCCAAAACGGAATGTGGATGTCGGATGCGGTGCCGCATTTTCACGGGATCGCTGATGACATGTGCATGGTTCACTCGATGCATTCGGATCAATTTAATCATGCTCCCGCTGAATTACTTACTTATACGGGATCGCCACGCTCCGGGCGTCCCTCGATGGGGTC
>JAOFXR010000129.1 GCA_028047635.1 Verrucomicrobiales bacterium
ATCGGCCACTGAAACAGGCGTTTTTTCTCAAAGGACCCGCTTTTGTTTTGCTGAGAGCGTCCGTAGAGCTTTTACGGTGTCAGCTTTCGCGTGGCGCTGATTCGGGGGCAGAAGTCTCAGCCGTAGGTGGCGTAGGTGAGCGCTGGGAAAGCGGTTCATTTTTTTGTCACCCGTTTTGTCACCCGTTTTGATGTAAAAACCCTCATTTATACCGTATTTATACGATTTTCGCGATTCTGATCAGGGCAACAAAAAACCCCCTAACTCATTGAGCTAGAGGGTTTAAAGAGATTGCGGGAGCAGGATTTGAACCTACGACCTTCAGGTTATGAGCCTGACGAGCTACCAGACTGCTCCATCCCGCGATTTAAAAATTGTTGTGCAGATCGGAACCGAAATTAGGTTAGAAATTTTGTTTGGCAACCCGTTTTTGAGATGTTTTCACGGATTCGCTGCACTTGTCCTCATATTGGGGAAAGCGCTGTTGGCTAGAGGCGGCCTTTATACTTTTCGGGGTTCTCGATGTAATCGAACCCGTCAATCGACTCGCCGTCTTTGTCCACAATCGTAAAGGTGCCTTTCGAGCCTTTGGCCAACTCGGCAAAGCTTTCTTTCCCTTCAGCGGTCTGCATCGCGATGCAGTTGATTTTGGGACGGCCGTGTCGTTTGCTGTGGCTCAAAATTGAGGAAACATTGAGCTTTCGATCCAGTCCGTCGGACATGAAGAAAATCACATCCGGTGACGGTTTCATGAGGTGCGCCATCTCTAGCGCGTTGTCCCAATCCGTTCCGCTGAACCGCTTCGATTCTTTCACAAAATTAATCGACTTTCGAGTCGTCGCGGAAGTGGCTTTGGTCCACTTCGGGGCAGGAAATGAAGAGTCTGCTTTTGCGAGAGAATGTTCATACAGGCTCTTCGCCTTGAAGCTATATTCACCCTTGGGGCTGAAGAAGTCAGTGGGTCCAAAGCGAGGTTTTCCTGCGACCGGTTTTACTCCCCAGCCTTTCTCGGCAAAGTAGGCACCTCCGGCAAAGAGCATGACGTGGTAGTCGACCCCTCTGAGCGTTTTCAGGGTTCTTTCCAGTTCATCGTCCCGCAGTTTTACCTGGTTCGGCTGCATTGAAATGGAGGCATCGAGAACGAAGAGGAATCGTTGACCCGTCGATTTGCTACCGAAAAACATCGCAGAGGAGCCTCCGCCTGTTCCAAAGGTCATGCTCGAGCCGAAGCCCATTCCCATCGTGGAATCTCCTAACCCGATTCCGGGCGAGTCAGAGGTTTGCATCGAGAGGTCTGAGACGGCAGTGGTGGTCACAGCGTCCATTGCCATCGCACCTGCTGTCGGTGCGTTTGGTATGGGAACATTTTGTGGTCTTGTCATGACCTCTGTTTCGAGTTCTTCAATTGTCTCGTCAGGGGCTGAGGCAACAATCTGTGGCGGTTTGGGCAGTGGTGAGGCGGTCACGATGATCAACATGAGCAGGCAAAGGATGGCAGTGACGGCGAGGCCAGCCAGTACGGACAAAATCTTGTTCCGGCGGACCGCGATCGTCATGGTGGATTCATTCTTCTCCCGATGGTGTCGAATCGCTTCCTGGAGATTTGCGATGAGATGACCCTCCGCAGTTCTTGTGGCGCCCACGAAAATTTCATCTTCGGTGAGAGGGCTTTCAAAAACCGATTCATCGGGCGCCCGGTAATCATAGGTGACCAGATCGCTGTCCGGCTGCGGTTGAATCGCCACGTTGACGAGGTCTTCCCGGAAGGCTTCCTTGGGTGTGTGAATAGGCTCGTAGTGGGTGACGTTTTCTTCGTATTGGAGGGTTGGAAGAGCCGGAAGCGAGTTGGGATCGACCAGGGGTGTCGGTTGCAGTCCTAATGCTTCTCTCAGGGTGATCACTGGGAATTCGCCTGGGGAGGGGTAGTAAATTTTCTCGCGCACCTGTGACTGTGCCTGGGATCCTGTTTGAGAAAGAGCGGGAGCTGAATCCAGCGGCGTTCCTTCCACTGACGTCGCTTTTGCTATCGTATCAGCTTGATCGTCGTATGCGCTGGCGAGCTCGGGATCGGTGAGAGTCCCGTCAAAGGTGAGAGCGGAGAAGTAGTGCCTTTTTCCCTGCTCGTGATCGCCGATGCGATAGCACAATCTGGAGCGTTCGAGGTGAGCCAGTGAATTTGAGGGGTCTTCAGCGATGATAGCATCGATGACTTCAAAGCCACTCGAAGGATCGATGAGGCCGTAGGCTCGACCCGCTTTAACTCTGGATTCGAGATCTTCCGGCAGAACCGTCACTTGTTCGAGAACCGCGAATCCTTCCTCGAGGCGTTTTTCCGCAACAAGCGCCTCGACGAGAGCCAGTCTGCATTGCCAACTATCCGGTGCCGCCTGAAGCGTCGCCGTTAATGTTTCGATGATGGCTGACATACAGGAATAGGAGTGCGCGCGAACTGTTTGCCCGGACGCTAAAGTCTCTGGCGATTCTTTGGATTCTGACGCGGCCTGTCAAGACGTGGCTTCCTTTTCACGACATGACTCTCCGCAGAATAAGCCGTGTTTTTCCCGGCAATTGGGGCATACGAAAATCTGATTGTTGCAGTCGGGCCATTTGCAGTTGCCAAAATGAGGCTCTTCGTTTCCGCAGTAGCGGCAGTGAGAGATGACTTTTCGGGTGTCGGTGTGATTCACTTCGACGCCGACTCGTTGGTCAAAGACATAACAGAGTCCATCGAAATCGCGTCCCTGAACTTCGGGGTCTTTGCTGTATTTGACGATCCCACCATCGAGTTGATAGACGTCTTCGAATCCTTCTTTGCGAATCAGTCCGGAGAGTTTTTCGCAGCGAATTCCGCCGGTGCAGTAGGTGAGAATTTTTTTCCCCTTCAGTTCGTCGGCGTTCTCTTTGAGCCAGTCGGGAAACTCACGGAAGTTCCCTATGTCAGGGCAAACAGCATCTTTAAAATGTCCAAGCGCTGCCTCGTAGTCGTTTCTGCCGTCAATGATGATGACGTCGTCTTCCTGCATCGCTTCGTAGAACTCTCGCGGGGAAAGGCGTTCTCCGGTTGTTTCGTTCGGGTTGATGTCGGACTGATCTTCGAGCCCGAGGCTGACGATTTCGCTGCGGAGTTTGATCGACAGTTTGGGAAAGACATGCTCGTCGGAGGGATCGATTTTGAACTCTATCTCCGAGGTGAGCGGGGAGGCTTTCATTTCTGCGATGTAGCGATTGGTCTCCTCAACACTCCCGGAGACGGTTCCGTTGATCCCTTCGCTCCCGATGA
>JAOFXR010000013.1 GCA_028047635.1 Verrucomicrobiales bacterium
ACTGGTCGACATTGACTGCGAACCGCGTTCCATGGTCGATGACATCCGCAGTAGGCGTTTTAATCATGAAGCCCTGAGCAGATTCGCTCACTTCAGCAACGGCTGTTCCCTCGCTCAGGACGCAATTCATCGCGTCAACGAGATCCAGTGTGGCGGGAGCCTCGAGTATGACTTCCGCACCTGAATCAAAAGCGATCGTGGCGAGTCCCCTGATCAACTTGAGTTGGCCGGATCGGAGCCTCGCTCCCTCAGAGGTGGGAAGGGTGCTGCTTTCCCATCGTGCTGACTCCGTTTTCGTCATCTCGGCAAACGTTCCGTCTGGAGTAGGTGGGCGGACGAGAACTAAGGCGAGCAGGGAAATGATCGCAAGGGCGGCAAAGGTTTGCCATGGGGAAGGGAAGCGCCTGGGGCGATACTCCTCTTCAAAGGCGTCGATGTCGTCCTGCACGGATTCGCCCATTTGCCGCTGCTGCAGAAGGGAGTGGGTTTCCATGTAGTCGAGGTAGACCGCACGATTGCCATTTGATTCCTCAAGTAGCGCTTCAAATTCCGCCATTTCCTCTCGTGAAAGTGCTCGCTCGATGTAGCCGTTCGCCAGTTCGAGGATTAGGTCTTTTTGGGATTGGCTCATGCTTGTTGCAGTTGTTTTTCGACGCAGTCGTAGAGATTTTTCCGGAGGCGACTGAGAAGTCGATAAATAGCACACTCGGTTCGGTCTGTTTTTCGGGAAATACCCTCGATGGAAGCTTCGTCGCGATAGCGGAGTTCAATGATCTCCCGATGTTCTTCGGTGAGTTTGAGAACACAATTCGACAGCGCTTGTTCGCGGGATTGCCACTTGGCTTCGCGCTGTTCTGACTCCGACTCGTCGCTCAGCTTTTGGAGCAGTGACTCGTTAAGTAATTCCGCTGCATTCTTTTTGGATCGCCGGCGAAAAGCGAGAATCTGATAGAAAAGAATCTTTCTGGCCCAGGCGGGGAAATTAGTCCCCAGTTCGAACTGGTGGAATTGTCGCCACATCACGATCTTTCCTTCCTGAAGAACATCCTGAGCATCCTGCGGACAGGCAATCAGGCCTGTCACATAGAGAGCGAGACGTCGTTCATGCTCATTGAGTAAGATGAGAAAGGCTTCGGTGCGCTCGTCACTGGAAGGTTGATCCGACATAGTCATCTAAATAAGTCAGGGATTGGAAAAATTGGACAGAAGAATTCTCGCGATGGGTATTTTGCAGTGATGGCTTGAACGCGTGATGTTTAGTGTGTCCAAAATAGCGCATCATTCCCTTGTTGTAATGAAATGCGCTGTTTTCTTCAAGTTGTTGCCCTGATCTGGGTGGCTGGCTACGTCTCGATCTCCGAGGCGAAAGAGGGCTTTGCTTTCTTCGAGGAAAAAGTGCGTCCAATTCTCGTGACCCATTGCTACGAGTGCCACTCTGAAGAGGCAGGGAAACGAAAGGGGGGGCTCTGGTTGGACCGCAAGGACGGCTGGGTGCACGGTGGTGATGCGGGGCCGTCGCTCGTTCCCGGTGATCCCGGGGAAAGCCTTCTCGTTGAATCGATTCGATATTCCGATACCGACTTGCAGATGCCTCCCAAAAGTCGGCTCTCGTCGGAGGACGTGCAGATTTTAGAAAAGTGGGTAGCGGTGGGCGCTCCCGATCCACGAGATGAAGCCCTTGTCGGTGCGGTGCGCAAAGAACCTATCGATTTTGAAAAGGCCCGAACCAAGTGGGCCTATCGTTCACATCAAGAACCCATCGTTCCGACCGGTTTTCAATCAAATGAGGTGCTCGATCCGCTTGATCTGTTTTTACTGAGCGATTGGAAAAAGTCAGGTTTTAGCCCGTCTGAGGCGGAAGGGCCTCTCGCTTTGATTCGAAGGGTGCATTACGATCTCACTGGATTGCCTCCTACCGTCGAGGAGATAGAGGCTTTTTCCCGTGACCCTAGCCGGAGGCATTACACGGCTTTGGTCGACGAACTTCTTTCGCGTCCCGGCTTTGGTGAAAAATGGGGGCGGCATTGGTTGGACGTGGTCCGCTACGCTGACTCGAATGGAGGCGATCGCAATTTCACGTTCTACCAGGCGTGGCGCTACCGGAACTGGGTCATCGATGCTTTCAACCGCGATACGTCCTACTACGATTTCATCCGCAACCAGCTTGCTGGTGATCTGCTTTCGGCGGATTCCCCGGAGGAGGAGCGTCAGCAAATTATCGCGGCGACCTTTCTATCACTTGGACCGAAAATGTTGACGGAAAGAGACAAGGAGAAGCTTTGGATGGATACCGCCGATGAGCAACTTGATACCTTCGGGCGCGCCTTTCTCGGACTGACAATTGGCTGTGCTCGTTGTCATGATCACAAATTCGATCCGATTTCGCAGGAGGATTATTACGCGATGGCCGGTATTTTTCGTTCGACTGAAGTGGTCACCGGAACCCGCAATGGCTGCGTAAATGTGGCGAGCTGGATTGAGCGCCCCTTGCCGATTGCTAACGGGGATGGCAAGGAGACAAGAGAAATGGTGGAGCGCCTCGAGCTGGCGATGCGCCTCACCGTCGAAAAGAGTTTTATGAAGAAGGCCGGGGGCAAAGTGGCGCTCGGCGACCTTCCTCTTGCCGGAGTGATCTACGATGATGCCGATGCTGAACTGGTCGGTGAGTGGAAACCGTCAACGATATCGACGAATCGATTTGGCGCCGGCTACGTTCACGATGACCAAAAAAGAAAAGGAAAGAACGAAGCCATCTTCCGGGGGAGTCTTCCCGAGAGTGGGGAATACGAAGTTCGCGTCGCTTACAGTTCCGGTCAAAATAGAGCCTCAAACGTCCCCATCTGCATTACTGCGGAGGACGGAATGCACGAGGTGCTGCTCGACGAGACGAAGCCTCCTTCCATTGGAGGGCTGTTTGAGCCGATAGGACGATTCACCTTTGAAAAGGGGGCTGATTGTCAGGTGACGATTAGATCTGAAGGAACGGGAGCGCGCTACGTGATCGTTGATGCGGTTCAGTTTATTGCGGTGAGTGATATCAAAAGGGAGTCGATGGCCTTGGCGGCGATTAATGAGGAGGGTCTTGCCCCGCTTCACCGCATGAATGAGGGCGAGCTGAAAAAAGAGCTCAACCGACTGATTGAGGCGCTGAAGGATGCTGAGGTTGCGATGGCTCCGCGTGACGCCCGCGATGCGGATGATTGTCATCTCAGGGTGAGGGGAGACGTCAGCCAGAAGGGGGCAAAGATCCCGCGCAATTTTCTCCAGGTCCTGCACGAAGGTGCGCCACCGGAGATCGAGGATGGTGCGAGCGGTCGCGTCCAGCTCGCGGATTGGATTGTCAGCAAGGACAACGCACTTTTGGATCGCGTTATCGTGAATCGTATTTGGCATCATCTTTTCGGACGCGGGATTGTCGCTTCGGTCGATAACTTTGGTCGCCTCGGTTCCGGGGTAACTCACCCGGAATTGCTTGAGCACCTTGCCGCCTCTTTTCGCGAAAGCGGCGGGTCGATGAAGGGAATGATTCGAAGGCTCGTTCTCTCCGAGGCCTATCAGCTCTCTTCCAACGCGTCCCCTGAGATGATGTCTCTTGACCCCGCGAACGCTCATTTTGCCCGTCAAAACCGTCGTCGACTCTCTGCGGAGGAAATACGCGATTCGATTCTTTTTCTGGCAGCTGAACTGGATCGTGAACCGGGCATGGCGACGGCGAATCGTTTCGGGGTCGATCTCGATAAGCCAATGTTATTTGCGACGGAGAAAAAGCGGACGGTCTATCTTCCTGTGGCACGGAATAATCCGGCAACGGAGCTGGCCATCTTTGATGCAGCGAATCCTGATTTGGTTTCGGGCCGCCGTTCTCAAACGACCGTCCCTACGCAGGCGCTTTACTTACTCAACAGCGACTTCCTGCACGCGCGTGCGGCGGCTCTTGGGAAAATGGCGATATCCAAAGCGGAGAAGCCCGGAGATGAAATTCAATGGCTGTATCTAACCCTGTTAGGTCGCGCACCTAACCCTGTTGAGTCCCGGCGGGCGATGGGGCTGGTCGCCGATTTGAGCGGGGGATCCGAAGAGAAAGAGGACCTTGCGGCCGGCTGCGGGCATTTAGCTCACGTCCTCCTCGCTTCGACCGAGTTTTTGTATCTCGATTAATTTGTCCTAACATGAAACCACGAGATTTTTCCTGCCACCGATACGACCCACCTACCTGGTCCCGTCGAAAGCTGCTGGAGTCAGCCGGTGCCGGATTTGGTTCTCTCGCTTTGTCAGGATTGGCGCACGGTGAGGGGCATACCGGCTTTCATCATCTGCCTCGGGCAAAGCGGGTTATTTTTCTCTTCATGCATGGTGGGCCGTCACAGGTGGATACTTTTGACTACAAACCGGAACTCCAGAAGCGGGACGGGGAAAAGCTACCCTATGCGCCGGCCAAGAATCTCGACCCGAGCGCGACAAGTCAGGCCAAATTACTCGGCTCTCCGTGGAGTTTCTCGCAGCATGGCGAGTCGGGGCTCTGGGTGAGTGAACTTTTCCCCGAGGTCGCCAAGCATGCCGATGATCTTTGTGTGGTGCGTTCGATGCAGAGCAAGGGCCAGTCACACGGGCAGGCAGTTTGCATGCTTCACACTGGAACCGACAATTTTGTGCGTCCCTCAATGGGTTCCTGGGTCAGTTATGGTCTAGGACGGGAAAACAGTGATCTCCCCGGATTCGTGAGCATCAGCCCATCGGCAACTCACGGTGGTCCCCGTAATTATGGACCGGCATTTCTTCCCGCGGCTCATCAGGCGACGACGATTGGACGGAATGGGAAATTGGCGAAGGATGCGAATTTCAGTTTCCTCAGTGCGAAAAGTGCGCCGGATATCCAATCACGAAAATTGGCGATGCTTCGCGAAATGAACCGCGAGCATCTTGCCCGTACGGGGAACGGTGAAGTCGAGGGGATGATTGAATCCATGGAGATGGCCTTCCGAATGCAGGCTTCCGCTCCGCCGGTGATCACGATTGATGACGAGTCCCATGCGACTCGTGAGATGTATGGGATTGGAACTGACGAGACAGACAACTTTGGTCGGCAGTGCCTCCTCGCGAGACGTTTTGCCGAATCGGGAGTGCGGTATCTGCAGGTCTCGACACCCAATGTCTGGGATCAGCATGGAGGGCTCAAAAAGGGGCATGAGAAAAATGCTCTTGCAGTGGATAAGCCGATTTCCGGATTGCTGACCGATCTCAAGCAACGCGGGATGCTTGAAGACACACTCGTTGTTTGGGGCGGGGAATTCGGGCGGACTCCGATTGTGCAGGGAGCGAATGGACGTGATCACAATCCGCAAGGCTTTTGTATGTGGCTCGCCGGAGGAGGTGTGAAAGGGGGTGTCGCCCACGGAGAGACCGATGAATTTGGTTACTACGCAGTGAAGGACAAAGTGCACATGCATGATTTGCACGCGACGATCCTGCATTTGTTAGGGATCGATCATCTCAAGCTCACCTACCAATATGCCGGCCGGGATTTTCGACTCACCGATGTCTATGGCGACGTCGTAAAAGAGATCTTCGCCTGATTACGATTTCTCGGCGAGTGGCAAAGTGATCTCGAAGAGTGTCTGTTCGAGGGTGGATTCAACTAGCCAGATGCGACCTCTGTGTCCTTGAATAATTTCCTGCACGAGGCTCAGGCCGAGGCCGAAACCCTCCGTAGTTCGGGAGCGCGATTTATCGACACGATGAAAGCGTTCAAAAACGAGATCCTGCTCCGTTTCCGGGATAGGTGGTCCGGTATTCGCGACTCGCATTTGGATCTTTCCTTTGCGCGAACTCGCCTTCATCGCAATCTTGATGGATCCGCCCTCAAAGTTGTAGCGAATCGCATTGGTGATGAGATTGAGGAAGGCCTGGCGCAGGGGGATAACATCTCCTTCGAAGCTGATACCGGGGGATATGGCTGCTGATATCGCAATCGATTTGGGTAAGGCAAGAATTTCAGCATCCTCGATCAGCCCTTCGAGTTCCGCGCTGAGATCGATCGAGTCCTTTCGGTGAACGAGTTCCCCGACATCCGCTTTCGCGAGCATCATAAGGGACTCGATAATATCTTTGAGACGCTGAACCTCCTCGCGAACAACGAGAAATACCCCGTGTTCCTTCGTATCGACATCGCACTCACGGAGAGCGGACTCAATCTCTCCCTGCATGATGGCAATCGGAGTTTTCAATTCATGTGAGACGTCCGAGCTAAATCGGTTGGCATGTTGAAAGCTGCCTTCGAGTCGCTTGATCATGTGATTGAGCACCTCAATAAGGTCCGCGATCTCTGAGTCGGAATGGGGCCCCTCCGGGATTCTCTCACTGAGATCTGCCGCGGTAATTTGATTCGCGCTTCGGGAGATTACACGGATAGGGCGGAGGGCGCGGTCCACCACGATCCAGGCGCCGATTGCAATCAAGCCGAGGGATACAGGAATACCGAAGAGGAAAAGCGTTCGAAAACCCCTCAAAGCAGCGAGGGTGGAAGTTTGATCGACAGCTCCGATCAAACGGTAGCCGCGTCCTGACAAGCATCTTACAAAAAATGAAGGTGAGCAATGGAATCTCGGCATCAAAGAGCGCGTGTTAATTGCGGCTCAAACCTCGCAAACAAATAGCCGCTAAGATCGTCTGCCAATAAACCGCCACGGGACCATCAGCAGCGCAAAGACGGCAGTCCCTATCATCGCAAGCCAGAGAATTCGAATCGGGTAGGGGCCGAGGCCGTCAATCGGGCTGGGTTGCAGTGGCATTGCTTCTCCGGCAAATCCGTAATTCCAGCCGTTGATCCGATCGAGGATAAAGAGGAACACGAGATAACCTAAGCTGATGGTTAGACTCTGCCGGAAATCCCTCCAGGTAGGACGAAAGCGGTCAATAACAAGACACCACAAGATCGCGAAAAGGATAAAAATGTGATAGATCCAGAACACCCAGAACTGAGGTAATGCAGGGCCTTCGGCAAGGGACGGAGTGAGGAAAGCCCAGGTGGAAAGGCCGAACGCCCAGAAGTAGAGCAATGATTGTGACCACCTTGGTTTCTTCCACAGGGCTACCAAACTCACAAGGTTGGCGAGATTACAGAAATGAAGCGGAAGCGACTGTTCCCAGCTGAAGCGAGCGGGAACCATCCAGAAAATTGAATTGAGAAGCCAGGCGCCGAGACAACCAAAGGCGACAAAGAGCCGAAGTTGTTTCTGTCCTGCACTATTGTCTCCAAGTTTCCTTCCCCAGGAGGTGATCGCCATTCCAATGGCTCCGCAGGTCAGGAGCGTTAAGATATGGGTGATTGAACCGACGTGGAAGAGTTCGCTCATGATACCGGTTCGATGGCAAAGATAGAAACGTCGACCCCTCGAGACATCACCGAATGATCCGGCTGTCGTTCACCGATATCAAATCCTGCCTGCGCAATCGCTTCACCGCTCCAATGCTCCACCTTCGCTTCCACAAGCGGGTAGGGGACGTGATTGACCTGGCCGATGCTGTTCTTCATTCTTCGCTTATGATGAGCAAAGAGATAGTATCGTTCCACCAAAAAATACTCAAGTGAACCGGGGGTGGGCGAAGGAAGCGCTTCTCCGGCCGCATAGACGAAGCGGCTCGTTTGCCCGGGGAGGCTTTTGCGAGTGCAGGCATAATGAATTCCGTTCTCCTGCTGCTCCGCTTTCATTTCGGCTCGATGATAGGGAAGGTGAAAAAACTGTCGGGCCAGAGCCACCGCGAGGGACTGATTGGCATCCAATGAATAGAACCATACGCCGGGCCTGCCCTGGTCATCATGAACGTAAGTCCTGACATTCATCTCAAGAAAATTTGAAATACCGGGAACGGTCGGAAGAAACCGCGGACGGATATTTTGCATGTAGAAAGGGACGAGTCCGAGCCAGGCCTTTCCCTCATGCAGGTCCGGGTACAGTCCTTCAGGAAGTGTCGCGGCAATTTCCCCAGCACTTACTTCCCAATGAAGGAACAACAGCTCGCTCCAGCGTTGATACATCACCGGTGAAGCGTCGGGGCGCTGGGTTGCAGCAAAGCGATCGTTGAGTGTGGGTATTCTCATGGGAAAGGGGCAAACGGTTGATACTGTTGATTACGAATCATACTAGGCCGAATGCCTTAAATCCTAATCCCCCTTGCGCTTTCTCGTTGGGAATATCGTCGAGAGGCTTTTTTTTGCTGCGAAATACTTAATCTGTCTGCAGAGGCCACCGAATAATCCGATGAGAAAAATAACCGCCAAAGCGATTTGCAAGAAGCTTTCACGACTTAGCGTTCCATTGGTTAATCGTTGGTATAGGCCGAAGACGATACCTAAGGCAAAAAGGAAGGTTCCCAGTTTTCTTTTTTTAGAATGAGCAGGCCGCTGCCGATCAGGTAAAAGGCAATTGCCCAATTTTGAAAGTCGTGGCCCGCCGCAAATTGAAGCACCACGAAGAAGCTACCGATTAAAAGAAAAAGCGAAGCCGGAATCGTAATTTCGGGATGCCTCAGCAATTTCATTCTTTTGCTAGTAAAGCTGCCCTTTACGATAGGCAGCGGGAGAGATTCCGCGATGTTGCTTTAACATACGGCTGAAGTAATAACGATTCGGAAAGCCGCAGTTTTCAGCGACTTGTTCGATTGATTGCTCGGTGTGCCGAAGCAAGTGGCACGAGCGATCGAGGCGATAATTCAAAAGGACGCTCATGGGAGCCATTCTTACCTGGGAGCGGAAGAGGTGGTTCAAATTTCGAACGCTGACTCCGGCAGAACGCGCCGCGTCTTCGGCATTCACTTTGCGAGCGAGATTGCTATGAAGAAATTCCATCGCCTTCTCGACGCGGTGATCGAGTTTTTGGTCCGACCAGGCTTCGGAGGGAAGTTTTCCCAGCGCGTGAATAACGAGAGAGGCTGATTCCCAGTTGTAGGGTTCACCTTTGGCGTTGGCTAATGTTTCCAGCAGCGCCTCAGCAACCGGATCGAGAGGATGGGCATAAATACCGGGAACGGAAAGAAGATCTGAACGACCCAGGATAAAGTGAACGTACCATTTAGAAAATGGCTCCGGATTTTGTGAGCTGATCGTCGTGCGCGGTGGGATCAGGTAGAGATTCCCGGGCAAGAGTTCCGTTTCGATCTCGCTGATCGTGACAACGGCACGGCCTTCGACCGGGCAATACAAACGCCAATAGGGGTCATTGAGCTTCTCAAGATTCCATTTCGTAAGATTGATCTTTCGAGTCGCGAGAATCTCCAGTGACATCCCCGGCAGCATCACTTCGCGCTCTCCTTCCACTTGGAGTGGGGAATCATCTGGAACGAGGCTGAAGAAGGTGTCCTTTTTTGTGCTCATTCTAGCAATTTGCTAATTGTGACACATCTAATGGGTGGTGTCTATGCAGTAAAAGAGGGGATTATGGATTGTTCACGCAAGATAAGACACAAAGAGGATGTATCTCGATTTGCCAGTGGAATTACCGTCCGCCACCAAAAATAAATCTTCCAAGTCCACGGAGTGCCTTTCCGATTCCCTCATCACTCTGAGGTCCTTGGTTGGGGGGGAATCCACTTGGATCCTGCCCATTCATGGGTTGCCCGTTGTTCCGCGAGAAGATTCCGAGGCCATGTCCACGACAGGTTGAGCGCGGGCGGAGATCATTCGGTAAGTTCATTTGGTAGACTCTCTCCTGCTTCGTGCGATTTGAGGCGTTGAGCCCACACTCACGGCAAAGTAGCCTTGCCTGAGTGCCTTCGGGTGCCTGAATCTTTTCACCGGGAAATCCAGCGGTCTCGGCGGCTTTCATGACTTCCGTCCAGACTGGAAGGGCCAGCGTGCTGCCGTAGCCGCGGTTCATGATCGTTTTCGGTTGATCCAGTCCTACCCAGACACCGGTCGTAATTTTATCGGTAAACCCCACAAACCAGGCATCTACATAATCATTCGTCGTTCCGGTCTTTCCGTAAGCGGGAGCCTTGTATCCGAGGCGTCGAGCCCCGGATCCGGTTCCGTTATCCATCGTTTCGCCCATGATCTCAGAGGTGATATAGGCAACCGATTCGGGAAAGACGGTGATGCCGGTGACCTGATGCTGCTGAATGGTATCACCGTTTGGTAATTCAATCCGTTCAATCATGTAGGGGATCATTTTAGCTCCTTTCGCTGCGAGCACGGAATAGGCGCTGGTGAGGGAGTAATTACTTGTTTCAAAAGCGCCAAGAAAGGCCACCGGCGATTTCGGAAGCTCTCCGAGTTGGAGGGTGCTGGCGAGGCTTCTGACATTCTCGAGTCCTGCGATTTGCCCGACTCGCACGGACATTGTATTTCGGGATTTGATCAAACCTATCGCGGCGGGCTGAAGCCCCTGGAAAGTGCCATCACTGTTCTTCGGTGCCCAAATGGGAGCGCCACCGCCCATGTCGATGCGCAAGGCGTCGTCGCTCACATAGGTGCCGGGAAGGAGGCCCCCGCGATCAAATCCGACCGCGTAAACGAAAGGCTTAAATGTCGAGCCCACCTGACGTGCTGATTGAAAGGCCCGGTTGAACGAGCTTTCACCGAAATTTCTTCCTCCGACGACGGCACGAATCGCCCCGTTAGTATTGTCGATCGAGATGACGCTTCCCTGAAGGTATTTCGTCGCCTGACCCTTTTTGTGAGAACTGCGCGCAGGGTGTTTGAAGCCGGGTTGCTTCTCTATTTTGGTGAGATGGCCGTCTAGTGCCTTTTCGGCGGTGGCCTGCATCGTTGCGTCGATCGTCGTGTAGATCTTCAGGCCACCGCGTTGAATATCCTCGTCCGAAAAGTCGGATCGTTCTTTGAACCCTTCGATGAGATCGAAGATGCTCTGCAGGACGTAGCTGCCCGTCGCGAGGCGTTTGTCAGGGGGGCGAAGAGTGATCGTCTCGTTTTTGGCTTCGGTTGATTGCGCTTCGGTAATCGTTCCTTCCGTCACCAGTCTTGCGAGCACTTCGTCACGAATATCTTTCGCGCTTTGAATACTGCGGAAGGGATTCAAAAGACTCGGTCCGCGGATGACGCCTGCGAGCATGGCGCCCTCGCCCGGGCTGAGTTCGGAGGCAGGTTTCATAAAATAGCCCTGCGACGCGCGTTCAATCCCGTAGAGGCCGGAGCCGAAGTAGACGCGGTTCATATAAAATCCCAGTATCTCTTCCTTGGTGAATTTGCGTTCGATTCGTTTTGCCAGCGCGACTTCCATGAACTTGCGGTTGAGACTCTTCTCACGCATGCCGAAGGTGTTTCGTGCGAGCTGCATGGTGAGGGTCGATGCGCCTTGTTCCATTCCGCCGGCCTTGAAGTTAGCGACGACAGCGCGGGCAAGGCCGCGGTAGTCCACGCCATCATGATCGTAGAATCGACTGTCCTCCCGGGCGAGAAGCGCCTCGATGAAATATTCCGAGACTTCCGACGCGGGAATGACGAGTCGGTTTTCACCGTGACCGGAGACATGCCCCATGCGTTCTCCGTTGCGATCGAACACGAGGGTTCGCTGTGGCACTCGCTTGAGTTCCTTCATGTCGAAGGTGAGCGCTTTGCCGTTATAATAGACGGATCCGCCAATACCAGTTGCCATCCCACCGAGAAAACAAACAATCACGAGCCATCGGATGACGCGCCACCAGCCGCTGCGCCCTGGTTTTCGTGGTTTGTAGTACCGTGCTGCAGACGTTTCACCACTCTCGGAAATCGAGGCGAAAGGACCGGGTTTATCAGGAAGATCAGAAGAGGAATCACTCATAGGAGACTAGAGAAACATAAATCATGTTCACGCTTCAGCCAAGGGGAGGATTTGGCGGAACGGGGATATCAAGAGTGGGCTCTACGGCAACCACCCCGAAAGCTTGCAGCGAGAAGCCATCGGTTGTCACGAGGTGATTCGTTGACTCTATGCAAAAGGAGAAAAATCACTCCTGCGATCATCGAGAGCCCTGCGATGAGAGCGAGACAGGCAATGAGGGTGAGATGAAGAATGTAGACCAATTGCATCATCCATCGGAAAGGCGATCGAGCATGGGGTCTGCCCTTACAGCTCGAACAGCGGTAGATCAGCTTCCTTGAGAGAGTGTGAGAAAGGGCGAAAAGGTTGCCTCCCACCGACAGAAAGACGGTTGGCGTTGGGGTGATGCTTTCGGAGCCTACCAGCAGAAGTGCCCTTTCCGAGCAATGAGAGCAGATTCGCGCCATTCCTCAGAGTCGCAAATCAACGAGGAGGTGCAAAGCAAAAAAGCAGGAGCGGGTCTAACCACATCCTGCTTGAATCGCTAGGTTTCTGCAAAGCGCTCGATTAAATCACTCTATCGTTTCCGCCATCCACCGGCACCTGGGCACCTGTTGTTTTGCCGAAGAGGGGGCTCGACATCGCCTCGACCATATCTCCGATATCTTTCGATTTGATTTCGGTTTTGAGAAGGTTGCGAGTCTTGTATTCCTCGACCGTCATGTTGTAGCGCTCAGCGGAACGTTTCAGGTTTTCTTCCGTCCAAAGTTTCGTATCGAAGACTGCGTCAGGGTGAATAATATTGCAACGAACGCCGAAAGGCGCGAGTTCGAGAGCGGCAACGCGACAAAGTTGAGTAAGTCCTGCTTTTGCGCATGAATAACTCGCAGCGCCTGCACCCGGAGCGTTCACGTTGCGCGATCCAACAAGGACAACGGCAGGATCAATCCCGTTTTTGAGGAAGGGGATCGTGTATTTGAGAAGCTTTTGGTGACTCGTGAGGTTCACGGCTATGGAAAGATCCCAGTTCTTCTCTTCGAGATTCTCGAGATAGGCGCCTGCGGTGAAAATCCCGGCATTGCTGACAACGATGTCGATACCGCCGAACTCGCGAACGGCTCCTTCGATGGCTGCGATGACTTTGTCATCTTGAGTCAAATTGGCGACAATCCCGATTCCGCCAATACTGGCCATTTGATCTTCGATCTCAGTACTGAGATCGATACCGATCACTTTGGCGCCCTGTTCAGCGAGTGATGCGGCGCACGCAAATCCGATACCAGCAGCAGAGCCGGTCACAATCGCGACTTTACCTTGATGGCGCGGCGCGGAGCCACCTTTAGCGAGCTTCGCCTGCTCGAGCTCCCAGTATTCGATTTCGAATAACTTGCCAGCAGGAAGTGCTTTCCAGCCGCCATCAAAGGCTGCTTCGGCTTGTTGGATCGTGTGCCAGGTGTGATTGGAGATGTCTGAGAGAACGCCCGCTTCTTTGACCGTCGCTCCGAAGCTGATCACGCCCTTGTTTGGCCACACCGCCCAACGGGGATCGGCTGAAAGGATGGTTTCACCCTTATTATATTTGTCGAAATACTTCGTGTAGTCGGCGGCAAATTTGGAGATCGACTTGTTCGAGTCTTTACCGATGACGACAGGAACACGCTTTGTGCGGATCGTATGATCAGGAGTCAGCGGGCCGCGCGTGGCGAGTTTAGCGACGTCGGGTCTGCTTGCGAAGCCGGCGGCCTCGGGAGACTGGTCGAGTGAAGCGATCACAGCCGTTCCACGGAGTTCGGAAACTTGCTTACGGATCGCGGAAAGCTCGAGGAGGTCTTCGTTCGCTGTTGCTTTAGGGTATTTGAAACCCCTGCCCAGCTTGGTGGAGAGGTGAATCTCAGCTTCCGTCACCAGCTTGATCATCAACTCATAACTTTCGCGAGGATCGTCGTGCATCGTGAAGATACCGTGATTCATGAGAATAATGCCTTCCAACTTGAAAGGGTCTACGTTCTCCAGCGCCTTCACGACCGCCTTCGCGAGATCGAAACCGGGCATGACGTAGGGAATCACAACAACGCGATCACCGTAAACTTCCTCGATCGTCTGGCGTCCTCCTTTATGATTCGTCAGGGCTACGACCGCGTTTGCGTGGGTGTGATCAACAAACTTCTGGGGAATCACCGCGTGAAGAATCGCTTCGATGCTCGCGTTGGGAGCGGATGGATTCAGCATGGCAGCGCGCTGCTGCTTCACCATTTCCGGGTCGCTCAGTGTATCCAGCTTGGATAACTTGAGGAGAGCGTCCATCCGCACAGGTGCAAAGCCCTCTGCTTCGATGGTACCAAGATCCCAACCGGAACCTTTTACATAAAGAACATCGGTGGAGTCACCGAAGAAATCTTTCTCCGTTACTTTGACCGAAGTATTACCGCCACCGTGAAGAACCAGTTCAGGATTCGCGCCGAGAATGCGGGAGGTGTAAACGCGCTTTCCGATGTCGCCTTTGTATTTGCGGGCGTCGCTGTTGTTCCAGAGTGATTTCATGGTGGGATGTAAAAAAGTGGGCGGGGGTATGCCGTGCGGGGCGGGGAAAAATACGGTGGGCTTACTTGTAAACCTCGTCAGGATTGTAGGACTGTTCCTCTATTTCCTGTCCTAAGGCTACAGGATCACCCGCGCCTTGTATATTTCTGTAGAAGCAACTTCTATATCCTGCATGGCAGCAGCCGGGGCCTTTTTGACGGACTTTCAGCACCAGTGCGTCCTGATCGCAGTCGGTCAAAATGGCTTCGACGGTCTGAGTGTGGCCCGATGTCGCTCCTTTGTGCCAGATCTGCTGTCGGCTGCGGGAAAAGTAAACCGCTTCACCGATCTGAATGGTTTGCTGGAGGGACGTTTCGTTCATGTAGGCGACCATGAGCACCTCATTGGTGTCAGCATCCTGAGCGATCGCGACGACGAGGCCGTCACTGTCGAATTTCGGTGAAAAAGTGTGTCCGATCTCCACCGCTTTGCGGTCGTCACGGTTTCCAAAGGTGATTTCTGTTGAAGTAGACATAGCTTGGGTGGATGAAAAGTTTGGTGAACGAAGTGTTTTCGAATAGACAATCTTCGTTATGCCATTCATAGATGCAACCGTCTCTGATGCAACGCGGGAAATTTATCACATTCGAGGGATCTGAAGGTTGCGGGAAGTCGACTCAAATCAAAAGGTTCGTAAAAATGCTTACGGATCGGGGGATTGAGACGATTCAAACCCGCGAGCCCGGCGGTACTTCTGTGGGCGAACGCATTCGCGATTTGCTCCAACACGATGATGCAGGTAGTCAGCTTACCAACGAAAGTGAGTTGTTACTCTTTGCTGCCAGTCGCGCCCAGCTTGTTCGCGAAGTCATTGCGCCGGCGCTGAACCGGGGAACCTGGGTGATCGCAGACCGCTTCCTCGATTCCACGACCGTGTACCAGGGCGGTGGACGCGGGCTCAGCGTTGAAGCGGTCGAGCAGATGAATGCCTTTGCGGTCGGTGAGACGATGCCGGATCTTACGCTGCTTCTCGATCTCGATGCGGCGACCGGGCATGCCCGGGCAGTCGCTGCGACGGGAGCGAAGCCGGATCGAATGGAATCACAGCCAATCGCTTTTTTTGAAAAAGTAAGGCAAGGCTACCTCGATCTAGCGGGTCGCGAGCCTGCCCGTATCTCGGTCATCGACGCCTCGGAATCGATCGAAGGCGTTTCTTCGCAGATTAATGGTATATTTGAAACCCGTTTCGGAGCACTTGAAGGATCGCGATGAGTTTTTCCTACGATAAAGCCCACGAGTTGATGGAGCTGGCACATGCCAACTCACGGTTCGCTCATGCCTATCTCATCATGGGGCCTCCCGGAAGCGGAAAGGAAGCGCTCGCCGTGCGGATGATGGAAATGGTCAATCCTCCGGCCGACGGTGTGCCGAAGAGTTCGTTGAACGAGTTCAAATCGAGCACCACCTCTGTGATCGGGCCGGAATCGAAGTCGCGCCGCATCAAAGTCGAAGCGATCCGTGCGATTGAGCACACCCTTCAGATGGCGGCGCCTGAGGGGGTGACAAAGTTTGCAGTGATTAAAGACGCTGACTGCATGGGGCAGGAAGCCGAGAATGCATTTCTCAAAACGCTCGAAGAGCCGCCTGCTTCGAGCCGTCTCCTCCTTCTCACGAGCCGGCCTGAGATACTGCTTGATACGATTCTATCCCGTTGCATCCGGGTTGCACTGACGGGGCACTCCGGTCCTGCTAAAATCAGCGACACCACCGCCATGTTTCTCGAGTCACTGAGGAAGCACACGCTTTCCGGTAAAGGCGGCGTTTCAGGTGCTCTCGGATTGATGGCTCGTTTCTCCGGAATCCTGAAGGAAGAGAAAGCCTCTATCGCGAAACGCTTTGAGGAAGAGCAAAAAGCGGAGGCCGCGATGTATCGCCAAACGACCGAAGGCGATTACCTCAAGCGTCGCGAAGAATATTTCAAAGCGATCACCGAGGCCGAGTATCTTGAAAGCCGTAACCGGCTTATCGAATACCTTGTGATGTGGTTTGGTGATGCCCTGCGCATCCATGCTTTGCCGGCAGGAGATCCCGCTGCGCTGAATCTGGATCTACCTAGCTACTCCGACGCAACAGGCAAGCTGGCGGCGAACTATTCGATTGATCAGCTCACCGAGCGAATCAACGCTGTCGAAGAGTTGCGCTCAAACTTCAGCACGAACGTCTTCGAAGCTTTAGCCCTCGAAGTCGGGTTCATTCGCGCCTTCGCGTAAGCGGTTGTTCTCCCAAGGAGTGGCGCGCGTCCAGTCGCCAGCGCTAGCCCTGATCGGAGTCTCCTTAGGTAGCAAGATGCAGCCTCTCATTGAGCGGCGATGCCTCCAAAGTGGCCATCTCTCACTCGCCATCTTTGTCCATATGCACATCCATCTGTGGATAGGGAATCGAAATCCCTGCTTCATCCAGAGCCAGTTTAATCTCCTCGGTCAGTGCACATTTGGTAGCAAAGTAGTCCGGGGTTTTGACCCAGGGCCTCACGAGAATATCGACGCTTGATGCGCCTAGTTCACCCACTGCAACTAGTGGCGCAGGTTCCTTCAAGATTCTCTCCTCACTCGCCAGCACTCCTTCCAACACTTCTTTTGCCTTGCGTAAATCATCGTCATAACCAATTCGGATGACAAGATCGATGCGGCGTTGCTCTTTCGCGGTGAAATTAATGATCGCGTTGCTGTAGACCTCACCATTAGGCATCGTCACTTCGCGGTTATCCGGAGTGCGTAACTGTGTGCTGAAAATGCGTATTTCCTCAACGACACCTTCCCTTCCTCCTGCTTCGATGAAATCGCCAGTGCGAAAAGGTCGGAAAAGAATCAAAAGCACGCCCGACGCGAAATTCTGAAGTGAGTCCTTCAAGGCGAGTCCAACCGCCAATCCAGCGGCACCGAGCAGCGTGATCAACGAGGTGGTTGGGACTCCAAGTTGCTCAAGTGCTACGATGATGACAAGCAGCGTTAGCACCCACCTGAGAATGTTCGTCACAAAATTGACAAGCATCGCATCGAGGTGCGACCGGACCAGCCCTTTGCGAATCAGCCTTAAGAGCCACTTTGCCGCGATCGTTCCGATCAGATAGACCAGAATTGCGAAGACCAGTTTCGTCCCCCCCGGAATTGCATAGTTCACGAATACCTTTTCTAAATCCAGCTTAGAGAGATCAAAGTTTTCAAAGCTCATATATGATTCGTTACGGCAAAGGAACCGGTGATCCACCAAAAAATCGCACTAGTTTCATCTTTATCGGCCTTTTATATTTCAAAAGTAGCAGGTTAGGGGATTTGAATCGGAGGCGAGTTCTGTGAGCTTACTTTTCCGTTATCCAATCGATGAGGGACCAAGGCTCGAAGAGGGGGGGGTTGATTTCTTCGCGCTTGTGGTTGAGTGATGATGCTTTCATCTCATGCAATCCTACTTGTTCACCGCTTTGTTTATTTCTATTTTTTTGGCTCCGCTTATCGGGGATTCAGCGACAGGCATAGTCTTCGAGGACCTGAATAAAAACGGAACGCGCGAACCGAGCGAGCCGGGTTTGGCGAAGGTCGCGGTGTCGAATCAGAAGGAGGTCGTGGAGACCGATGCTGAGGGGCGATGGACTTTGCCTCATGATGAAGACACGATATTTTTTGTAATTAAGCCAAAGGGCTATGCTCCTCCAGTGAATGATGAACAGCTTCCGCTGTTCTACTATATCCACAAGCCCGCAGGATCGTCGTCGGAGACACGCTATCCGGGAGTGCCGCCAACCGGTGCGCTCCCGAAGTCGATTGATTTTCCGCTTGTGAGGGTGGCTGACGAACCTGAGAAGTTTCAGGCAGTCTTTTTTGGGGATCCGCAGCCGCGGTCCCAGGACGAAGTGGACTACATCGCGCATGACGTTTTAACGGAGCTGGTCGGGACCGATGCAAAATTCGGGGTGACGCTCGGAGATATCATGTTTGACAACTTGAGTTTGTTCGAGCCTTCGAATGCGAATATTGCCCTGATCGGAATCCCCTGGTACAACGTAATCGGCAATCATGATATCAATTTCGAGGCTGAAACTGACGCCGAGTCAGATGAGACGTTCCACCGTTACTACGGGCCGCAGTACTACAGTTTTGATTATGGCGCGGTTCATTTCATCGTTCTTGACGATGTCGATTGGGGGCATCATCCGGGAAAAAAGAAAAAGACCTACCGAGCCGGGCTGAATGCCGATCAAATCAGTTTCGTGAAAAATGATCTGGCGCTGGTGCCAGAGCAAAAGCTCGTATGTCTGATGATGCATATTCCGCTGATGGATGTGGGGAACCGGTCTGAGTTGTATCGACTGATCGAGAACCGGCCATACACGATGTCAATCTCCGGCCACACTCATTGGCATGCGCATTTTTACATCGATGAAGAGGATGGATGGGAGGGCGATGAGCCCCATCATCACATCGTAAATGTAACCGTTTCGGGTTCGTGGTGGAAGGGGCAGAAAAACGAAGTCGGGGTGCCTCATGCGACAATGCGGGACGGCGCGCCAAATGGGTATTCCATCATCACGTTTGACGGGGCAAAGCACACATTGGACTTTAAAGCTTCGGGACACCCTGCTGAGTATCAGATGTCGGTCTTTGCACCTGACGAAATTGCCTCAGTTAATTCAGCAAAGACTCCGGTGTATGTGAATTTGTTCAACGGTTCGAAGAAATCGGTCGTTAAGCTCAAGGTGAAAGATCGTGGTGGTTGGGTGGAGATGAAAAAGGTGGAAGAGCAGGATCCCTACTATGTGGCCATGCGTCAGCGTGAAATGGCTGCGAATCCGAATGCCAAGTTGAATGAGCCGATTCCTTCGTGGCATTTGTGGAAAGCAAATTTGCCAGCCGATCTGAAACTCGGATCGCACTTGCTGATGATTGAAGGAACCGATGCGTATGGCCGGGTTCATACAGGTCAGCGGATTTTAAGAGCGGTGGAGTAAACGGGCGCGTCCCGGTAACTGAGCCCCGTGTGCTCGGGCGGGATTGCCTTGGACATCCGAATGGCCGAAGCGCGAAGTTAACCGCCTTCACCTACAGGGTTACGCGCTTCTGAAGGCGCGATCGGGCATTTGCATGGGGGCGAAAACGAGTGAACTCTATCTCATGAGTTTGTCTCCCAAGGCTCCGTCACGACGCTATTTCCTGCAGTCAGTTGGCGCGACCCTGTCGCTCCCCACCTTGCATTCGTTGTTACCTAATGCTCTGGGTGCCAGCTCGGCACTTGGCACTGCGGTTGCAGACGCGGAAACACCCAACCGGATGGTCGCGATTGGCAATCTCCTCGGGTTTCAACTTCCTTATCTGTTTCCGAAAACACCGGGGAACAACTACGAATCGACGCGGCTTCTTAAACCGCTGGAGGAATTGCGTAATGACTACACGCTTTATCGCGGTCTTGATCATGGCGTGAAGGGTGGGCACCACGCGGTTCATTCCTTTATGACCGGTGTCCTAACGATGGATGCGAAAGGGCGTCCGGATGGCAACATCAGTCTCGATCAAATGGCCGCTGAGTCCGTCGCTGGCCGCACTCGATTTCCCTCACTTACGGTGGGTTCTGAAACAGGGATTCACGGCGGCTGTCAGCTCTCGTGGACGCGCAGTGGAGTTCGGGTTCCTCCCATACCAGGGCCGAAAGAACTGTTTGAGCGACTCTTTATCGGCGAGCCGGCATCCCGATTGAATCGGGTGAAAGATAAGCACGCGCTCCAGGGATCGATTCTTGATGCAATCAATGGCGATGCCAAGACCTTGCAAAAACGTATCGATCAGGAAGATAGGGAAAAACTCGATGAGTATCTAACCTCAGTTCGTGAGGTCGAGAAGCAGCTCCAGTTGAAGGAGCAGTGGGTGGATGTGCCAAAGCCGGATGCCCCTTTCAAGCAGCCAAAGAACAAGAGCATGGTCGAGGACCTGCCACTGCTATACGACCTTATGGTCTTGGCTTTGCAGACGGATTCAACCCGAATCGCGACATTGGAGATCGGAGGTGACTTTGAACCGAAGCATCTCGGCATTGAAAGTGGCTATCACGGTCTCTCTCATCATGGAAAAGAGCAGAAGAACATCGATCAGCTTCTCGTCTTGGAAGGTTACCAAATGCAGCAGTTTTCCCGCTTTCTCGAAAAGTTGAAAGGCATCGAGGATGGGGAGGGGAATTTGTTGGATCATACCTCCGTGCTTTTCGGTAGCGGTATGGGCAACGCCAATTCCCATTCGAACGCCAACTTGCCCATGATTCTCGCTGGCGGTGGCTTTGATCATGGTGAGTTCAAAGACGTCCCGACGGATCATCATAAAGTTCCGCTGTGCAATCTATACCTCAGCGTCTTGAACCGCTTCGGTGTCGAAAGGGACAATTTCGGCACGAGCACGGGAACGTTTGCCTGATCAAATTTCCTGAAATGAAAATTTATGTGTTAGCGATCGCGCTTCTCGCGCTGAGCGAAAACGTTCTCGCCGAAGATAAGGAAAGTCCCAAGGCCAAGGTCGCGATGGATTTCGTGGCGAATTATTGCTACGAGTGTCACGATGATCTGACCCAAGAGGGAGAGCGCAATTTTTACGATCTCGAATTACCCATCACCGATGAGAGAGGGCTCATCAAGGTGCAGGAGATGATTGATGCTATCAACTTGGGCGATATGCCACCGAAGGATGCCGATCAGCCTGACGACAAAGAGCGACTTGTCGCGGTTGAGGCGCTCACCGCTCAGGTCGAGGATGTGTATGCGAGTCTCAAAAGCACGGGAGGACAAACAGTTCTGCGTCGTCTCAATGAGCGAGAGTATCTGAACACGCTTGAAGACTTGTTCTCTCGCCGGGTCGACACTTTTGCTCCGACCCGAAATTTTCCCACGGACCAGACTTACGAACACGTCGACACGCTTGGTGATGTTCTCGTCACGTCGGGATTCCTGCTCGATAACTACTTCCGCGCTGCGGATCAGGTGGTCGAGAAAGCCCTCGGACAAGACGCCAAGCCTGAGCTGAAAGAATGGACGTTTAAGGACTCCTTCAAACCCGGGGCTGAGATGAGCTTTTCTCATAAGGCTGTTTTTAACAATCGGTATCTCTGTGTCTATGAGGTGACCAATTCAGCCAATCACGAAGGCGGTTACGCAGGCATCAATGAATTCAAAGAGGGGGTGCATGCCGATGGTTTCTACGAGGTGAAAGTGCGTGCCAAGGCCATGCATCGGGACTCACACTACGACCAGAATATTCTAAAATTGGATCTCTCGGAGCGATATCGAATGGGCATCGTCAGCGGGAACGCCAGTATCGGGGCACTGCATCATCCCCAGCCAATAGAACCCCAACTCGCTGAAGTCACCCTGAAGGACGGAGACGAGCGATGGTACACGATGAAAGTGTGGCTGGAGAGAGGGCAGCAGCCCCGCTTTACCTTTCCGAATGGGATGGCCAACTGTCGTCCTACATTTGGCAAGATCGCGAGGGAATACCAGGATGACTGGCCTGAGGATGACAAGCATGACGGCAGTATCGTGCACGCTCGCCGAATCGTTCTGAAGTATGGGAAAATGCCGCACATTCGGATCAGCGAAGTAAAACTCCGAGGCCCGATCTATGAGGAATGGCCACCCGAGCCGCAGCGGATTGTGTTCGGCGACAAAGGATTTCAGAAAGAAGACACCACGAGAATTCTGACCAAGTTTGCAGAACGAGCCTTTCGACGTCCCGTCCAACCGGGCGAAATGAAGCGATTCACCGATCTTGTCGATGTTAGGATTGCGGCTGGTCATTCGCCGAAGCAGGCGACCCTGGATGCGATTAAAGGCATCCTTTGCGCGCCATCGTTTCTTTACCTGAACGAAGCCGCGGCTGAAGGGGAAGGCCTCCTCAATTCGCATGATCTCGCGAGTCGTCTTTCCTATTTCCTCACCGGGACAATGCCGGATGATCAGTTGAAGGCGTTGGCTGACAATGGCCGCATCCTTGATCGTAAAGTATTGCTACAGCAGGTTGATCGACTCCTCGATGATGATCGTTCTGAAGCATTTCTCGATGGCTTTCTCGACAGTTGGTTGAACCTTCGCGCTTTGGGTGATCAGCCGCCGGATCGTGGGGGTGCTGCCGAGTATTTTTATGACGATCTTGAAACGGCAATGAAAGAGGAGGTAAAGCATTTCACCCGCAACCTCATTACCTCGAATGGACCTATCACTGATTACCTCAAGAGCGACTACGCATTTGTGAATTACCCTCTCGCGGAATTGTATGGGATGCAGGATCAGTTCCCCAACGATGATCGCTACCGCTTCCAGAAAGTCAGCCTGAAGAACTCAAATCGTGGTGGTTTGTTAGGAATGGCGGCGGTGCATACTGTCAGTGCCAATGGAATAGAGACTTCACCGGTGGTTCGAGGCATCTATATTCTGGAGAACCTGCTCGGTTCGACTCCGCCGAAGCCACCCGATGAAGTTCCGGATCTCGAACCTGACACCCGCGGGGCAACCTCGATTCGGGACCAGCTCCTCAAGCACCGGGAGATCAAGACATGTGCTGCCTGCCATGTGAGCTTCGATCCTTTTGGCTTTGCTTTGGAAAACTTTGATCCAATTGGCCGCTGGAGGTCAACCTATCCGGATAACAAGGGCCGTGCGGGCAAGGGGCCCAAAGTCGATGCGTCGGGTGAAACAACTGATGGCACGCCCTTTGCAGGTCCTGCGGGGTTCAAAAGCTACCTAATGAAGCGCAAAGATGTCTTCACTCGGCACCTCGCTGAGCGCCTCCTTACCTACGGAACGGGACGCCGGGTTGAACCGCTCGATCGACCGGCGATAACCCAGATCGTCAAAGCCACCAAAGGAGACGGGTATGGTTTACGCACCATGATCCGCGAGGTCGTGATCAGTGATTACTTTCTGTCGCGGTAAAAGGTAGTGACGGAAGTATTGACCTGAGTCCTAGTCTATGAGTGTCTTCTCGATTTCAGGGCTCGCCAAAATGCTGAGAGCTTTGAACTGAATCTTTCGCGCCGTTTCTGAATCTCCGGTATTATCAAGCACCGTGATGATCATCACGATATCATTTGTGAAAATTGCTTCGAAGGCTTTGTTGGACCACTCATTATCTCGACTTGTCCCCGCAGACCGCATTCCTGCGTCATATACACTCCGGGCGAGGGTGATACGTTTCATAGGGTCTCCCAAGTATTTTTTTTGCGAGGCCATACTCCTTCTCAGAGACAGTTGCATTATCAGCAGCCCCATAGACTGAAGAAGCAAAGGCAGGGTGGTGCCATCGATATACTTAAAGAGAGCCACCGTAGCATCCTGTGTATCAAGGTGTGAATTGATTGATGCCACGTCACTCAACAATTCTTTGTCCTTCTCTCCCTTACGTAAGTTTAAGGTCTTGGCGTTCCGAACTTCTTTCAATTTCCCCAGGTCTGCTGGAAATTTTCTCCCAAGCCTAACCCAATCTAACAAAGCAAATGAAAGTCGGACTCCGCAGTAGCTTGGACGAATCTTCAGCGCATGATCGTGAAACCAAACGTGTTTCTCTAACGCTTGCTCGTATTTCCCCTCCTCCGCATATCGTCTCGCCGCATTCAGGGCTTCTCGTGCTGTATCTTTCTCGCCGTCGGCACACATAGTTATTAGAAGTAGTCGTGCCATTATTCGTATTTCCTTCTGCTGGAATTTTGCCAGCAGGGCGAAGCATTGAGCTTTCCACCACCGATCTGATCAGAGATTGCCATGAGAATCAGAACCTAACTCGGATTCAAATCCTCCAACGGCATCCGATAGGGCAGGCAGTCGTTAGCGATGGATTTTGGTAGTCTCTCAAAAAAAGGTAGCCGCACTTCGCGAAGGCGGAGGGCAGGGTGATTCGCTTTCATTGCTCCTACGATTCGGGAGCGAATCAGCGGTGCCGTTCAAAAAGCCGTCACCAAAGCCCATTCCTTTTGGCAAAAGTCATCTACGAGGCGTTCGTCATCGTCACTCAAGAAAAACAGAATCACTATTCTGCAATTCCCATCGCCAGCATCCACTTCTCCGCCAACTTCGGCCACTGCTTGATTTCTTCGTCGGTATTTTTGAATCCAAACCCATGGCCGCCTTTTCCAAAGATGTGGAGTTCACAGTCACGGTCGGCGCGTTTCATCTCGATGTAGAAGCGAGCGCTGCCTTCGGCCCACTTCTTGTCACCGTGGGCGACGACGAGAAAGGCGGGTGGTGTTTTGTCCGTTACTTTGATCTCGGCTGAGAGTTTATCAGGATTTTTCTCGTCAAGCTGATAGGCAGCGTAGACGAGCACGGCGAAGTCTGGAATACAGGAGCCGGAATCGAACTTCGAGTCGGGCTTGTAGTTACGTTTTCCATCAGAGGTCAGAGCCATAGAGGCGAGGTGGCCTCCTGCTGAGAAGCCGAGGACACCGATCTTGTCGGTCCTGATCTTCCACTCGTCAGCGCGGGCACGCATCATTCCGATGGCGCGCTGGGCGTCTTGGAGAGGAGCGTGATGCTTTTCCAGCTGATCGCGACGCGGAACCCGATACTTTAGGAGACCAGCGGTGATGCCGAGGGTGTTGAGCCAATCGCAGACTTCTTTCCCCTCGTGAGAGTAGGCTAGAATGTTATAGCCGCCGCCGGGACAAACGATAACAGCAGTTCCATTGGGCTTCTTCGCCGGATACATAGTGAGCTGCGGAATGCTCACATTCGACATGATCTCTATCTGATGCTCACCTTTGAGCTCAACTGACTCCGGTTCGGCGAGTGGTTTGGCCTCTCCCGGAACTCCCCCGGGCCAGAGGTTGATCGGTTCAAAGGGGGCGGCACTAGCCGTGTTGAGAACAGTAGAAAATGACAGAGCGCAAAGAAGAAGCTTCATGCGAAAAGAGTTATCCTGTGGCACCGGAATCATCGAGTGCGTTTTTCAGCGCATCCACGTCTTCTGCGGTGTGGGCCGCTGAAAAAGTGATACGGAGACGGGCCGTGCCGCGTGGGACGGTTGGGTAGCGGATTGCGGGAACAAGGAACCCTTTTTCCTGAAGGCCCTCCGAGGCGGTGAGGGCTGCTTCATTCTCACCAAGGATGAGAGGAACGATTGCACTTGCCGGTGTTTCTTCGCTGAACTGCCCGAGGCGCGCCCAGAGAGTTCTGCGTAAATCGTCTCCGCGTTCGCCCGAAATCACTTCGAGTGCGTCTTTGATCGTCGCGGCGAGGCTTGGTGCGGGGGCGGTGGAGTAAATGAAACTTCGCGCCCGGTTGATGAGAAGATCGATCCAGGCTCTCGAGCCGCAAACATAGCCTCCTGACAAACCCACTGCTTTGCTAAAGGTTCCCATCTGGAGATCGATGCGATGATCGAGATCGAGTTCTGATCCCAGACCCCGGCCCTGCGGCCCCACGATCCCGAAGGCGTGTGCTTCGTCGACGAGAAGTAGTGCCCCATAACGCTCCTTGAGATCAATGATTGCTTCGAGCGGCGCGTGGTCTCCATCCATGCTGAATATGGATTCAGTGACAACGAGGATACGGGCATCGTTGTCGGTGTTTTTGCGCGCCCATTTGAGCCTTTCCTCCAGTTTTCCCAAGTCGTTGTGGGGGAAGACCCTGAGGGTAGCGCCACTCAGCTTTGCTCCGTCGATTAGCGAGGCATGAGAGAGTTTGTCAGCGATGACGACATCTCCTCTTCCGCAAAGGCCGGAAATCACGCCTGTCGCGGTCGCAAAGCCAGTTGAGAAGGTTAGGGCAGCCTTTACTCCTTTCAGGGACGCTAGGGCTTCCTCAAGCTCAAGGTGCGGCCCGAGCGTTCCGCAGACGAGCCGTGAGGCACCTGATCCCACGCCGTGTTGGCCAATGTTCTCGGCGAAGCGTGTTTTCAGCTCGCTGTCGTTGGCGAGACCGAGATAGTCGTTGGACGAAAAATTCAGAAGCGCCGCACCTCCGCGCATCGTGACTGAGCGGCTTTGCGGTGACTCGAGATGCCTGAGTTCGCGTCTCAGCCTCTGTTTTGCGAGGTCCGCCAATTCTTCCTCGGGAGATCGCATCGTGAACCGGGCAATTCTACTTTGATTCGAGAAACCCGCTTGTCTGAAGCATATCAACGGCTTGCATTAAAGCTCGATCACGAAGCGGGGCTTTATCCCATTTCGTTGGCTTGTTTTGACTGCGTAGGAGATAGAAATCAATTTCGGGATCGGTTCCCGCGACAAGGGCTGCTTCGTTCATACGCGGACGTTGCTTCTCGAAAAGAATATCAGCGAGGTCATTGCCTTTCTGGTTTTCACGAAAGACGGCGCGCTTCACCTCCACGGAAGTCGCGGTGAGTAAATCGGGAGTGATTCCTTTTTGAAAAATCGAAGTGCCATCCTCGAGAACAACTTCAGCAATCGCGTAGCGGAGGATGCGATCTTCCCCAACCGGAACATCCCGATACTCGACCGTCAGGCCCGGAGTCATTTCACCGATCGTAAGACAATCGCCTTCGCGTTTGAGAACTGCAGCAATAATCTCGCCAACATTACCGGTCTCGCGATCAACGAGGAGGATGAGATTTTTTGCCCAACTTTCATCGGCTACCTTTGAGATAAACAGGCTGGGGCGGTCATCACCGGGGCGCCGGATTTTGAAGAGAAGTTCATTCGGCGGACGAAATCGACTCAGGATCTGGGAGGCGATCGCAAAATTCGCCTGGGCTTGAGGAGATCGCAGATCAAGGATGAGGTGCTCGACCTTTTTGTTGGCGGTCAGTGTCTTGAGCGCCTTGTCGAGTGACGCCACTTCACCTTTGTTGAACTGACCAAATCGGAGATACGCGATCTTAGGAGTGAGCAAGGTGTCATGAAACTGGAAGGGGGAGTTGCGCTCGGATTTTTGCTTCTCGGTCAGGAGCATCGCGCCAAAGTCGAGTCTGCTCAGCATTCCCTGGAGGGCCGCCCGATTGATCGCCAGAGAATCGAGTTCCTCGTGGTTAATGTAGTCTTTTGTGAGAAGGCGGAACGATTCCTGCAGGCTGCTTTGGTCGAGTGTGTCGATCAATTCGCGTAACCGAACGGGATCATCAGCTTCGGGACTCGGCGCGGCCGCTTCAACTTGAGACGTGTCTTCAATTGCGCGGAGCGGAGTGACGCTTGAGCAGGCAAGGATGAGAACTAGCAATGCACGAAATATCATAGGAGTAGGTTTTACTCTACCTGATTCGGGAAATGGTTCAATGCCCTGATTCCGTCCTCCTGATTGAGCCAGTGATGATGCTGGATCATGCATTGAGTGAGGTAATCGGTCGCGGCATCGATTGCCGAGGCTATTTCGTCACCCAGCGCGAGATGAGCAGTGATGGCCGCGGAGAGCGTGCAGCCTGTTCCGTGAAGATCAGGCAGATCAAGGCGGGGATGTTCGAATTCGTAGATTACTCCGAAGATCGCGGCCCGATCGACGATATCATGATTCTCATTGTTCTCGTCAACGTGACCGCCCTTGATAAGCACCGAACAGCCAAAACGGTCATTCATTTCCAATGCGGCTGCTTTCATTTCACCGGCTGATTGGATTGATCTTCCGAGAAGGATCTCGGCTTCGGGCAAATTGGGAGTGATGAGCGTGGCCAGCGGAATCAAATCCCGAATTAACATAGAGAGACCACCGGCATTGAGAAGTTCCGCTCCGGCAGAGGCCCGAATCACGGGGTCGATGACGAGATCTAGTTCCGGATTTTCCTGCATAAAGTTCACGATGACTTCGACAGTGGCAGCATTCCCAAGCATCCCTGTTTTTGCTCCCAGAATAGGAAAAGTTGAGCAAACCCGCTTGAGCTGTTCACTTAACAGAGTTGGTTCTGTAATGGTAATGCCGTTAACGGCTCCGGGCGCTTCGGCGACGAGGGCGGTCACTGCATTCACCCCATAGCATCCGCAAGCGGCAAAAGTTTTCAAGTCTGCCTGGATTCCGGCTCCGGCGGACGAGTCCGAGCCGGCAATAGTTAGGGCAACCGGTATTGCTGTAAGAGGCGTTTCGATAGTCTTTGCGTGAATTCTGTGTCAGAGAAGCTTGCCAGAAAGCTGGCAAGAGTGCAAATAGGGACGTGAACTCTGACACCAACTATCCAAAGTCGCGTTTCGCGGCCAATTTGACGGATCATTCAGGTATCACCGAATTGATGGACGATCTCGGTGAGGCGTTAACGGCCGGTCGAGGACGGGTCAAGATGATGGGCGGCGGAAATCCTGCTCACATTCCGGAGATGCAGCAAATCTGGCGAGAGCGAATGCGCGAACTCGTCGTCGAGACTCCGGACGAGTTCGATCGAATCATGGCCGATTACGATCAGCCTGCCGGCAGCCCTGCTTTTCGTGAGGCGGTGGCCGGGTTCCTTTCGAAAAACTATGGCTGGGATCTGACGAAGGATAATATTGCGATTACTAACGGAGGGCAGACCGCCTTCTTTTTTCTGCTCAATCGATTCGCCGGACGCATGGCCGACGAGAGTGTTCGAAAGGTCCTCCTTCCGCTTGTCCCCGAATATATCGGATACGGTGATCAAGGGGTCTCGGATGTAAAAATGTTTGATAGCCGCCGCCCGGAGATCGAACTGGTGGGTGATCGGCAGTTTAAGTATCATATCGACTTTCAAAATCTCGAGATCACTCCGGAACATGGAGCGATAGCGTTGTCACGTCCGACAAATCCGAGTAGCAATGTGCTCACCGATGAGGAAATCGCAAAGCTCCGTGCCCTCGCAGAGGAGAACGGTATCCCTCTGATTATCGACAACGCCTACGGGCTCCCGTTTCCCGGTGTCGTCTTCCGCGAAGCAACGCCGGTATGGGATGAAAATATTATTTTAACACTCAGTCTGAGCAAGCTCGGTCTCCCCGGAACCCGCACTGGGATAGTCGTCGCGCGCGAGTCAGTCATCAGCGAGATACGTTCGATGACCGCGATCGTTGGCCTTGCGAATAATAATGTCGGACAGGTCATGGCTCGGCCGATGATTGAGTCGGGTGAAATCGAAATGCTGGCGCGCGAGGTGGTTCGTCCATATTATGAAACCCGTTCGAAGCGTGCCTACGAACTGGCGACGGAGTATCTACCTGACGAGGTCCCTTGGAGAGTCCATGTCAGTGAAGGCGCCTTTTTTTTCTGGTTCTGGTTTGAGGAGCTTCCGATTACCTGCAAAGCGCTCTATCAGAAACTGAAGGAAGCCGATCTCATTGTGGTCCCGGGCGAGTACTTCTTTTTCGGTCTCGATACTGAAGATTGGCCCCATGCTTCCCAATGCATTCGGGTGAGCTTCACCCAGCCGGAAGCGATCGTAGAGGCGGGTTTTAAGATTCTCGGCGAAGTCTTGCGCGAGGTTTACGATGTTTAATCGCTCAGCCCCGGCTCGAGTTGCGCGCGGGTAAAAAAAGGGACGTAGCCAGCTGCGCAATGGCAACGAACCGGTCCCCCGATTGGTATCTGAAAATGTGGCTCAGCCCTGCACTTTCACTGCGGTGGGTGTCCCCGACTGATCGTTTGAAAATGTCATCTTCAATTTCCAGTGTTGTGCGATCTTCTTGAGAAGGTCACGGCGGGAAATAGCGGCACTGGCGAAGCTAAAGGCCGGAGCATCCGTTGGAAGGTCTGAGGTCTCGTAGAAAATGTCGTTGAGAGGCACCTGATCGAAGATCAAAGCAACTGTCATGTGCTTATAATCGATTTCAAAGCGCTCATCGAGCCACTTGACAAGGGGCTCATAGTCTGTTTTTAGGAAACCGGGACCAATCAAATCATCTGCTGGCTTCTCCGCACCACCGGGTGTTCCTCCCCCGCTTTGTCCTCCTGTTTCACAAGAAGTATTGAAGCCGAGAATGATGACGCTTGCGGTTAAAAGCAAAGTTTTGCCGAATTTCATGGGATAAATAATAGCAAGTTCCTGACGATTGTCTTTGAAAAATTTTAAAATTTAGGCACATGATCGTATTATTGAGGGCAAATTAGTCAAATTTTATGAAAACTGTTATCTATCCAGGAAGTTTCGATCCGGTTCACAATGGGCATTTGGATGTGATTGAGCGCGCCGCAAAATTGTGTGATCGCATGGTGGTAGCAGTGGCAGTCAACCATTCGAAGTCGGGTTTGTTCAGCATGGAAGAGCGGGTAGACCTGATCGAGAAGGCAGCGCCTCATATTCCCGGTGTGGAAGTGAAGTCCTTTGACGGGTTGTTAGTCGACTTTTTCGAGAACGAAAAGGCAGATGCCGTCGTGAGGGGCTTGCGAGCGGTTTCCGATTTCGAATATGAATTTCAGATGGCGTTGATGAACCGGAGCCTTGAAGAAACGCTCGAAACGATCTTTCTCGTTCCCAGCCAGGAGAACATTTATCTGAGTTCACGTATTGTGAAAGAGGTCGCCAGGCTAAACGGTGACATTAATAAGTTCGTGCCGGACGTGGTCAAAGCAGCTCTGAGGAAGAAGCTTGAAATAAAGAGCTGATCACAATTTCTTTTGGAGGGCTGCTTCGCATTTTTCGCAATACAAGAGCGCGCACGTTTTGGGAAGCATATCTTATTGGGTAAGGGACTGACCGAGAGGAATATGATTCGGGTATCGCTCAGCAAATCTCGCGAAATTCGGTGACGGACTCAGGCCGCTTGCGGCGCCGTCCGCGTAGGTGAATCCGTTTCGCTCGACAAGGGGACCGTGTGAAGAGTGCAATTTGTATCAGAATCAGAATTGACGGTTGGAGGTCTTGTGGCACACGAACTCACTAAAACAAGAATTCCAATGAAGGCAGCCAGTCTTGATGTCGTTTTAATGCCTTTGTTCTTCGTTACGAAGTCTCTGTCTTCCGCTGAATACAGTTCAATACTGTTGGTGAATATCCGGCCATCAGCTCTTTTAATCTTCACCTTCTTCCCGTCGAAGCGGAGTAGCGCTGCCTCCATTGTTCTGCCATCAGCGGAAGTGAACGTTCTCATTTCGATGGAATCGAGGGCACCATTCTCCGCCGCTTTTTGCTCTGCAACGCGTTTCGCCGCCAGGTCGGGGCGATATTCAAAGAATAGAATTACCCCTGTAATCGTTAGGAGCACGAGAAAGCCCAGTGAGGCTGTTATAAAGCAGGAATTCAAATGTGCCGCGACGCTCATGAGTCCGCGAATCCAGCTAAGAAACCCAAGAAGGGCAAATAGTGCCCCCGCGAAGTAAGGAACGCGAACGCGAAACAGCGTCTGAGCAGCCTTGGAGCCATCGACCGCTTCAACGCCTGCGGTCTGCAACTAGGTCAGACCAAAAAAAGCGCCTGCAGCAAGTAACACGAAAATCACGCCACGGAAGAAGTAAATGGGTTCGTCGTTGAAAGCTGCTCCCATCATGAAGCTCTAACGAATCATCCAAGATGACTCAAGCGAATAGGAGGATATGTTTCCTTGCTTAAAGGCCTGCCTGCATTGCGGCGGCCGGTTGGAGAGGACTACTCGTTCTAATCGTCCTTCTTAGCCGCTTTCTTGGTAGCAGTCTTTTTCTTAGCCGCTTTTTTTGTAGTCGTTTTCTTGGTGGTCGTTTTCTTTTTCGCTGCAGCCTTTTTCTTCGGCTCACGAGGAGGAAATTCCCAACCAAGCATACGCTTTCCGGTTTTGTTGCAGGTTAGAGCGGCCTTGAAAGGACGTCCCTTCTTGCTGATCCACGTTTCGATGACATCCGTTTTGCCTTCGTTGAAATACTTCAACGCCTGATCACGAGGAATCTCATATTTGCACATCTCGCGCGAGAGGCGCGCCTTACAGCCGTCTCCGGAAATACGGCGATCACAGACGTAACTCGTTGGGGTGACGAAAATATCACCTTCGTCGCAAAGAGGGCACCTACAGAGCTTGTTTTCTTCCTTGATCGACTCGGCTTCTGCTTCCTGCTCAGGCGTTTTCTCGAAAACAAAACCCGCTTTAAGTCCCGTCTTTTTGTCTTCCTCCAATTCAATCGCGGCGTCGAATGGCTGCTTGAAGCGATTCATAAATCCGGTCAAAGGGCCGACCATTTTTGTCTTCAGGAGCTTGATTGCTTCCGCATCCGTGAGAGGGCGGCTTGCGACGACTTTGGAAAGGGTGAACTTACAGTCAGGTTGCTTACACTTGTAGCGGCCGTCGTCCTGTCCCATTGCTTCCGCGCCACAGACAGGGCAGGGGGCGGGAAAGTCGGGCCACTCACGCTCGAGCGCAGTGCGGGCATACTCACGCGCCGTTTCGACAACGGTTCCGGTGAGCCCTTTGATCTCTGCCATGAAGTTGGGACGTTGCATTTTGCCTTGCTCCATTTGCTTGAGCTTGTACTCCCACTCCCCGGTCATTTCCGGTGAGGTGAGAATGCCAATCTCCATATTGTTGAGCTGTTCAATGAGACGCATACCACGAGTCGTCACGAAAATATCGCGGCCGTCCCTCGTGATGTATTTGTCGTTGATGAGTCCCTCAATCGTCGATGCTCGTGTCGCCGGTGTTCCCAGTCCACGCTCGGACATCGCGTCACGTAGCTCTTCGTCGTCGACGCGCTTTCCAGCGGTTTCCATCGCGGAGAGAAGGGTGCTTTCATTGAAACGTGCGGGTGGTCGCGTCACTTTCTCAAGTGATTCCACGGGATCTGCCTTGGCCGTTTCGCCATCCTTTACGGGAACGATCTGCTTATCTGCATTTGCCTTCTTGGACTCTTCCTCGCTTTGGCTGGCTTGATCACCACCACCGATTTTCTTGCCGTAAACAGCGAGCCATCCCGGCTCGACAAGAATCTTTCCATCAGATTTGAAAGCATCGTCTCCAATGCGGGAAATACGTGTCGTGTTCTCGAACTCGGCTTGAGGAAAGAAAGCGGCGATAAAGCGACGAGTCACCATGTCGTAGAGCTTTTGCTCTGCTTCATCGAGATTCTTGGGAACCTGTCCAGTGGGGATGATGGCAAAGTGATCGCTGACTTTCGCACCGTTGAAGATTCGCTTATTGTTACCGTTCACCCAGTTTTCCTTGAGAACTTTGGCGGCATGCTGAGGCATGTCGGAAACAGTCCGCTCCGATGCGCTGCCGATTTTCTTGAGCGTTCCCATCGTAGTCGGCACGTAGTCTTCAGGAAGGTAACGGGAGTCCGTTCTGGGATAGGTGAGCGCTTTGTGGCGTTCGTAGAGTGACTGGGCGAGTTGAAGGGTGCGGCGAGCGGAAAAACCGAAACGTCCGTTGGCCTCACGCTGGAGACTTGTCAGATCGTAGAGCTGAGGGGAAATCTGCTTGGCTGGTTTTTTCTTCTCTTCGATGATGGCCTCTTTGCCATCACAGCGGGAAACAATGGCTACAGCCTGTTCTTTATCCCAAATACGCTCGGCCCGTCCATGGGGCTTTTCTTCGCTCTTTTTGTAAGTGGGATCAAACCAGCGGCCGGGGTATTTGCCCGACTCAACTGCAAAGGTTCCGTGAACCTCGAAATAGTCCTCGCTTACAAAATCTTCGATTTCCTGTTCCCGCTCTGCTAATAAAGCAAGAGTCGGTGTCTGAACACGCCCGACGGGTGTCTTATTAAAACCGCCAAACTTGCTGTTGAAGGCAGTCATTGCCCGGGTCGAGTTGATTCCAATGAGCCAATCGGACTCGGAACGGCAGTAGGCAGCATCGGCTAGTGGCTGCATGTCGTCGCCGGTTCTCAATTCGCTGAATGCGCTTTTAATTGCCCCGTCGGTCATCGACTGCATCCAGAGACGCTTTACCGGTTTGCTGATTCCAGCGAACTGGACAATGTAGCGAAAGATAAGTTCTCCTTCACGGCCGGCATCACAAGCATTAATCAGTTCGGTGACATCCTTACGCTTCATGAGGCGCTTGAGGACAGTGAGTCGCGACTTCGATCCCTTCTGCTCACTGGGCTCGAGCTCGAATAACTCGGGTAGAACAGGAAGGCAATCGAACTTCCAGGGGAGGTTTTTCCCGTCGGCAGTACGAGGTAGTGCCTGTTGAACGAGGTGACCAACCGCCGAGGAGATCACATACTTATCATTCTCGTAAAAATCCTCCTTTTTGGCGAAGCTTCCAATAGCTGGATCTTTTCCAAGAACTCGGGCCAGGTCGTTCATGACACTGGGTTTCTCGGCAATAATTAAGGATTTCGACATTATGTGATGGGACAAAGGGACGGTGACACCGTGTTGCCTGATTTTAGTGAAAGGTCAAATCAGTTTCGTGAAGTATTTACCGGGAAGCTGTTTTATGAGGCTTTTCATTTCGAGTTGAAGAAGTGCTGCACTGACCGGCCCGACAGGGAGTCCCGTCGTTTCAGAAAGGTGATCAATCGTTGATTCGCCCAGTGCAAATTCATCGAGAATCTTTTGCTCCAATTCCGACACTTCCGGCGCGGGAGCGTTCGATTTCCCTGTCGTTTCCTCTTTTTGAAGCTTCTCAGGCTCATCAAAGTTGAGGTTCAGGGAGCTCATTCCGCTATCGATTTCGGTGATGACATCGTGGGCTGAGCAGACAAGCGTGGCCCCTTGTTGAATGAGCCGGTGGCAACCTTCGGAATTAGGGCGATCAATCGGGCCGGGAACGGCAAAAACGGAACGCCCCTGATCGAGTGCCTGATTGGCCGTGATGAGCGAGCCGCTCCGCACGGGGGCCTCAATCACCAGCAATCCCTGCGACAGGCCCGATACGATGCGGTTGCGTAAGGGGAAGGACTGTTTATCAGGCACATAGAGAACGGGAAACTCGGAGATGACCGCGCCATTCTCGCAAATACGATCAGCGAGCGCCTGATTCTCAGCGGGGTAAACATTCCCAATTCCTGAACCAAGCACGGCAATCGTCCGGCCTTCCGCGGCGAGGGACGCTTCGTGGGCCGCGGTGTCGATACCCCGCGCAAGCCCGCTCACGATGGTGAATCCGGCGGCGGCGAGCTGGAAACTCATCTTCCGGGCCTGCTCCCGGCCGTAGTGGGTCATGCGCCGCGAACCCACGACACCCAGTGCAGCAGAATCACGCGGGAGAATCGTTCCTTTTATATAAAGCAGGAAAGGGGGATCATGTATTTCTTTTAGCGCGGCGGGGTAGGCTTCATCGTCAAGAGTCAGAGCGGAAATCCCGTGGTCTTTCATGCGACGTTTTTCCTCTGGAAGGTCAATCACGTCTTCCCATCGGACAATCTGGGAAGCCATCTCGGCTCCAATTCCGGACGTCTGCGCGAGTTCGGAAGGTGTGGCCATCAAGATGCGTTCCGGAGCCCGAAACCGTTCCAAAAGTCGGCGAACTCTTATCGGGCCGATTCCTGGGAGAAGGTTGAGAGCAAGAAAGGCATCCGTTGAAGTCATTACCTTGTATCGATAATACAGAACAAATGAACAGTCAAATTTTGTATACTGGTCGTCCGCACTCAGCGCGCCAGTCTTTGGAAGCTCTTCACAAATCTCAGTGATCTAAGAAAACCACTCGCGGTCTCAAGAATGTCCGGCTAGACTCGCGACACAGAGATCATGGGACAAAGATGGACGCTTAAATCAGCTTACGACGAGAAAGCACCCGGTTTACATCCCTTCGCGGGAGCACGGCTCAGGGTGTTTTTACGTCACGCGCTTTTAACCAGTGGTTTGGACCCGCGGACGCGCTACCAGCGCTTCATTGCCTGGGTCGCTCAGGGATTGCGCTTCCCTCTCGTGATTATTGAGAAAGTGAAATACAGTGGACGTATTAAGCGCGCTGAATTCTCCGGGCCACCTGTATTTCTCATTGGGCACTGGCGTAGCGGCACGACCCATCTTCACAATTTGATGAGCCGTGATCCGCAGTTCGGATTCATCAAGTTCACCGAGACAGCAATACCGCTGGACATGCTGGGGCCAAAGGTTCGCATCGCCCGGAAGATCATTGACCGGGCTTTACCTGAGGATCGTGGATTCGACAAGGTCCGCCTCACTCTTGACGAGCCTCAGGAGGAGGAGATGGGCCTCGGGAACTTGAACCCGATTGGTTACTACAACATTTACTGTTTCCCTGAGCAAATGGAGTATCACCGCGACCGGGCACTCTTTTTTGATGGCTGCACCGGGGCGGAAAAAACGCGCTTCCGTAAAAATTACGAACTGCTCATTCGCAAGCTGAACTATGCGAAGGGCGATAAACGGCTCCTTTTGAAAAATCCGCCTTCAACGACGCGTATGGAGATGATTCTGGAGATGTATCCTGATGCCAAGTTCGTCCATATCGTGCGTAATCCGTGGGAAGTCTATTGTTCAACGAGAAGTCATTTTGCCCGCGTCTTCAATGCCTTCGCCTGGCAGGATTTTCGTAATGTCGATATCCAGGAATACACTCTGACGACTTATGAGAAGCTGATGCGCCGCTACCTCGAGGATCGCGATCGTCTTCAATTACCTGAAAGTCAGTTGGTGGAGACGACTTATGAGGCGATCACCCGTGATCCGAACGGGGAGATTTGCCGAATTTATGACGCGCTTGGCATTGACGGGAAAGAGTCCGGTCTCTCCTCTATCAATGAATATCTGAAGGGGCTCGGCGACTATAAGAGAAACGTTCACCGCGTTGATGAAGAGGAAGCTACGAGGATCCGTGAGCGATGGGGCTTTTCGTTCAAAGCGTGGGACTATGGCGAAGAGCTCCCCGAGAGTGTGGCGGTGAAGTAGCTGTAATGACTGAGCGCTCCATTTTTCTTGTTGCCGGTGAAATTAGTGGGGACACCCATGGGGCAGCGCTTATGCATGCGCTGGAAGCAAAGGGAGGTTGGCATTTCTCGGGGCTTGGCGGTCCGGAAATGAATCAGATTTCCGGCGAGGTCGAGGATTGGCTCGGCGAAGCGGCGGTGCTGGGACTGTGGGAGGTGCTGAAGAAATACAGCTACTTTTCCCGGAAAATGGACGAGACGGCCGAATCGATCGGCTCGCAAAAGCCGGACGGGATCGTCTTCATCGACTATCCGGGCTTCAACCTCCGACTCGCGAAGCGTCTTCGAGATTCCGGTTATTCCGGAAAGCTGATCTACTACATCAGCCCTCAAGTTTGGGCCTGGAAGAAGGGGCGTATCAAGACGATGGCAGCTTTGCTTGACGTGATGATCTGCATCTTTCCGTTCGAGAAGGAACTCTATGAGCAATCAGGGCTGCCTACAATTTTCTCCGGGCATCCACTCGTCGATTCGATGGAGGCCGTTCGTGATCTTTCCATCACGCGCGATGATTCTCTGATTGCACTGTTACCGGGCTCTCGTGAGCGGGAGATCGCGACTTTGTTTCCCCCGATGCTGAAAGCCGCGAAATTGCTCCTTGTCGACCATCCTTCACTTCGTTTCGCAACGACGGGAGCGACTGCGATCCTGACCGGGAAGCTCCGTGAGATGACCGCTGAAGCAGGGCTGACAGACCAGGTTCGAGTCGGTGAGGCAAGCAGCTACGAAATCATGCAGGCGGCGGGAGTCGGGGTTGTTGCTTCCGGAACAGCGACCCTCGAGGCGGCTTGTCTCGGACTGCCTTACTGCCTAACCTACAAGGTCGCATGGCTTACCGCAGTGGCCGCTCGTCGCGTCATGTCGGTCGACTATCTGGGCATTGTGAATGTGTTAGCTGATAGGGAGGTGGTTCGTGAACTGCTTCAGCAGGAGGCAACCGGCGAGGGGATCCATCGCGAGTTAGGGAGGCTCTTGTCAGATAGCGAAGCAAGGCACGCGCTGCAGGTCGAGTTGAGCGAGGTCGTTGCAATGCTTGGTGCGGGCGGTGCCGACGAAGGAGCCGCTAATGCAGTGCAGTCGGCGTTTGAACCAGAATCGTAATCTTTCATCAGTATGAACCAGGGAAAATTTATTCGCCTACTCATTGTCGCTCTTCCGACGGGATTGTTTATCCTCGGCTTCGGTGCGATGATGCAGTCAACTATGCAAGGGCCTGAGTCGATTATTGATCCCAACGAAAAGATTCGATTGGAAGCGGCTTCGCTTCATCGCAAACCCGTGAATCAAGCCGACTTGGAGCAATATCTCAACGTTCTTTGCGTGAAGATCGGTGAGAGAAATTTACAAGTGCCTGCGGCGTTGGAGCAAACTGCGATTTGGTTGGAGTCGACTCTAGGAAGCGGGAATATTGGCTATCCCATCACGCGCCAGGTATATGAAGTGAATGGTAAGACGGTCAGAAATTTGATCGCTGAGTTACCAGGTACCAGCAAACGAGACGAGATCGTAGTCATCGGAGCGCACTACGATACCGTTCCGAATTGCCCGGGTGCGAACGACAATGGAACCGGTGTTGCTGGAATGCTGGCGTTGGCACGAGCTTTTGCCGGAGAACAACAGGAGCGCACCTTGAGGTTTGTCGCGTTCGTGAATGAGGAGCAGCCTTACTTTCAGACCGAAGACATGGGGAGTGTTCGCTATGCGAAAAAGTGTCGCATGGAAGGCGATAGGATTGTTGCAATGTTATCGCTCGATTCAATTGGCTATTTCACCGATGAGCCGGGGAGTCAAAGCGTTCCGGAAGGGCTCGATAACGAATTCCCGGATACGGGTAATTTCCTCGCCTTTGTCGGTGACTCTAATTCTCGTTTTATCGTTGATTCGGCTAAAGCAAGTTTTGCGAACTCCTCCGGGACTCCCGTCGTCGGAGGTGTCTTTCCCGGCAGTGTGCAAGGGGTGGGCTGGTCGGATCATTGGTCCTTTTGGCAGGAGGAGTTTCCTGCCGTCATGGTCACTGATACGGCACCGTTTCGATACTCACATTATCACAAGCCAACTGATACCGTTGATCGTCTTGATCTTACGCGATTGGAAGATGTCGTGAGCGGACTTAAGCAAGTCGTTACCGTCTGGGCGAATCCTTCGGGAAGATAATTTTCGTCGGGGAATTTCTGTCAGGAAGCCTGGCAGTTTTTCGCGTTTGTTGTTGAGTCCTGTAAAGTATCTACATACTTATGTAGCATATACTTTGGCAATCTACGAGGCGGGGCGGTCTCTATTTTACTGTTTATTTTTATTCCCCATGCTTTCATTGCTCAGGGTTCAGGGCGAGTCGTTTCAGGGTATGTTTCTCCGGACTTTAAAGCGAGGGGGGGGGTGAATGCTCTCAGGTTCACGGATTCGGACACAGCAATAGCATTGGAAATGGCTTCAGCCCTCTCTAAATTTGCAATCAGCCTTCCCGTCTCATCAGAGGATCAAGCGAAAGTGATGGTGTTGGCATGGGTCGGAGCTCGCGATAGGCGAGCCAACGGGAGCGCCCTCCTCAATGATGTCATCAAAGCAGATTTTTATCTACGGTTAGCCGAATACCCAAAGGAAGACCCTTTTTTCGAGGGCGCTCCCTCTCAAGCACTCCTTGAGACGCACGCTAGAGCGATAGTTACGTCGCTGACGACCCTTTCGCAAAGCAGCTCACAATCCAGCCGTCTTTACGCCGCTTATGCCAGGGATCTTATATTCAGGACTGAAACCCTGCCGGATGAATTCATAGACTTTGAAGCTGTCGTTTTGGATAGTGTAAAATGGTCCGACATCATGCCTGGTAGGGAGGAAATGGGTGTCAGCAGCGATTCTATCCAGCGATTCGCGAAAAGGCAGAGTCTTATTAAAGGCCTCCTTGTGATGGATCTGGGCGGTTCTGAAGTGGCCGGTCAAGCATCTCAAATGAATGCAACGGTCCAGGACACCGGGAATATGAATTCGATCACGACCTTTCGGTTTAAAGACTGTCGGAGGATCCATGAAGTCGGCTCTTAATGAGGTGGAGAAATATCTGACGGTTAAGCACAAGGGGGTTCCTAAGGGCAAAGTCGTTGAGTTTGCCTTTGAGGAGCAGTATTCAAACAAAGACGGACCCTCTGCTGCTGTGGCTTGTGCTCTGCTGTTAGATTCTTTGATAACGGGTTCAGAACTTGATTCTAAATTCGCGGTTACCGGAGACATGAATGCTGATGGCGCTGTTCAGCCGGTGGGTGGAATCGAAGGGAAGGTGCGTGGAGCGACGAACCGTGATTGCACGCACATTGCGATTCCTCGAAAGAATGCGCGAAGTCTTATCGATTGGATTGTGTTGGGGGATATCGAGCCGCTCGTAAACAACCAGGTATTCACTATAGGGAATTTCGAGGAGACTTCGGCTCTAGCTGTGAGCCCTGACAAGCGCGATGAGGCGCTACAAAATGCCATAACGATCTTTTCGGAAGTGCAGAAAGTACTCAAGCGTCCCAATGGGTTGACTTATCTGGGAAACCGTCTTGTCCGCGGCCGCCTTCAGGAGATAATCAAGGCTGTGCCCAATCACGAATCGGCGAAATTGCTACTACTCCACAGTCTCGGTAAGGCTCCATCGACACTCAGTCTTCGGGGGGGCTTTTGATCAGATTGATCGCGTTACAAAACCAATCTTAGAAGTGCTGGAAACAGGCGATATTGAGAGCTCTGCTGAGGGGCTGAACAATTCGATGTTCGCTCTCAGGCGAATTCGAAGCAAACTTGATCAGCGAGCACGAGTTACTTCTGATGCTCTTGAAGATCTATCAGAGATCTATCAGAGATCTATCAGAGATCTTGAAACATATCGGTCAATCGAAGACCGAACGGAACAGTCCGCGCTACCGGGAATTATTTAATGAGTTCACGGTAAGACTTGAAAAGGTGAAGACCGCTTACAACGCTCTCGCGTCGGATCCTGACGTGCAAGAAGAGTTGATCCAGTAGGAAATTTATATCTATGAAAGCTCGTTCTGTATTCTACATCCTATGCTTCGCTCTATGTCTCCAGGTAAGTTGCGAAAAAGCGGAAGATGAAAAGTGGACGGTAGGGGAAAGAGAATCCGCTCGCGCAAAATCTTTTGCCTAAAGAGGCACAATGCGAGATGCGAACCCGAAATATAATGAGGGGCTGACACTCGGAAAACCCACTCAGCCCTCTGCCGCAACGCTAACTGAGGCACAAATCAACCAGCTTCTTAATATTTGGGTGTGGAAAGTTCCACTAACGGTTCCGAAGGATACCAAAGAGATTTCAATTTATCTCGAGGAATACGACGGCGAGGAGAGAGTTGAAATTCTAGCTCATCATAGCTTAGAACGTTTGGAATCTTCTAGAGCACCTAGAAGTAAGGCTGTCTCTGATATCGTTACGATTGCCCTCCGGTTTACTGATTTCGAAAGAAGTGGTTCTGACGCGCTGCGCACTTCTCAGGATGCTTTGTTCGCGACGGAGGCCGAAAAATGGCGAGGCAGCCGATTGAGCAATTCTACAAGATTTGAGAACCCACTTTATCGGACAACGGGTGATAGTATGAGTTTGGGAGGGTTTTCCCAATATATCGACCCATCGCTATCGGTTGAAACCGACCGTAAAGAATACATTAAAGAAGTAGAGCGAATCGGAAGAATACACCGCACTGAGTTTCAGGTTGGGTTGCTTTCCGCCAGCGTTGGCGATCTACCGCGAGACAAAGGGCCGAGCATTCGAGCAACCTTCCGGCTGGGAATTCGGTTTGAGTCGCCGACACGCTGATCCCGAGCCACTCCGTAAAAGATTTTAGCGCTGCCCTCGATATGCGCCTGAGGCCGGTTTGAGTGAACCTCAGTTTACTCTGGCACAAACGTTTCAGCCTTCTCGGTCAAGAACTCAGCAATACCGTTGTATTTGTCGCAGAGAATTACCTGTGGATTGACTGGCTTTTCGGTGAGTTCGAAGCCCATGATGATGACCTTCTCACCCGCATTGATGAGGTGTGCGGCGGCTCCATTGATACCAATGATTCCGGAACCCGCTTCACCTTCGATCACGTAGGTCTCAAGGCGCGCTCCGGTCGTGGCGCTAACGACGAGAACTTTTTCTCCGACCCACAAGCCAGTTGCATCGATCAGATCTTTATCGATCGTAATGCTACCGATGTAGTCAACGTTTGCTTCGGTGACAGTGGCGAGATGGATTTTGGAGCGGAGAAGACTGCGCATAAACGGAAAAGCGAGTTCAATTGTTTCGCAAGATTCAGTGAATTGCAAGGTTTCACTGCGCTGGAATGGGAGGAAAGTGAGGGATTGTTTGGTAAAGGGAACGAATTCTCCTTTCTCTGTGGAAGTGGACCGAAACTCGTGGCCGCTGCCAAAGCCTAATGCTCGTAGCCGAACTTAAGATTTTGCCTGATCCACCGCCTGTTGCCACTCAGGGATTCGCTCACGAAGGCCACTTCTACTATTGACGGGGTCGTATCGTTCCGCGGCTGCCCATTTTTCAGCAATCTCTGCTTTGTCTTTCCAGACTCCAACAGCGATGCCAGCGAGAAATGCGGCACCGAGAGCGGTTGTTTCAGCGATTTGACTTCGCACGACTGGCACTTGGAGCAGCTCAGTTTGCATCTCCATGAGCAAATCATTCATCGAGGCACCTCCGTCCACGCGCAATTCGCCCAAGGCGATGCCTGAGTCCTGCTTCATTGCTTCGAGAACATCATAGCTTTGGTAGGCGATCCCTTCGAGAGCCGCGCGAGCGATGTGAGCCTTGTTTGACCCACGAGTGAGACCGCTGATTACGCCGCGTGCAAAAGGATCCCAATGGGGGGCTCCCAGTCCTGCAAAGGCTGGGACAAAATAGACTCCGCCATTGTCATCGACCTCGCGGGCAAGCGCTTCGATTTCTCCAGCTGAGCTCACAATTCCTAATTGATCCCGAAGCCACTGCACCACGGCTCCACCGATAAAAACACTGCCTTCGAGAGCATATTCGGTCACACCGTTCAGGCGCCAGGCAATAGTTGTCAGGAGCTTGTTATGGGATTTTACTCGATTGATCCCTGTGTTGAGGAGGACGAAACACCCCGTCCCATAGGTGTTTTTAGCCATCCCGGGCTCGTGGCAGGCTTGACCGAAGAGTGCGGCGTGTTGATCGCCGGCTATTCCGGAGATGGGAATCTCTCCATTGAAAAGTTCGGACGTGGTTGATCCGTAGATCTCGCTACTGTCGCGAATCTCCGGAAGCACCGAGCGGGGGATGTTGAGCAGTTCAAGCATCTCATCACTCCAATCGGCGGCATCGATATTGCATAGCATCGTTCGGGACGCATTACTCGCGTCAGTGATGTGAAGTGCTCCGTTCGTCAGATTCCACACGAGCCAGGAATCGATGGTTCCGAAGGCAAGCTCCCCGCGCTCGGCCCGCTCCCTCGCCCCGGGAACGTTGTCGAGGAGCCAGCGCAATTTGGTGCCGGAAAAGTAGGCATCAACCACCAGCCCGGTAATCTCCTGGATGCGCCCGGCATGACCCGCTTCTGTCAGCGCAATGCAGGAGTCAGCGGTGCGTCTATCCTGCCAGACAATTGCGTTGTGAACCGGTTTACCCGTCTTGCGATCCCAAAGGACGGTTGTCTCCCGCTGGTTCGTAATTCCGATTCCGGCGATCTCTGATGCTTCGAGCTTGGCTTCAGCGATGGCATTTCGTGCCACCTCAAGCTGGCTCTCCCAAATCGTCTCTGCCCTATGCTCTACCAGCCCGGGGCCGGGGAAAATTTGCTCAAACTCCTTCTGAGATTTGCTGATCAAAACTCCGTCTTCGTTAAAGACAATCGCTCGGGAACTCGTTGTCCCCTGATCAAGGGCAAGGATGTATTTTGGCATGGGTAGAATTTAGTGGATGCGTCAGGGCAAGGGAAGCGAAAATCGCTTTTTGCTTACCCCTGTAGAAAACGAAGTTGTGCTCTTGATGACTTTGGCTTTAGTGGGCATTCTAGGACCATCGGGGATCGAAACCGTTGGAGTAGCCCAAAAGAACGATCGCACTTCCATTATGAGTAAATCAGAAATCTCTATCCTTTCTTTAGCCGGGATTGTTGGATTCATTGGAATGGTCGTGTCCATCGTTAATCCCGATTTTTTCACTGCTTCGTATGTGCCGGAAGACGGGTTGGTTGAGTGGATGACGGTTTTCGCCCTGCTTTTTTCATCAGGGCTGATGGCGTGGCGGGCCTGGACTTTGCGAGCCCGGCGCAGCGTAGTGTTTATCGCAGTGACCTGTTTCGCAGCCTTTGTGCTTTTCTTTGGAGCCGGGGAGGAGATCTCCTGGGGACAGCGAATCCTCGGGGTTGAGGCGCCTGAGTGGCTTGAGGAGAATAACCGTCAGAAAGAAACCAATCTTCATAACCTCGTGATCGGTGATGTGAATCTCAATAAGCTTATTTTCAGCAAGATACTCGGCGTTGGACTTCTCTTTTACCTGCTGATTTTTCCGATTACCTACCGGCTGAAGCCAAAATTCGCCCGTTGGGTCGATTCAATGGGTGTCCCTCTGCCCAGAGGGCTCTATGTGACGCTTTGGATCGTTACGATCATCATAACCGAGATCGTGGTTGGCACGGGAAAGCGTGGGGAACTGCGCGAATTCTGTCTCACCTTTATCCTCGCCGCCCAGCTCATTGGACCGCTCAATCATTGGATCTATCAAGGTAAGACTCCTACTGCGCTCGCAGGAACAGCAAAATGGTGGCCGTAAGGAGTCATTGCTGATTTGCTTTGGACACCGGAAGTTTGCGCGATGACGCAAGTGCTCTTTCCCGCCCAGATGAGTATAGTGTGAACTTATGCGATTTGTTTTCGGAGCCATAGCGACTGCTCTTCTCTCAGGAGTGGGTGCGACTCCTTGTGGCGCGAAGGAGATTCCGGAAGCTGACTTACGCTTTTTCGAAAATCGAATTCGGCCTATTCTTGTGGAGCATTGCTACGAGTGCCATTCTGAGGAAGCGGGCAAGCGCAAAGGGGGGCTCTGGCTGGATCGCCGCGCTGGTTGGGAGGACGGTGGTGACTCAGGTCCTTCCGCGATAGTTCACGATGTAGAGGGAAGTCTGCTCATCAAGACCGTTCGCTATACTGACCCGGATTTGGAGATGCCGCCGGAGGGCAAGCTGTCTCCTCAGGATATCTCTGACCTTGAAACGTGGGTGGCGAAGGGGCTCCCGGATCCGCGGGACAAAATGATGGATGAAAGTGGTGAAGGCTTTGATTTAGAAAAACGGAAGCAATACTGGTCCTATCAGCCACGGAAGAAGGCTTTTGGAGATCGCGATTCGATCGATGATTTTATCAATTTTCGCCTCGCAAGCGAAGGCTTCGAACCGCTTCCTGCGGCCTCGCCGGAAGCACTCCTGCGAAGGGCGAAGATCGATTTGACCGGTCTCATTCCGAAGCCGGAAGAGATCGAGTCTTATACAGCAAATCCTGATCACGAGAGCTATGAACATTTTGTTGATGCCTGGCTCGGAACTCACGCTTTTGGCGAGCGTTGGGGGCGTCACTGGCTTGATATCGTGCGTTACGCAGATTCAAGCGGTGGTGGTCGGGCACTCGCCTTTCCGAATGCATGGCGCTTGCGTGATTATGTGATTGATTCGTTCGCTGATGACCGCCCGCTGGACGAGTTGATCCGCGCGCACGTCGCGGGTGACTTGTTGCCGTTCGAGGATCCGTCAGAGCGCGTTGAGAATCTGATCGCAACCGGGTTTCTTGTGATGGGGCCGATCAATTACGAAAACCAGAACAAAGACGAACTGGAGTTCGATATCATTGATGAGCAAATCGACACCCTTGGTCGCGCTTTCATGGGACAGACGCTCGGATGTGCGAGGTGTCACGATCATAAGTTCGATCCTATTCCGACGAGTGATTACTATGCGATGGCAGGGATCTTTAAAAGCACTGACTTTGTAACCCATGCCAACGTTTCGAAGTGGCATACTGAACCCGTTCCGCCGTCGTCTGATGCGAAAGAGGTGCTCGACGCGCATGCGGAAGGGGAAAAGTCTTTTCAGACTGTCATCAGTGAACTGAAACAGGAATTAGCGCTTTTGGGTCGCGGTGCCGGAAGTCGTGTTGCCTCGGTTCCGATTCTCTCTCTTCCCGGGATAGTTGTAGATGGTAGCGATGCGATCCTCGAAGGCGAGTGGCAGGAATCCACCTCGACGCCCCGATACGTAGGAGGTTATTATCTGCATGATCTTCACGAGGGAACGATCCCGAAATCGGTTCGCTTCGAATTTGAATTGCCGCATTCCGGACGGTTCGAAATTCGGATTGCCTATTCAGCGGCCCCCAATCGAAATACTGCCGTTCCGGTAACGATTGAGGGCGGGGGAATCGCTAAGACGGTCACCGTCAATCAGCGTATTCGACCTGAACACGACAGGCTCTTTCATACTCTGGGAAAGTGGGAATTCACAAAAGCCGGCCGCATTTCCGTGACGGTCAGGAATACGCCGAATGGAGATGGACACGTCATGGCCGATGCGATTCAGTGCCTTTCCGAGGCTGGGAATGAGTTACCTTCGAGTGAGCTGAGCGAGGTGGAGAAAACGCGAGTCACTCAGCTGGAAGCGGATCTGAAAGTGGCAGAGGCGTCGCTCCAGAAATTGCTAAAATCTGCTCCACGCATTCCGAAGGCCATGAGCGTGGTGGATCTGAAAGCTGAGGAAATCTCGGACACCGAGATTAGAATTCGGGGAGTGGAGGCCAATCGAGGCCCTGTCGCCCCAAGGGGATTTCTACAGGCCGCCGTCTGGAATGAGATGGATCGTGAGTCGTTTGAGATTTCAGATGCGCAGAGCGGTAGACTCGAGCTAGCCCGATGGATCACTGCGCCGCAGAATCCGCTCACGGCGCGGGTAATGGTAAACCGCATTTGGCTTCACCTTATGGGTGAGGGGCTTGTGAGAACCGCGGACAATTTCGGTATCACGGGGGAGAAGCCGACTCATCCTGAGTTACTGGATTTTCTGGCGGGCCGATTGATCGATTCAGGCTGGTCAACGAAAGCACTCGTGAAAGAAATCATGATGTCCGACGCTTACGCTCGTTGCAGCCGGGCAGGAGAGTTGATGCAGGCGAAGGCCGACCCCGAAAATAAACTCTACTGGCGTGCCCATTTGCGGCCGCTCGATGTTGAGGCGCTGAGGGACGCCATCTTGACTCTTTCAGGTGAGCTTGACCTAAACGGCGGAGGTCCTTCTCTTCCGAAAAAATTCAAAAGTGAATTTGGTCATCAATTTGTGACATTGAAGCGAACGGTTTATGTGCCCGCGTTTCGAAATTCCGGTTACGAGATGTTTTCGGTTTTTGATTTCGCGAATCCCAACTTCACCGTCGGGAAACGCGCTGACAGCACGATTCCCACGCAGGCGCTCTTCTTAACGAATAGCTCTTTTGTTCACGAGCAGGCAGAGAAAGCCGCCGCGCGGTTCGTAAACGGCGAAACACTGGATATTGAGGACACGATCCGAGCAGTATTTCTCCACACGCTCGCAAGAACGCCGACAGCTGAAGAGTTGGAGCTAACCGTTGATTTTATGGAGCGGGATCCCAACTGGGAAACCAATCCCTCGGCAGCATGGACAGCGCTTCAGCGCTCGCTCTTTGGCTCAATCGATTTCCGCTATCTCCGCTAAACGCTCGTGAACCGCTCCTTTATACCACTATGAATCTTCACCCGACCCGGCGCTCACTTCTCCAATCCACGGCCTGTGGATTTGGTGGGTTGGCGATGTCTTCGTTTGCTGACCAAACCCCGATTCAGGCTCCGCGGGCGAAGCGGGTAATTTTTCTTTTCATGCAAGGTGGGCCGAGTCAGGTCGACACCTACGACTACAAACCGGAATTGATCAAAGCCCATGATCAAACGGTGGATTTCCACGTGCCGCGCTCCCGTGAGATCGAGCAGCGCACAGTGATGAAGCCGCTCTGGGACTTTCAGCAGCACGGGGAATGCGGGCGCTGGTCCTCTTCACTTTTCCCTGAGGTCGCCAAACATGTCGATGACCTCTGCTTTATTCACTCTATGCACACCGAGGGCGTTGCTCACGGGCCTGCGACTTTATTTTTGCACACTGGCGCCACTAATCTGGTCCGGCCTTCTATGGGCGCGTGGGTGAGCTACGGGCTTGGGGCTGAGAATGCCAATCTTCCTGCTTTTGTCTGCGTGAACCCTCCGGCGAATAAAGGTGGTCCACGAAATTACGGGAATGCCTTTCTCCCCGCTTTTCATCAGGGAACCGTTCTGGGGCAGCCGGGAAATCCGAACGCCCGTCCTGAGATTAAGAATTTGAAAAGTCCTCTAGGGGATGATGCCGTCCTAAGAGAGCATCAGTTTCTCAAGGAACTCAACCGTGCTCAGTCTCGGGGGACGACAGATACGGTTCTCGACGGGGTGATTCATTCGCACGAGCTAGCCTGGCGCATGCAGAGTCAGGCCGCGGATCTGATTGATATCGAAAATTCCACGCGCGAAACACGAGAAATCTACGGGATTGGCGATGAGGCGACCGACGGGTTCGGGCGCCAGTGCCTTGCCGCCCGACAACTCGCTGAGAGCGGCGTAAGGTTCATTCAAATCAACCATTGCGATAATTCATCGACACCGGTGTGGGATCAGCACAGCAATATGCCGAAGCATGAGACTCTGGCAGGTCAGGTCGATAAGCCGATTGCGGGATTACTGGCCGATCTTAAGCGCCGTGGTTTGCTCGAAGATACGCTCGTGTGGTGGGGCGCAGAGTTTGGCCGGACACCGTTTTCTCAGGCTAATCAGGGGCGGGATCACAATCCTAGAGGGTTCACGACCTGGCTCGCAGGAGGTGGCGTGAAGCCCGGATTTGCTTACGGAGCGACGGATGAATTCGGGTTTCAAGCCGTTGAGAACAAAGTTCACATGCATGACCTTCACGCGACGATTCTCGATTTGATGGGCCTTGATCACGAAAAGCTGACCTACAACTACGCCGGTCGGGATTTCCGCCTCACCGATGTCCACGGCAGAGTCGTTCGTGAGATCATGGCGTGAATTAGGCCGAGGCTAGGGCTTTGGTAGAGCGGAATTCTTGCAACCCTTGCGAATGCCCGTGGTTTGATCTTTCATGAACCCTCATTTTTGTCCCGAATGCCACCGACGTCAGTTTCTTAAGCGCGCTTTGCTCGGCTCTGCGGCGCTCTTCACGGCCCCCGGCGCTTTCGCCGAGTCTCTTGCTGCGACGCCCTTTCAAACTGAAGGTCCTTTTTACCCGAACGAGCTGCCACTTGATACGGACAACGATCTCATTCTTCTCAATGATTCACTGGACCCTTCGATCGGTGAGATCACTCATCTCTCGGGACAGGTTTTCAACGAGAATGGCTCACCCGCCCGGGGTGTCGTTGTCGAACTCTGGCAGGCGGATGCTAAAGGATGCTACATTCACACCGAAGGCGCGGCGCGGGGTGAAGAACGCGATCCTAATTTTCAAGGCTACGGGCGATTTCTCACCGCATCAGATGGGCGTTACTACTTCCGGGCAATTCGACCGGTCCCTTACGGTCCGAGAACTGCTCACTTTCATCTTGCGGTGAATAAAGGGGGAAAGCGAATGTTGACGACCCAACTTTACGATTCTTCTCAGAAGTTGAATAAAACAGATCGCATTCTCAACAGCGTCGAGGATCCGAAAGCCCGCGCCTCACTGATCACCGATTTCAAACCGCTAGAAGGCTCTCAAGCCGGCGAGCTCACGGCCCATTGGAATATCGTCATCGGCAGAACACCTGAAGACCCGAAATCTGATCGCGGCCGGCGCGGGCCGGGCACCGGTTTTCGTCCCGATGGAAAAGGGAAGGGCAAAGGCAAGCGTTAAGCATTGACCAGTGTTTTTACCTCAATGGTAGATTAACAAGTCGCTGGTAGAGCTATGTGATCAGAAAGCGGCGAAAGCTTGATGCCGCCTAAAGAAATTGTTTCCTAGGTGGGGCTTTGCGCTCCAGCTCGTTGCTGAATAACCAACGCCCCAACCCTGTTGAATCTACTCCCCGAATGAATCCAGAAGCGCTTGGTTAAGCGACGTCCGGTGTTTTAGGACGCTTCCATCACGGTAGCCGACGAGGTAGTTGTCTTTACCTGGAAGCTTCAAGAGAAGAATCGGCTCATCGTCGCCAGCGGTCTTCGCTACTTGGCGATACTTGAGCGTTGAGGAGGTGGCATCGTTAAAGACAACGGTGAATTGTGAGTCATCGGAAAGAAAATCAGGAATGAGATCGTCGAGTGTTTCAGGCAACTCTCCATTCGGGTGATCTGTTGCATAGACGACAGAGGCGAGAGCTACCTGGCGAACACTTTGCATCGCCTTGACTTCTTCGACTCGACCCTGTGTGGCAACTTGTGCGGAAATAAATGCCGGCATCGCGATAGAAGCAACGATTCCCACGGAAATTAAACCGGTGAAGATCCCTATCGCTCCTGTGATGACTCCGGCCAGCGCCAGCCATTCGCCTCCCACCGTCGTTGGATTGGCCTTCGCTTTTTTGATCGAAAGACAGCCCAGAATAATGGCGGGAATTGATCCGAGAATCCAGAGGCAAAACAAGCTCAGGATACCGAGAATGAGACTCCAAACGGCACCGCGAGGAGTGACCTTCGCCGGCGGCTGATCGGGAGAGGCGATGAGAGAGGGTTCAGAACTCATTTATGGTTGCTGTCGACGTCTTTCACGTGGGCCATGAAGAGAGCGGTTTCTTTTTTCACCACTGGAAGGAGGATATACAGGCCGATGAGGTTAGGCACGACCATCGCGAAGAACATGGCATCGGAGGCGGTAATCACGCTGCCGAGTGAGGCTGATGCACCGATCACAGTGCAGGCGCAAAAGAGAAGACGGTATCCAAGAATGACTCCTTTGTTCTCTCCTACGAGATACGAGATTGCCCGCTCGCCATAATAGGACCATGAGATCATCGTTGAGAATGCGAACAGGATAACAGCGACCATTAAAATGTAAGGGAACCATGGTATCGCTGAGCCGAATGCTTCTGAGGTTACTGAGATTCCCTGCTCATTTCCCGAAAGCGCCTGGCCTGCATAGTTGTCGTAGGTTCCTGTCGAAAGAATCACAAAGGCAGTGAGCGAACATACTACAACAGTATCGAAAAAAGGCTCTAACAAGGCCACTAGCCCTTCACTGGCAGGGTGATTGGTTTTTACGGCGGAGTGAGCGATTGGTGCGGAACCAACGCCCGCTTCGTTTGAGAAAGCGCCTCGCTTAATTCCCTGAATAAAGACTGCGATGAAACCTCCAGTGACAAGCGCCTCTGGATTGAATGCTTCGGTGACAATTCGGGTAAACACGTGAGGAATCGCTCCAAAATTCATGAAGAGAACGACAAGAGCTGCCAAAATGTAGGTGCCACACATGAACGGCACGAGAACGGCGGTTACGCGGGCGATTCCTCTAATCCCACCGATGATGACAGTTCCGACGAGAATGGCGACGATGAGACCGAATATCCAGCCGTCGTCTTTGAGCAATCCTGTAACTGCCGAAAATTGGGCGTGTGCCTGATTGACTTGAAACATGTTACCAGCTCCGATGGCACCGCCGATGCACATTAAAGCGAAAAAGATCGCGAGACCTTTCCCGAAGATCCCCATGGCCTTTCCCCGCTCGGCGAGCCCCTGACTCAAATAAAACATAGCTCCTCCGGAGACCTTCCCGTTGTTGTCAATTTTTCGATACTTCACACCGAGGGTGCATTCGCAGAATTTTGAAGTCATTCCGAGGAAACCAACCAGAATCATCCAAAAGACAGCACCAGGGCCTCCCGCCGAGATCGCAATCGCGACACCTGCAATATTTCCAAGTCCGACCGTGGCAGAGAGGGCTGCAGAAAGGGCCTGGAAATGAGTAATTTCTCCCGGAGCATCGGGAGCGGTGTATTTACCTGAAACGGTCTTGAGGGCGGTCCGGAAAGCACGGACGTTGATGAACTTGAAAAAAAACGTGAGAACCAGAGACGAAACGGAAAGAAGGAGAAGGACAACGGGAACGTCCATGCCCGCGATTGGGATAGCCTTAAAAACGAAGTCGTCCATCCATTTGGCGATCGGTTTGAGAAAACTGTCGAATTTCTGATCAAGCGTTGTCAGAACCTCTGCGGATGCCTCTTCCGCGAAAGCAGGTAAGGCGGTGAAGATCAACAGGAACAGAAAGAGTGTGAGTTTTCTCATAGTCGGAATGGGATGCGGTAGAAAGGTTATTCCAGACCTGAGCCGTCAATGCAACGCGAAAGGCACCTTTTCGAAAAAGAAACTTTTTATGCAAATTGATGCCATCTTCTTGCATATTGGCGTCGTATTGATTAAGAAATCGGAAATGAACGCTCTTTGCAAAACTCTTTGTGACTTTTGGGACTCTTCGATAGGGAAAAAACTGATTGTCGCAGTGACCGGCGTTATGTTGGTCGGCTTTCTCATCGCTCACATGGCGGGCAACCTTCTGATCTTTCAAGGACGGGAATCGCTGAACGATTATGCTTACTTTCTGCATCACTTCTTGCATGGAATGGGCATTTGGCTTTTCCGCGTAGGTCTTATTGTCGCTTTCGTTCTTCACATCGTCGCCACTGTCTCTTTGACCCGTCAAAACCGTGCCGCTCGTTCCGAGAAATACGCCCACGAGGCCACCTCGAGAGCGTCGCTCAGTTCACGTTACATGATCTGGAGTGGACTCACGGTGATTGCCTTCGTGATTTTTCATTTACTCCACTTCACCGTTCGTATTGACCCCGATTTGGCTTCGATGAAAGATCCAATGGACCCGTCGAGGCACGACGCCTACGGAATGGTCATTGCCGGATTTCAAAATCCTGTCGTGGTTTTGTTTTACATCATCTCGATCTCATTTCTTTGTTCTCATCTGAGCCACGGCATCGCTTCGATCTTCCAGACGCTCGGATTTAACAGCAAGAAAACCCGCGACCCGTTCCACAAACTGGGTCTCGTCATCTCGGTCGTTCTCTGGCTTGGTTTTCTGTCTATCCCTTTTCTGGCTCTTTTCGATCTCATCGGGGATGGCGAGAAAGACGCACCGGTCCCGATGGAGGCCAGTGTGAATACTGAACTTCTCTTCCGCTGTTAGTAGAACCTGTAACCTCCTAATTTTAGCTTGTAATTTATCATGGCATCTAACGGCACGCTCAATCCTGCTATCCCCGAGGGCCCTCTCGCGGACAAGTGGACGAACTACAAGAATAAGTCAAAGCTGATCAACCCAGCGAACAAGAGGAAGTTCAACATCATTGTTGTTGGATCCGGTCTTGCCGGCGGTTCCGCTGCGGCGACTCTTTCTGAACTTGGTTTCCAGGTAAAGTGCTTCTGTTACCAGGATAGTCCACGTCGCGCTCATTCTATCGCCGCTCAGGGTGGTATTAACGCGGCAAAGAACTACCAGAATGATGGTGACTCGGTTTGGCGTCTCTTTTACGACACCATCAAAGGCGGTGACTTCCGCTCCCGTGAGGCCAATGTGCACCGTCTTGCTGAGGTGAGCACGAACATCATTGATCAGTGTGTTGCGCAGGGAGTTCCTTTCGCTCGCGAGTATGGAGGGCTTCTTGCCAACCGCTCTTTTGGAGGTGCGCAGGTGAGCCGGACGTTCTACGCGGCCGGTCAAACCGGGCAGCAGTTGCTGATCGGTTGTTACCAGGCGCTTGAAAAGGAGATTCATAAGGGGGGCGTAGAGATGCACTCCCGCACCGAGATGCTCGATCTCGTTGTTGTCGATGATGAGGCAAAGGGCATTGTTGTTCGCGATCTCACTACGGGTGAAGTTTCGAGCCATGCCGCAGACGTTGTTATCCTTGCGACAGGTGGCTACGGAAACGTTTTCTACCTTTCAACCAATGCGATGGGCTGCAACGTCATGGCAGCCTTCCGGGCCCACAAGAAGGGTGCTTACTTTGCGAATCCTTGTTACACCCAGATCCACCCCACGTGTATTCCGGTGAGTGGTGACTATCAAAGCAAACTGACTCTCATGTCAGAGTCGCTACGAAACGACGGCCGTATCTGGGTGCCTAAGTCGAAGGAGACAGCGGAGAAGATCAGAAAAGGGGAACTCCAGGGTAATGATGTTCCCGAAGAGGATCGCGATTATTACCTCGAGCGAAAGTATCCTTCTTTCGGCAACCTTGCTCCACGAGACATTTCGTCGCGTTCTGCGAAGGAAGCATGTGATGAAGGTAGGGGAGTGGCTTCGACTGGTTTGGGTGTATTCCTCGATTTCCGTGATGCAATTGATCGCCTTGGAGAAGACACGATCCGCTCCCGCTATGGAAATCTGTTCCAGATGTATGAGAAGATCTCCGGCGATAATCCGTACGAGCAGCCGATGAAGATTTATCCAGCGGTTCACTACACCATGGGTGGACTCTGGGTGGATTACAATTTGATGTCGAATTTGAAAGGACTCCACGTTCTTGGCGAGGCAAACTTCTCCGATCACGGTGCAAACCGTCTTGGAGCGAGTGCTCTCATGCAGGGGCTTGCTGATGGCTACTTTGTGATCCCGGCGACCCTTCCGAACTACCTCGCCAGTGTCGATCCCGGAAAGATCACGACTGACGCGCCTGAATTCAAAACGGCGGAGGCTGAAGCCAATGCGCGCATTGAAAAATTGATGAGCATCAACGGCACCAAGCCGGTTGATGTGTTCCACCGCGAAGTGGGACTGCTTGTCTGGGACGAGTGCGGAATGGCGCGCAGCAAAGAAGGCCTCGAGGCGGCGATTGCCAAGATTCCGGAGATTCGTAAAGATTTCTGGGAGAATGTCAGAATTCCCGGCAAGGCGGATGGACTTAATATGGAACTCGAGAAAGCCGGTCGAGTGGCTGACTTTATCGATTTCGCCGAACTCATGTGTCACGATGCATTGGATCGGGAAGAGAGTTGTGGCGGTCACTTCCGTGTCGAGCACCAGTTTACAGCGGATGATGAGGCGGTGAAGAGTGGCTTCACTGGCGATGGCGAGGCAAAGCGTCGTGATGAAGAGTATTGCTACGTATCCGCCTGGGAATCAAACGGCCCCGGGAAAAAGCCTACGCTTCACAAGGAGGAGCTCGTGTTTGAAAGTGTCGAACTTTCAGTCCGCAGTTACAAATAAGTCATTCTTCGACGTAACTTAGATTAACAATTTATTATCGTATGAATCTTACACTTAAAGTCTGGCGTCAGGAAGGCCCTAGCGAATCGGGTCACATCAAAACTCACGAGGCCGAAGGCATTCCCGAAGAGGCTTCTTTTCTGGAGATGCTGGATATCGTCAATGAGCGCATTATTATTGATGGTGGAGAACCCATTCTTTTCGATCATGACTGCCGTGAAGGTATTTGCGGGTCATGCTCATTAACAATCAACGGAGTTCCTCACAGCAAGGACACGGGAATTACGACCTGTCAGGTGCACATGCGTCGCTATCGGGATGGGGATACGATTTGGATTGAGCCATTTCGTGCCCGTGCTTTTCCTATCCTCAAAGACCTCGTCGTTGATCGCAGTGCTTTTGATCGGATTATTGCTTCCGGAGGTTACATTTCTGTGAGAACCGGCGCAGCGCCGGATGCGAACGCAACACCGGTCGAGTTCGAAGATGCGACCGACTCATTCAACTCTGCCGCCTGTATTGGTTGTGGTGCGTGTGTGGCTGCTTGTAAGAACGCGAGTGCGATGTTGTTTGTTGGAGCAAAGGCAAATCACCTCAATTTGCTTCCGCAAGGAGCTCCTGAGAAGGACCAGCGGACCCTTGCGATGGTGAGGACTATGGATGGCGAAGGATTCGGCAACTGTACCAACCAGTACGAGTGCGAGGCAGTTTGTCCGAAGGAGATCAGCTCTGATGTCATTGCGAAATTGAATCGCGACTATGCTGCTGCGTCAGCTCGTGAAGCGGTTGATTAAGGCGCTGACTGCTCTTTTGAGAGCCGTTTTCGTCATTAGCCAGGTGTGTTTTACACCAGCCTCTTCTATGGTTGAGTCCGTGGAATCTGAGTAAATTCTTTCCTTGTGTAAGGAGTGGGCCTGTTCTTTCGCAGTCGGAAATACAAAGGTCCATGGAAGATTCAGAATACACAGACAAAGGGAAAGAAACGCACCCTTCGCAAGAACCTGTCTCTCAATTGCCGATGTTCAGGCATAAAGGGCGGGTCTACATTTCAGAGGGAGCTGAATTACCGCCCGCAATTTGTGTGAACTGCGGTAAGCCATCGGTAAAAGCAGTGCGAAAAGCACTACGAAATCCATTCAACCCATTCACCTGGATAGGGCCAAAACTCCGGGTAAGGGTGGGACTCTGTAAGGAGCACAATGAGAGTTTTAATATCGTTCGGGCGCTTGCGTTTTCGCTGCTAGGCATTGGGGTTATTATTCTTATCGTCGGTATTTTGAATCACGGCATCCCTTCGATCGTGTTCGGACTCATCACGATTTTACTATGCGGACTGTTCCGCTCGCTCAAACCGGTTCGGTCGCCGAACACGCAGGTCGAGCCAATAGAGATACGCGGAACAGGAGAGCCATTCAGCTCATCTATCCGGAAGTCGTATCCGAAGACGGGTAAGAGGGCGCTTGCCCGGGGCGGAAACTATGGCTGATCTTTTGCCTTCGCCCAGGAGTCTCTCAGTCCTACCGTCCGGTTGAAAACCCGGTTCTCTGGCGTGCTGTCTTTATCGACGCAGAAGTAACCGAGTCGCTCGAACTGAACGGTCTCTCCGTTCGCGACATCCGCTAAATTGTGTTCGAGTTTCGCGTTGGGCAATTCAACGACCGAATCCGGATTGATATGATCAAGGAATGAATTCTCACCACTGTCAGGTGACTCGACGCTGAAAAGGCGATCGTAAAGGCGCACCGTGGCATCGATGCTGTGACTGGCACTGACCCAGTGGACGACACCTTTCACCTTTCGGCCGTCGGATGGATTTTGTCCTCGCGGAGTATCCGTATCGTAAGTGCAGCGTAGCTCGATGACTTCACCTTGGTCATCCTTGATGACTTCTTCGCACTTGATGAAGTAGGCATTACGCAGTCGAACCTCGTTGCCGGGAGAGAGACGGAAATACTTCTTTGGCGGATCCTCCATAAAATCATCTCTCTCGATGTAAATTTCGCGAGAGAAACAGAATTTGCGGGTTCCAGCCTCGGGGTTCTCAGGATTCGCCGGTGACTCAATCTCCTCGACCTGGCCTTCAGGATAGTTTGTCACCACGATCTTAATGGGATTGAGCACCGCCATAAAGCGCAGTGAATTTTGGTTCAGGACCTCACGCACACCACTCTCCAGTAGGGCCATGTCGTTGGTGCTTTCAAATTTGGTAACACCAATCGTTTTGCAAAAATTACGAATTGCTTCAGGGGGATATCCACGGCGGCGCAGACCTGAGATCGTGGGCATACGCGGATCGTCCCAACCTTCGACGTGGTTTTCCTCTACGAGCTGGAGCAGCTTCCGCTTACTCATAACCGTGTAGTTCAAGTTGAGTCGCGAAAACTCAATCTGGCGAGGGTAGGAAGGCACTGGCAAATTCTCAAGAAACCACTCGTAAAGCGGGCGATGATTTTCGAACTCGAGGGTGCAAAGGGAATGGGTCACATACTCGAGGGCATCACTCTGACCGTGAGTGAAGTCATACATCGGGTAAATGCACCAGGCGTCACCGGTGCGATGGTGGTGGGCGCGTGCGATCCGATAGAGGACCGGATCACGCATGTTCAGATTCGGGTGAGCCATGTCGACTTTGGCGCGAAGCACTTTGCTACCGTCGTCAAACTCGCCATTCTTCATCGCTTTGAAGATCTCGGCGTTTTCTTCGGGAGAACGATCCCGAAATGGGCTGTCGGTTCCCGGTGTGTTTAGATCGCCACGTCCCATGCGAATCTCTTCAAAGGTCTGGTCGTCGACGTAAGCTTTTCCGTTCTCGATGAGAACCAGCGCCCATTCGTAAAGCTTGTCGAAGTAGTCGGAAGCATAGTAGAGGTGATCTCCCCAGTCAAAGCCGAGCCACTGAATGTCTTCCTTAATTGAATCGACATATTCGACGTCCTCTTTCGCTGGATTGGTATCATCAAAGCGCAAATGGCATCGACCTCCGTATTCCTCGGCGAGGCCAAAATTCAGGCAGATCGACTTGGCATGACCGATGTGCAGGTAACCGTTTGGCTCGGGTGGGAAGCGGGTCACGGTGCTTTCATGCTTACCCGACGAAAGGTCTTCGTCGATGATTTCGCGGATAAAGTCTTTGGATGGCGACGGCGGGACACTCATTGGTTATTCGAAGCAACGATACTAACCGAATTTTATGAGGTTGCAACGTCGCGGGGAGTCGACGGTAAGACTTGGAAAATGGCAATTTCGCTCCTGAAGATTCAGCATCGACTCTTTGTCCGCGCGCAGCTTTCGCCTTCAGCAAGATACCGTTACTCACTGGTCTAAGACTTGCTTGGACTCGTAACGTTCAATGGATCCAGCTCTCAAATCGGTTCGCTTTGTTATTGTCTATCTCTGGTAATTACGACATCTTGAAATCTCCTATGAACGTTTACGCTGCGCCGCTTCGCTCCTGTTTTATGGCTCTGGTTTTCAGCCTTTCGGCTTCAGGGCTTCTTATGGCGCAGGACACCCCGGGATTTGATCCCTTCTCGGACGAGGCTGCCAAGGCGCTCGCCCGAATCCAGGAAACCGACCAAACGGACAAATCACGTGATTTTCTCGAACCCGGGCAGGTTCGGAAATTGAATGAATTGGCCAATCCATCTTTGGTAACGGTACGCCAGATTGGCCGGGATGGAAAAACGAGCGGAACCGGATCTGGATTCGTCGTCTCCAAGGAGGGACTAATCGTGACCAACCTCCATGTCATTGGTGAGGCTCGTCCCGTCGAAGTCGAGTTCTCTGACGGTAAGAAGTTCAAGGTCATCGCGATCGAGGCTTCTGATCAGTACTATGATCTTGCGGTACTGAAAATAGATCCCGGCGAGTCATTGCTCACTCCTCTCGTAATAGGTGACTCATCGAAAATCGAGCAGGGGGAATTAATCGTTGGATTCGGAGCACCGCAGGGGCTTTCTTTCAGCGTCGTTCCAGGCGTCATCTCGGCAATTCGTAAGCTTGAGGAGGGCTTTGTTGGAGATGGTGAGACGCCCGATTATCCGATGCTTCAACTCGCAATGCCGATTGAGCAGGGGAATAGCGGTGGCCCGATTTTGAATCTCAAGGGTGAAGTCCTTGGTGTCGTGACTCTTCGTCATCGCGTCACCGACAATCTTGGGTTTGCGGTCACGAGTGAAGATTTAAAAATGATTCTCGATAAGCCGAATCCCGTTCTGATGAAACGCTGGAGAACGATAGGGACCCTAAATGAGAGATTGTGGACTCCTGTGATGGGCGGTGGCTGGAATCAACGTGGCGGTGTGATTTCGGCGGAGGAAATGGGGGATGGCTTCGGCGGTCGGACGATACTTCTCTCATCGGCGCAGGTTCCCAAGCCCCCTTACGAAGTCTCAGTGATGACCAAGCTGGATGATGAATCCGGCGCGGCTGGTCTAGTCTTTGCGGCCGACGGCGCCGACGTTCACTATGGTTTTTACCCCAGCGGAGGAAAAATTCGCCTCACTCGTTTCGAAGGGGCTGATGTCTACAGTTGGTCGATTTTAGAGCAGTTAGAGGTGGCTGCGTACGAGCGGGGTGACTGGAACCACCTTCGAATCCGCGTCGAAGAATCACTCATCACGGGTTGGGTAAACGGTGAGCAGGTGCTTGCGCTGGAAGACGACGGTCTTCGAGGCGGCAAAGTCGGGCTGTGTAAATTTCGCCGCACTCATGCAGAGTTTCGAAATTTTCGTGTCGGTAAGAATCTAGAAGAGAAGCCGATTCCACCGGAACTTCTTAGTAGTCTCTCAACTCATATCGATGAGTTTATTGATATAGGTATTTCCGAGGAGCGCATGGCTGCCTTCAGTGGCAACTGGACGAGTAGTCGCGACTTGATTCGGACGAGAGCTGAGGAACTCGAAACGCTAGCCCGAGGGCTTCGCAGCCTCGAAAAAGACGTTTATCGTGACACCGTCATCAACGAAATGACCATGTTACTGGATCGCCCCGACTCGGAAATCGATCTTTTTGAAGTTGGTCTTCAGATCGCGCGCCTTGAGGACCCGGAGATGGATCTCGAACATTATCGAACTGTGTTTTCGCAACTGATTGAGGAAGCCCGAAAATACGTGAATGAAAA
>JAOFXR010000130.1 GCA_028047635.1 Verrucomicrobiales bacterium
GGTCTTTTCGCTGATACGAAAGAGCAGACTCCGGCCGCAGGCGTTTACGAATACGACATCAACGGATCGATGTGGCACGATGGTGCGACCGCAAAACGCTGGATCGCCATTCCGGGAGGGGAAACGCTTGTAGCAAAAGAGCGGAGCCCATTCGCGGTGGTGCCCAAAAACACGGTTCTCGTAAAATCGATTTCTCGAGATGAGCGTTATCTCGAGACCCAGCTTCTCCACTACGATGGCACCGCGTGGCAGGGATACAGTTACCGCTGGAACGAGGAGCAGACTGACGCCACGCTTGTCTCTGCAGCGGGCGAGTCTGTCACGATTACCGAGAAGCCGTGGACCTTTCACAGTCGTGCCGATTGTGTTCGCTGTCACAACATCGGATCGGACTACCGGCTTTCGTTTCACCCCGGTCAGCTGGATCGTGATGGGCAGCTTGCGCGTTTTCAGGACCTCGGTTTGATCAATGACATCTTTGTCAGCAAGCGCGAGAAGCAGCCGTCTGCTCTTGTTTCAGACGTCGATGCGCCGATCGAACTCAGAGCGCGCACGTGGCTTTCGGCGAACTGTGCGCATTGTCATCGCAATCGGGGTGGTGGTTCCGTCACGATTAAAATGGATCTGGAGACGCGGCTCGATAAAATGGATCTCTTAAATGCGGTTCCGGAAAAGGGAGGCTTTGGAATCGTCGATCCTCTTCTTCTCGTTCCCGGCGAGCCCCAGCGTTCCGTTTTATACTATCGGTCGGCGACCTCAGGGATTGGGCACATGCCGATGATCGGAGCGAGAACCGTTGACCCGAAGGGAGCTGCTGTTCTTTACGAATGGATTGCCTCGATGGAAGAAAAGCAGCCCATCGAACCGGGCACTGAAACGATCGAAGCGGCGCTGCGGGCAGCGCATCTCATACGCACGGGCGAGGTCGAGGGAGAGAGGGCGGTCGCACTGATCAAAGCAGGCAAGGCTTCGGCTAATCCGATGATTAGTGCGCTGTTTGACGGTGTGGAGTAAAAACGGTGGTTCTTTTCGTGACTCTAGATGGATTATGAGGTTGGGCTTGCCTGTGGCGGGAGTCTCCGGGGCTTCTCTCGGAGATAGAAGCCTACGTGTTGGTTCGGAGGTTCTATAGAAATTAGCGCGGTGCGTGGCGCAGTGGAATGCCGGGGTAGATTTGCGGATTTGTGTCCGATTTAATCGTTCGGCCACTGATCGGAGACTACGAAAATGCGCTCGAGCTCTTCTACAGATTCCCCTCTTGGCTTCGTCACGCTGACAAGTAAGGGGTGCTTCCTTTCTGAAAAATGAGAAGTCATCTCTTCGACTAGCGCGGGAACCGTGATTCCCTCTTGCGGCGGGCCGAACCAGAACGGTTTTTGGAGAATGGCTCCGGTGGCTTCTTCTCCAAATCGTGAAAACCACTCGAGTTCCGATTCCCGAACCCAGACGCCTTTCCTGTGGTCAGGATTCATGGGCTCTGGAAGATGCGAAGGTGATTCCAGATCCGGGTGATAAAAAATCTGTCCTTTGACGAGAGCGACACTTTGATCGATCTCGGGAAAGCGTTCACTTCCAAAGGGGAGTTGCTTGTGAGCCAGTTTCTCCCACTTTTTCTCGAAGTTGTCCGTCGCGTTGGGACCCATGAAATGACTTCCCGAGGCATGCTCCGGTTCGAAGTAGAGGTAATACTTCAAGGCGACTTCGAGATGCGTAGTGCCTTTGTCAGGATATTCAAAAACAAAGTCCAGTTCGCCAAGGGTTCTTTTCCCCTCAAACACCTGGATGCTGTGTTTGAGATTCCGGATCAGCGCGTTCTTACCTAAGAGGGTTTCGATGAAGGATTCGAAGTAGTAGCCGACGCGATGCCAGGCGCTCGAGTTGAGAAATTCTCTCACTGGATTCAGGTCAACGGCGGCCCCGGTGTCGATGAGGTCAGATAGCTCAGCGACGCGCTCGTCGAGGCAAAGAGACGGACAGGTCAAAATCCAGTCCAGATCCGCGAGCAGTTGCTCGTCGCTCACATCATCCGCGACGATTCGCGGAGCAGGTCGAAAGTGGCCGCGCGTCACTCTACTGTGGGTGGGGAAGCCACTTTCAGAGAAGCCTCTTTTTCGAGAGTAGGCGTTTGATCCGCCTTTTTCGCTTCTTTCGGTTTCGCCTCTGCTTCAGTCGACTTGAATTCGAAAGGTTTGAACGGTTCGCCTCGCTCAAAGTCAGCGAGGCGGGTTTTGAATTCTTCTTTCTCGGGGCTTAGCTCGACCGCTTTTTTCATAAAGCTGATCGCTTCTTCTTTCTCGCCGAGCGCATAGTGGACCTGAGCCATGTGATCGTAGATAACGCCGTCGATATTCTCTTCGCTTGTCTGCGCGATGGATCGCTCCATCTCTACTTTCGCCTCTTCGTAATTGCCTTTCACGAAGTGAAACCAACCGAGGCTGTCGGCGATGGCTCCGCTCGTAGGGTCGAGATCGGCCGCTGTTTTGATGAGCTCTCCGGCTTCATCAACGTTGATTCCGTTCTCAAGCCACATGTAGCCAAGATAGTTGTAAGTCGTTGCGGTGAACTCACGATAACGTTGGTCGTCAGGTTGCTTGGAGCGTTCGTTCGCGGTGATTAGTCCCATCGTTTTCCGGAAGAGTTTCTCAGCCGTATCGAAGTCGCCGGTTCTCTCCACTGCTGCCGCATATTGGAAATAGAAACCTTCATTGATCAGATCAGGACGCTCGGTCGTGGCGTTCTTTTCTGCCTGCTTATACTCCACGATCGCTTTTTCCCACTCCTGGAGACCGGCGAGCGCCCGGGCTTTCTGCAGGGGAAATTCGGGTGCTTCAGGAAACTGGTAGATGGCCTGGTCAACGAATTTAATGGCAGTTTCCGGTTCCCCGTATCTCAATATGGTCTCACCGAGAGCCTGATATTCTTCCAGCGTTCCTTTGGAAATGTCGAAGGCTTTGATGAGATGGGGGATCGCTTCGGTGAATTTCTGGAGCCCGATGTAGACGCCTGCGAGGCGCTTGCGATAGTCGGCGTTTTCCGGATCGATCTCGATGATCTCTTTGTAGGTGGTAATCACTTTCTCCTGATCGCCTTTGCCCAGGTAGACCGCGGCCAGTTTCTCGCGGAGGGGGAGATTGTCAGGCGTGGCGGCGAGGACTTTGGTGTAAGCGTAAATCGAGCGATCAAATTGTGCCGTGGCGTGATAGAAATCACCGACTCGCTCGAGAACCGCCCAGTTTGATCCTGCATGCTGCATCGCTTTCGCGTAGATGCCGTTG
>JAOFXR010000131.1 GCA_028047635.1 Verrucomicrobiales bacterium
ACCGTGCACTTGAATCCATGCTCAGCAAGAACCATGCCCATCATTGGCAATGCTTCTTCCGAGCGATATTCCTCGTCACCGGCCAACAGGACGACGTGTTTTCCTTTTCCCGGTCCGTCTTTACCCTCGAAAACGAGGTGATCAGTATCAGGAGAATTTGCCTGCACAAAACTGAACATTCCAGTCAGCAAGATTACAAGGAGGAATGCTGAGGTGGAAAGCCATCGGGGGTCTTTTAAGATACGTAACATGATAGAGTCAAATATGGGATTTTGAGGTCAAATAATGACCGGGTACTATTGTATGTCCCCCTCACGAAAAATCTCTCCGAAAAAATGAAACTTTTTTGCGCCCCTTTTGATACAAAGCAACGCAGGTTGTATCTTTTCCCGCGAGCCATAAGACGCGGTTTCGATTTGCGGAACGATGAAGGTCAGCTATGTAGAGGTCTTTCCAGAAGGAAATCCCATAGCAGTCACCCGCTAAGCCCATGTTAACGATTCGAAAACTCAAGAAATCTTACGGAGGAGAAACCCTCTTCGAAGGTGCCGATCTGCAAATCAACTATGGCGAGCGTGTAGCTCTTGTAGGGCCAAATGGCGCCGGCAAATCGACCATATTCCGCATCATTCTCAAAGAAGAAGAGGCCGACAAAGGAACCGTTGAGCGGGACGAGTGGACACTTGTAGGTTTCCTTCCTCAGGAAAGCGAAGAAGTAGGCGACTACACCGTGATCCAGATTGCGACCGGTCGTGCTGGTGAAATTGAGAAGCTTGAGAAAAAGTTGAAGAAACTCGAAGACGCCGGAACGGTCGATCTACCTGAATACTCCGAAGCGCAGGGCATGTTCGATGCATTGAATGATCCCAAGGTAGAGGCGAAAGCGAAGAAGATGCTCCGCGGACTTGGCTATGCAGAAACCGATTTTGATCGCCCCGCGAAAGAAATGTCAGGTGGTTGGATTATGCGAGCTCACCTCGCACGCCTCCTCGTGATCGAGCCTGATCTTCTGATGCTGGATGAGCCGACGAACCACCTTGATTTGATGTCGCTGCTCTGGTTCCAGGATTATCTAAAAAACTACTCCGGCGCAATCCTAATGATCTCGCACGACCGCGAATTCATGGATGAACTCGTTGAATCAGTCTACGACATTAACGAAAAGAAATTGAACTCGTATACCGGAAATTATTCCGCTTTCGTCGAGCAACGTCACAACCAATACGTGCAGCAGAACAACGCCTACAAAAATCAACAGAAGCAAATCAAGGACCTGCAGGCATTTGCAAACAAATTTCGTTCCGTTTCTTCAAAGGCTTCTCAGGCCCAGTCCAAGCTCAAGGAGATCGAACGTATGGAGAAAATCGATAAGCCGATGTCTCCAAAAAAGCCGTTCCGCTTCCAGATTCCTGAGCCTCCTCGCGGCGGTCAGAAAGCAATGACGTTGGAAGAGATCGATTTTGCCTACGGAAAACATAAGGTCTACGAAGGTCTCGACCTTACGATTGAACGAGGAGAACGCACTGTGCTCGTGGGCCCGAACGGATCCGGGAAGTCGACCTTGCTCAAACTTCTTGCGGGCGAACTAACCGCCCAGTCAGGAACCTACACCGCCGGACACAACGCTAAGATCGGTTATTTTTCCCAGCACCGGTCCGCAACGCTCGATCCGAACGCGAGCGTTCTCTCCGAGGTGATGGGCGCAGCACCAACGCTGCGCGAAGACGAAGCCCGGGGTATTCTCGGTTCTTTCATGTTTCGTAAAGAAGAAGTCTACAAAATGACGAAGGTTCTTAGCGGTGGTGAGAAGAGCCGTCTCAACCTCGTCAAATTTCTGGTCGATCCTCCGAATATTCTTCTGATGGATGAGCCCACCACTCACCTCGATATTCTCACCGTCGAATCCTTGATCCTCGCGCTTCAGGGATACGAGGGAACGCTTGTCTTTATCTCGCACGACGTTCACTTCATCAAAACGCTCGCGACAGATGTGATCCACGTCGCCAATGGAATTGCGAAGCGCTTCCACGGAGACTGGGATTACTTCATTGAGAAGTCAGGTGCCGGCGATGAACGTGCCGCGCTGACAGCAGACTGATCAATTGCGGGCAGGAGTTTCCCACTTAAAAACTCGCCATCCGAATCACGTAGTAGCGGCGTCCATGAGTAGCTGTCATCATTAGGAATGCATCTGTTAAGAATTTGTCTTCTCGCGTCGCTCACAACCGCTCTCACCTTTGCCGCAGAACTGCCATTAACTAGTAGCCAATGGGATAACATCGATTCACTCCCGGATCGCACCGGAGAACTGCAAACGCTCAGCGACTCACAAAACGGCAGCCTGATTATTCCCCCTGGCGTTTATCGAATCACCTCGACACTCACGCTCAATTTAAATCAGAAACGAAGTGCGATCGTTCGCCCCGAATCCGGACCGGTCACACTGATCATGGACGGTCCCGGTCCGGCGATTCACATCAAGGGAAACCACGAGGGCACCGCGAGTCCCAAGTCCTTTAAACCAACCACCTGGAACGAACGCACACCACTCGTCGACGGAATTGAAATTGTTGGAAATCATCCCGAGGCAGTGGGCATCGCACTGGAGCAGTGCATGCAACCAACTGTAACTCGCGTGTCGATTCGCTGGTGCAAACACGGAATTCATCTCGTAAACCGGAATCGCAACGTCGCAATTTCAAACGTTCATCTCTACGAAAACTCAGGCGTCGGCCTCTTTCTCGATGATGTTAACTTGCACCAAATCAATGTCAGTAATTCACACATCAGCTACAATCGTAGCGGCGGAATTGTCGTTCGTGATGGCAATGTTAGGAACCTCCATATCACTGGCTGCGATATAGAGGGCAATATGCCGGCTGACGATACACCCACCAACGCGGCCAATGTAATGCTCGATGTATCAGGCTCACCTGATGACAAATCAAGATCCATCGCCGAAGTCGCGATCACAGGCTGCACGATTCAACACAGTTCGAATTACAGCGGCTCAACCTTTGACGAACTCGCTCCGGGCGGAGCCAACATTCGTATTCTAGGAAAAGAAATTTGGCCAATCGATTCCGTGACCATCACGGGAAATGTCATGAGCGATACCTCTCTCCTCGTCGACATACAAAATTCGACCGACATCGCCGTGACAGGAAACAATTTCTTCGCACCGAATCCTGACTTTCTTCACATCACCGACAGCAAGCGGGTCATTGTGAACGGCAACACGTTTAATCC
>JAOFXR010000132.1 GCA_028047635.1 Verrucomicrobiales bacterium
CCCATGTTGAGACGAGCACCAAGCCGATGGAAGTCCGGCGCGGTTTCCAGCAGTTCCGGCATCGCGAGTTCCGGAGTGACTTCTTTCTTCGACGGCTTGTGGCAGGCGATGCAGTGGTTGGAGGCAAAAAGATCTCGACCGTGACGCGTTTTATCTTTCGACTCGAGGAGGTCGCTCGAAAGATAGCGAAAAGCGGATGGGCGAACCGACTCCCAGACGAAATCGTTTCCGTTCCACAGGAGCTGAATTCGGGCGGGCTTCGCGACGATTTCTCTGCCTGTGCCTTCGATCGGTCTTCGGAAGTTGCAGAATAATTGATGTGAACCTGCGTCGAATTCGATGGGGCTTGATTCCAGAGGGAGTTCGCCTTCGAGAATCGTTTCTCCGTTGATCTTCAGGCTGGCCCATCCGGTGCCGTCGAGACGAAAGGCACGGTTGTCCCGGGCATCGACGATGAGGCTTCCTTCAAAGACCATCTCGTTGCCGCGTTTGGGATCAATGAACGGGGTGACTGCCTGATTTTCTCCCAGTGTCAGGGCTAGGCGGTCAAGAACGAGGGAGTCATCGGTGGAGCCGTGCGCCATACTCATGATGAGGCCGGGCTCTCCTACCGGAGCGGTGTCGATTTCGGGGAGGTTGGTCAGGTCGAGGCCGTGACTTCCGAATTCGGGGCGCAGGTTGTGAACCGTGTTCCAGATTGTTTCGCGGAAGGATTCTTGTTTCGCATCGGCGAGATCCATTTTAATTTCCATCTGCATCGCGGGAGTCATTTTCGGGATGTAGAGAAAAACGGACTTACCATCTTCGAGAAGCGAAGCGGCGCGGACTTGAACGGTGTCGATCTGATTCTGTGAACCTTTGGAGGGTTCGGTCAGGGCGAGGGCTCGTGCTTCGTCGTCGTAGTTGTCGATCGAGAAACGTCCTGAACCATATTGTGGACCCCAGATGTAATCCCACTTGCTGACCGAGTAGCGGCGGGGATCGGCTGCCGTCTCAGGATCGAGCGCTTCGCTGAATTCAACGACGATGCCATTCTTGTGCGCTTTCAAACCTGTCGGCACGGGCTTGGCAGAATCGTTGAGACGAACGCGCTGGAATCCGGTCCCGCCGTTGGTCTGCCATCCACGGAATCCAATGAGATAGAGGTTTCCGGTTTCTGGATGAAAACGTCCGCGCATCGCTGCCGTTGTGAGTTCGATGGGGAGCCTGTAAACGCCACCCTGCACCTGTCCATCGACCTCATCGATGAGCGCGCGATACACAGAGCTTTTTCCGTAGGAGAGGTGGAGCATTCCGCCGGCATGATTTTTCCAGGCGCTGTTTTCGGGAACCCAAAACTGAGAGCCGCTTGAGTTGTCCACATAGTAGGGGAGCCAGCAGAGCGGACGTTCGTAGTCGGTAGGGGTGCCATCGAGATTCTTCACGAAGACTTTTTCGTCCCATTCGCTGGGCACGACTCCGTGGAAACTGATCTCGTCGGCATCGCGTTTCGACCAAGTGATTTTACAACGCGGAACATAGCTACCTTCGTTCTCGCCCGTCGTGAGTTCGCCATTGGGCCCGAGACCAACCCCTCCAGGTGCACGTAATCCCCACGCAAGTCGTTCGAGTTTCTCGCCATCGGCGCTCACTTTCATGATCGTGCCGTTGTGCTCGGTCCACGGAGCAAATCCACGGCCTCCTCCGAGAACTGGCTGGCCTTTGCTGAAGTAGAAATTGCCTTCTGCGTCGGTTTGCAGATCAAAAGCAAATTCGTGAAATCCTTCCGTGATATTCACGTCGTTGTTGAAGCACTCGTAGAAATCAGCTTCGCCGTCCTCGTTGAGATCGTGGAGGCGAGTGATCTGGTCGCGGCCGTGGGTGTAGATCGTGCCATCGACAATTTTGAGTCCCAGGATTTGAAACAACCCGCTCGCGAATCTTGACCAGGTGATTTGGGAGAGGTCGCCATCGATGCCTTCAGCAATCCAGACATCACCATTCCAGGTTGAGCAGGCGACACGCTTTCCATCGGGGAAAAAGTCAAAAGCGCCGAAGCGGATTTCCGACTTCCACGGATTGTCAGTCGGGAGCGGGATGGAATCGACGAGGTAGGCCTTATCGCCCTCTTCGGTGCGTCCAGCGACTTCAACCGTTTCGGGAAAGAGGCGTTTGCCGCCCATGGTATAAGCATCGAAATTCACTTTCTCGACCATGGGCAGGATCGTGCCTTCTTTCGCAAAAAAGACGTCGATGTAGCCTTCGGTCCCCGCAGGGATGTCGACGACTTGTTTCCCGTCGGGGGTCGTTTTTAAAGAGACGCCGTCTGGAGCGATCAGTGTGACTTTGTAGTCAGTCGACGAGCCCTCCGATACCAGCATCTGAAGTGGCTTTGCGGTTTTTTCCAACCTTAGAGAGCGCAGCATGATGTCATCGAATGACTGTGGCAATTCCTGAACCTTGGTCCCGCCAACGGTGTAGCTGAGGAGAACGTTTCCTTCATACTGATAGAGGCCCAGATACTCAGCGTGTTCATCAGGAAGCGAACCGTTGGGCACGCCGTTGTCGAGTTCACGTGGATCGCTCCAGTCACCGCCAACAGCCCAGCCCGGGCCTTTGTTTGTTGTGAAAAAGTACTTTGATTCGTCTTTCGGAAAGGAAGAGTTTCCGCCGTGCCTGCCGTCCCATGGGGTGCCGCCGAGACTGACGTTTCCCAAGAACCCGGCTACCATGCGTATCGTCTCGGTATCAAAAACAATCGTCTGAGCTTCGTTCTTTCCCACTTTGATCGCGATACCCTTCAGCACCGCCGTATCGCCTTCGGCCCCGTAGATTCGGAAGGTGTCGCTAATGAACGGACCCGTATCCATCAACTCCCACCATTTGGCTTTCGGGTTTTCGGCCAGCTTGGCTTGAACTTTTTCAGCTCGTGTTTGAGCCGAAAGAGGCGTCGTGAGGGCCAGCAGTAAGAGTAAGAGCGTTCTCATAGGAATTTCGGAAAATGCCGTGATTCGCCTGCAATGCAATCAACGTGTTTATGGGGAACTTTTGCGGCAAATGCATTTCCAGAAGGGCGCTGCAATGAATGCGTCGTTGTAATTGAGTGTTCGACACGCTATTTCCTGAGTAGGCAACGCAATTTCGCTGCTCTGGCAGTGTTGGTTGACTCAGCGCACCCCGGGCAGAATGAAGGGGCTCTGCCGGAATATATCTTCTCAATTTTTCATCATGAAGCTCGCCACTGTTCTCTCGCCCTTATCGC
>JAOFXR010000133.1 GCA_028047635.1 Verrucomicrobiales bacterium
CCTTTTCAGCAAGACATGCGCCCAAGTTAACCGAGGTGGTTGTTTTTCCGACGCCGCCCTTTTGGTTGGCTATGGCAATGATTTTCATGGGGACGATGTGTTGAAACGAGGTGAACCGGAAACTTGCCCGTTCCTGAGCAGGTGGAAAGGGGAAAAACAGCTTCAGGGCGGAAATTTTGCCGAAATCCCCCGGATCCGGCCATCTGCCGGAATGAAGAGAGTTGTGAAAATCCTTTCTTGTAATCACGGAAGGGGTTTGTTGTATTGCAGTGTTGTTTTGAGCCTTGCAATCGAACCGTTAAAATTCACTGAAATGCGTTATTTTTCACCCGGACCGATTCTTATCATTGCCGCCCTTTGCGGTTCACTGGCATTCGCGCAGGATGAGGCGGTCAAAGACGACAACGCTGCGGAAGCCTCTGCTGCGGGCGAGTCGATTCAGAAGCATCCTTTGAAAAAGGTGGCTCCAGCGGAGCCCAGGCTGACCGTGCGGGAAGCAATGCTCGAAAGTATTGCTGATCAACTTTCCCGGAGAATGCAGGCGCTTAGAGAGCGGGAGAAGGCACTCGCAGCGCGGGAGAAGTCCATTTTGAAGCGCGGACCGAAATAGAAATCCTCACCGAAGAAGACCGCCGCATCGAAGCCATCGCCCTCCAGCTCCGCACGCGAAGAGGAATTCCAACAGAATTAATCCCCTCACCTAACCCTATTGAGTCACTCACCCAACAGGGTTTAATCCTCAAAAACGACGGCTTCATCACCCTGTCACGAGAAGGGAAATCCCTCGCTGATCCGATTGCTGCCGAGTTGATCTAGTGATACAAGGAGTGGCTTGCCTCCGTCGGACGCCTCTGTTCACTAGGCTCGCCCCACAGAGGTGCAGCGAAAGCAATTAGCGCTATGCAGAGAGAAATGCGAAGCTGAGCTTTTTTCGGAAGTATATATTCAGCGACGACTTCGAAATCAATCGGTTCCCCTCCCCGGCTGATGGAAATGAGGAGAGTTTTTCCTGCAGCAACTCCAGTGAGAAATGCCTCCGGAGTATATCGATCAGACAAGGCACTCGTAGACCCATTGATCGACAGAATCGAGTCGCCTTTCTTAACTCCTGCTGCCGCAAGTGACGAAGACGGGGCAATTACACAGACAGTTCCGGAATGGGTTTCCCGTTGGAAACGATGTGAGTGGGACGCCCGTTGAAGTCGTCGATCGTCACTTTTGACGAGTCGATGCCGAGATGATTGTAAATGGTGGCGAGATAATCCCCGGGGCCGCAGGGGCGCTCGATCACGTCTTCACCCCGCTTGTCAGTCGCGCCGATGATTCCGCCGGTCTGAATTCCTCCTCCTGCCCAGATATTGGAGAAAGCGCGAGGCCAGTGATCACGTCCAGGTTGAAGAGTTCCCGTCGGGCCGCTCGCATTACCGGCTCCGGTGCTGCGATTGAAACTGATCTTGGGTGTCCGGCCAAATTCACCGGTAACGACGACGAGGACACGCTCATCGAGTCCCCGAGCATAGATATCTTCAATCAACGCCGAAACCGCCTGATCGTAATTCGGCATGCGGAAACGTAGCGCTTCGAACTGGTGCTGATTCACGGCGTGATCATCCCAATTGTTGACCCGGCCACAAAGCGGACCACTCAGCGTGCTCGTGACAATATCCACTCCTGATTCGACAAGGCGTCGCGCCATGAGCAATTGCTGTCCCCAACGATTTCGTCCATAGCGATCTCGCGTTTTGTCATCTTCCAACCCGAGATCAAAGGCTTCGCGTGTCGCCGGGTTGGTCAACAGGGTCATCGCCTGCGTTTCAAACTCATCGAGAGCGCCTAATTCATTCTGCTGGTCAAAGGCCCGCTCCATCTTGTCGAGACTTTTGCGCAGGGCAATTCTATCGTTAAGGCGTCTCGTTTCTGATGGATCCGATAAGCCAATGTTTGGCACCTGAAAATTGGGGCGGTTGGGATCATCCCCTACGATAAATGGGCCATACGCATCGCCAAGATAGGCGGGTCCACTGTAGTTCGCCGGTGGTTTATTCACTCCGACATAATTCGGAAGCGGATTGGTGCGCTCCTCGCCCTGAGAACGCAGGTAATTAGCCACTGACATCCAATCGGGCAAACGCGGCTTCGGCTTGTCGCGAGTATCACTGTCACCGGAGAACATCTGCATCGACCCCGCAGGGTGTCCGCCCGCTCCCTGATTCATGGACCTCAAGATGGTGAACTTGTCTGCGATCTTGGCATGCATCGGCATCAGTTCGGAAATCTGCATGCCTGGCACATTAGTCGAAATCGGCTTGAAGGGACCGCGATACTCGCTGCCGATGTCCGGCTTCATGTCGTAGGAATCGACATGAGAAAGACCACCCGGAAGCCAGACCAAAATGATGGCCTTCTTCTCGGCGTTCGGCTTCAAAGCATTTTCAGCGCGAAGTTTGAGCAGGCCGGGATAACTCAGCGAAGCCATACCGGTAAGGCCGATCTGCATAAAGCTGCGTCGATTTACAGGGCCTGCACATTTAGCAAAGGGAGATAGGTTCAGATCTGAGGACATAGCAGTGTGAGTGAGTCGGTTACCAGATGATTATTGAGTTCCAAAAGCGGTGATTTCTTTTCCATCGACACCATTCCAAACGCGAAGGAAACTATCTTCCCCGCCCCCGACAATGGTGCTGCCGTCGGCAGTGCTGACGGCAACTTGCATGAAGTCGGGAAGGTTGGCAATCGAACGAACCTGCCCGCCGTCATCTTTGACGATACGAATTAAATTGTCTCCTGCAGAAGTCACGATCTGGTTAGTCGCTCCGATAAATTGAAGCGAAGTCACTTCTTTTGACCAGCCCTCGATTTTCTTCTTCCGCTCGCCAAGGATCATGTCCCACGAATTCACGACTCCGTCTGCGCCAGCAGTGGCGAGGACTCTTCCATCGGCGCGAAAGGCAACTCCCATCACGTAGTGCGTATGCCCCTCAAAAAGGTTCACCTGCTTCCCGCTGACGAGATCAGTCACTCGTGCAATTTTGTCAGCCGCCCCTGAGGCAAGCAGCTTGCCATCATGGGAAAAATCGACACTGACCACAGCGTCTTGGTGAAGCTCTCTCCAGTCCTTCGTTCGCTTGCCTGTTGCGACATCAAATAACGCGAGATCCCCGGTTCGAGAAGGTTCACCGCCTCCAACTGCGAGACTCTTTCCATCGGGACTAAATTGCAGCGCGTTCACTCGA
>JAOFXR010000134.1 GCA_028047635.1 Verrucomicrobiales bacterium
TCTGCTCAAGATAATCAATCGCACAGTCATCGAGGACGAAGCCGTTCAAATCAGTGCCGATCACTTTGATAATCTCATCCCGGAACGTGTCACGCTCCTGATACAATTCGATAAAATCAAAACGCTTACCAACTGTCTTCAATGCTTCAGAAAATTTGGCATCAAAAAGGACACGAATTTCCGCTTCGCTCGAAGCCCGCTCACAACCAATGGACTGAGCCACTTTAAGAACATCCTTGGTGTCACTGTTGACCCTTACGAAAAATGCCACTTCAATATCAGCGCGGATGTTGTCTTTACAAATCAAGCCATTGTCTGCGGTCCGCTTGATCTCAATGCGCTTGAGCGAAATATCAATTTCCTCCATCCGGTGCAGGATGGGATAGACGATAATTCCTCCATCAGAGGCGACTTTAGTGCCTCCGATTCCTGTTCGCACGAGCGCGGTTCCCTTTTTAACTTTCTTAAAAAAGCTGGCAAGCATCAGGCCAGTCCCGACGATTAGCGCGAGGATCACACCAATAACGGTGACAATCAAACTGCCGGCAAAAAACTCTGCCAGTATAATGTAATCTGTATTCATATCTCTATAGGTAACGTGGTTAGTGATTAGTGATTAGTCGAGTGCACGAACTGAGTAGATCTCAGAGTCTTCGTCATAGGATATGACAAGAACTTGAGCCCCTTTCAAAAGAGGCTCGCCCGTTGAAATTTTTGCGTTGAGGATCAGTGAATGACCATTCACATCCACTTCGATTTGACCGAATTTGGTATCGAGAGTCGAAGAACGTACCCGCCCGCTCGCCCCGACAATCCCCAATGGCTCGTCAGTCGTTTTGATTAGCCGCATAAACGGTCTAAGCGGTCGAACCAACACCCGGGTAACAACCGAAGCGATGATAATTACAGGGATCAGCATCATCGTCGCCTTCGCCGTAGAAGCCCCCTGGTTAAAATAGTGGTTCCCCGCCATGTTGAAGGCCCAGAGAAAAACGAAGAAAAGGGATATGACGAAAATAAGGGGTGCATCTGAGGCGCCTACCATTTTTAATAGCCCATTAAAGAAAGCACCCGCAATCGAAGTTCCACCCGCATCGCCGGTGAGATTGTGATCGGCCCCATCGATGCCGTCCACATCAACGCCGTCTACGCCGTCGATTCCATCCACTCCATCGATTCCGTCAAGGCCATCGACTCCCCCTTCTAAATCGACAAGTCCACACAGCCCGATAATCCAATAAAGCGCAACGGCCCCTAACAGGATCGTGAAAGGCAGATTCAAGGGTGATACAGATTCGTTTAGCAGTTCTAGCATTGTCTTGGCGATTCCTGAGCAAGCTTGCTCCGGGTTGCGACTATCATTCAAGCCCAAAATCAGTTTCAAAACCTTTCCCGGGACGCTTGAAGACTAGGGGGGAGTTTTCAATGACACGACTACAAAGCAAGAACATGATTGTAACGCCAATCCGCTTGTCAACAGGTTGCCTTTCGGGCAGACTCCCTCCCATGGAGTCGCATGAAGTATTAAAGGAGGCATTTAAAAGTCCTAACACCAGCCCAAAGGAAATCGCATCAGATCTGGGGGTTTCCCTGTCACTGGTCTACAAGTGGGCCCAACCGAACTCCGCGACCGGTTCCGGGAGCCGAAATCCACTGGACCGAATTGATACGCTTATGAAACTCACCGGCCACACCGGTATTGCCGAATGGATGTGTCGCAGAGCGGGAGGTTACTTTGTCAGAAATCCCAAGAGCACCTGCGAGCAGGGCTTCCAGGTCGTTCCTGCCACGCACACCATCGTTCAGCAGTTTGCCGGCCTCCTCGATGTGGTCTCCCGTGCCGCGGAAGATAACACGATCACTCCTGATGAGTCCGCCGACATCCGCGTAGTCTGGGACACCTTAAAATCTTACTGTGAAGGATTTGTCCGCTGTTGCGAAGAAGGCGATTTTGAGCAAATTCAGAAAGAACTCGAGATCAAATAACGTATTTGCCGGTTCCTTCTTCTTAGAATGTCTTCACTCCTGATGCAAAAATACCCGCCCCGCTGCTGGGTTGAAGTTAGTCTCAAGGCCCTGAAGCACAACGCTGCCTTTTGCAGAGCCAAAGCGGGATGCCCCCTCATGGCAATTGTGAAGGCGGATGCCTACGGGCATGGACTGGAAGAAGTCGCCCGCGGCCTTTCACAAGAGATTGAGGCTTTTGGCGTTGCCAATCTTCGTGAGTCCTTGCGTTTACGTAACGCCTTGCCTGACCTCGCTATTCCCATCTTAATTCTCAGCCCCGCCACTCCCGAAGAAATCCCGGCCATCATTGCAGGCGGTTTTTCCGCCTCAGTCTCCACTCCGGAGGAGGTCAAAATCTATGATGCAGAGGCAGCTAAGGCGAACACGAAAGCATCGCTCCATGCCGTTGCTGACACCGGCATGGGCCGCATGGGGAGCGCTCCGGAAACTTTCCCAGCGCTCGTTGAATTGATTCAGGCACAGCAACACTGCCTCCTTGCCGGAGTGAATACCCATTTCCCCTCCGCTGACGAAGAAGCGGATTTCACCGCCGAACAGATCAATGAGTTCCTCAGTCTCATCAAACCACTCGCACTTCCGAGCGATTGCGCCATCCACATCGCCAACAGCGCCGGTTTATTAGGATTCCAGAAACGGATGCCTTTTGTCACCATGGCCCGCCCCGGATTGGCGCTCTACGGGATCTCCCCCCTCAAAGGCGTTGCCAACGAGCTGCAGCCAGTTCTCAAATGGAAAACCCGGGTCACCCTGATACGCGAAATCAGCGCGGGGACGAGCATTAGCTATGGACGCACCTTCACCGCCGAAAACTCCATGCGTGTCGCGACCCTCGGTATCGGTTACGGCGATGGCTACCCCAGACATCTTTCCAATCAGCAGGCTGAGGTGCTCATCAGCGGAAAACGCTGCCCCGTTCTCGGTCGAATTACAATGGATCAAGTCGTGGTCGATATCTCTCATCTCGATGAAACAGTCAAAAGCGGCGATGAAGCAGTCGTGATCGGCGCTCAAGAAAATGAGAAGATCACCGCCTCCGAACTTGCAGAAAAGGCCGGAACGATTCCCTGGGAAATCCTCACGGGCATTACAAGCCGCGTTGAGAGAATTTACTCGACTACTCCCGGCGGGAATCACCAGCAATCAGCGTAAATCTCCGCAGCTTCACTCGGAGAGTGAAACGCACGTGCCCATCA
>JAOFXR010000135.1 GCA_028047635.1 Verrucomicrobiales bacterium
TACTGGCTACACAACTACTTCAGCGTTTTCAGACACTTCTGCCATCATGATGCGATCAGAGGGCATCGGCATCGCGGCATCTCTTTGGGAGATGAGGCTTTCGACGATGCGGTTCGCCATCTCGCGATGGCCTGAGGGAAGTCGCAGGACGAGCTTACGAGTTCCTTCGAGACTGTAGAGAACGATGTCTTCATAAAAGAGGCGTGGCTCCTGTGTGATCTCAAGTCCTTCGAGTGAGAGTTCTGCATCGTAAGTCCGCCAGAATTTACTACCAACGAACTGCAGCGTATCCGGTGTTTCGGCTTCGGCGATGATGCGTCCGAAGGTCATGGCGGTGAACCCGTTGAAACGCTTCGCTTTTCCTACGAGTACCTTTGCCGACCAGGCTGGATCGATTTTCTTTCCAAGACGGGAGGATATTTGCTGCACTTCAGTCGAGGTGAGATTGGCGTAGAGAAGTTTCTCCTCATCGGGACGGTTCACAATCGCAAAGACTTTGTTCCAGACCAGCCACATGAAACCTTTGATCCGACGAAGTAGTTTGGGAGTGAGGAAGAGAGCGAAGCCGAGAAAAAGGAGACAGGCGCCTCCTGCCAGAATCGGGTTCATGCTCATGAGTGCTAGTCCGCCGACTACGGCCATGTCTTCGGTAACGCTGGCGGCGACGTTGGTAAACGGCTCGGGTGAGGCGTTGATTGCAAGACGGGTTCCCGCTTTGAAGCTGTGAGCCACGAGGGTGGTTCCGCCGGCGAGCATCGCGATGATGACTTCGAATCCCGGCTCTGTTGGGCCGAGGGTTTGGATGGCGAGAATGCCACCACCGACCGGACGGATTAAGGTATGAACGGTATCCCACAGAGAATCAACCCATGGGACCTTGTCAGAGAAAAACTCGAGGCAGAAGAAGACACCGGCCGCCGTAATGACAGCAGGATCACCGAGAGCCATAAGGTCGGGATAGGTCACGGAGACGTCGACCCAGCCCTGATTGATCGCCATCCCGGTAAGGAGGACAACGAGGTAAAGGTTCAGGCCAGCCAAGGTGGCAAATCCGAGTGCAACGGCAAGTGTTTCGAGAACTTCCATAGATCAAAGGGGTGGGATGAGAATTAGACGTTCCTATGAAATCACATAGGTAGTCTTTTCACCCATTATAAACGCGTGGGAAGATTGTAATCATAGATCGGAATCATTGAGCCCCGGTAGCTGACGTTCTTCAGGGACGATTCATCACTGTGAAGGTTCCTCCAGTCGATTCGAGCATTTCAGCAAGCGCTCTACGAGGTTGTTTGTGAAAGCTGATGATGTGAAGGCGTCTCGCATAGTTGCCGTAAGTGAGAAAACTTCTGATCGCCTCGATTCCTTTTTCCGTTTGCTGGTCCTGAAGGTCGCAGACAAAGACGAAGTCGCTGTGCTGACTATTGAGGGCCGCATCACCCAGGTGGACGGCGAAAGAGTTGCTCTCTTTGAACATTTTGCAGTCGTCGACAACCCTCACACGAGCGCGGGGGAAAGTGGTGTTCACGAAACTGGCTACGGCTCCGCTGATTTTTCTCATACTTCCCGAGTCGTCCACAAAAAGGGCGAGGCGCGTTCCGTTTCCAAATCTTGACTTCGGGAGAAGGGATTCCAGAAAAGCCCGGTCGATCCCGGGAACGCCCCCCATCTCATAGCTGGCAATACTGCGTCCAAATGAAAGCGGAGGCGGCTCGAATTGCATCATGTCCAGCTGGATTCCCATCGTCGAAAGGGACACGACCTGAATTCCGGTTGAGCTTGAACTGGCGGCACCTGCCAATAAGTTTTTTGAGGCCGGTAGAGCCTGCCCCGAGGCATCTTCGAAAATCTCGGACTTTTTATCCTTCGCTGCGTTTTCCTCTCCCGCTTCTACTGAGACGAATGAGCCATCGCTCAATGCCGGGGTCTTAATAACAATGAAGAGGAGTGGGAAAATCACGAGTAAATTGACAACGACTGCGATAGCGATTGCCTGCTCAAGGTCCTTTTTTCGGATTATTTCGGCGCGGGTTGGGACGGGTCGCGTTTTGTGGCGAAGGCGAATCTTGCTGAGACGGGAAAGGGCATTCCTGGCCGAAGGTTTCGCCGATTCCATTAACCTGGGAGGTATGGGAATCGCGGCATACCCGGACTGATTCGGGATTGCCTCGATCGAACGATCTTTGGCAGTGTTTTCGCGTTTCGACATGTTTGCTAACTTCCGGAAATCTTATCAGAAAGTGGAGGAGATCGCTATTTCTGAAATTCAGCCTCCTGGAAAAAGAGCGTTCTATTTCTTTTTTTCTTCCTCTTCGAGCGTCGGCTCGATGTAAGTAAATGTACCATCGGTGACTTCAATAAGCTTTGCCAAATGACGGCCCGGTCGCCGGTTGAAACTAACCACGTGAAGACGTTTGGGAAACTTTCCCAGAACGAGGCAGTTTCTAATTCTACCAATTCCTTCTCCCGTTTCGCCGTCCTGCAGGTCACAGATGAAAAAGTAATCGGTTCGTCTTTCTTTTCTGGTCTCGGATGTCAGTGCTTTTAAAAATGGATCGTTGGCCCCCTTCAGGGGGCAACCGTTGACGTGTCTCGTGGCTCCCTGCGGGAAGTTATCTCTGATGTAGGCTTCTACGGAATGGCTGATTTTCTGCATGCTCCCCGACATATCGACAATGACTGCCATGGCAGCTCCGTTACCCAGTTGTGATTTTGGGAAGAGCCCTTTCAAGGTGCTTTGGCTGATGCCGGAACCTCTACTGCTTCCTTTGCCGGAATTGCTCCCTTTCAGGTTAGCAAAGGCCTGCCTCTTTTTGAGAGCCTCACTTTCGATCGCTTCGAAATTTGATTGCAGGACGCTTTGACCGAACATAAGCGAGGGAGCGTTCATATCCTGCGAGACCATCTGCAAACTTACCGTAGAGAGCGCCAAGGATGTGATACTGGCAGGGCTCATGCCGGTGATGTCAGCCGAACCTGGATTGCCCGAGGCTACCTGAGTGCTTCCCGCGCTTCCGCTGTCGGACGGTTGCTCTTCTTTCTCATTTTCCTCGCTGCTGATGGTGGCGGTGAAAAAAGCGTCATTGTTAAAATCGAGCGGATCAATTGCCACCGTGAGCAATGCTCCAATGATAAGTAAATTCAGACAAAGTGCGGCGAAGATGGACTGTAGGAATTCTTTCCTCTGCTGTCGCTCATTGGGAGTGAGAGTTCC
>JAOFXR010000136.1 GCA_028047635.1 Verrucomicrobiales bacterium
GCGCTGAAGAGGCCTCCCTGAGCGAGTTTTTTAATGGCGAGCCGTATCTTCACGGGCCGCAAAGTGACGTCGTCGCGCTGATGACGCTTGAGCATCAGGTGGGTGTTCACAATGCCTTGGTCGAGGCAAATCTCACGACTCGTTCGACGTTGCACCGGCATCGTGAAATGCAAAAGGCGTTCGGTGAGTCAGTCGATGCACCCACTTTCCGAAACGAATCAGCGAGTTCTGAAGAGCCAATCAGAGCGGGTTTTAAAGCAGCTCCTTTTTGTGGATGAGTTTCTGCTTCCGTACGGTGTTGAGGGAAGTGAGTCGTTTCAACTCGCGTTTGCGGCAGATGAGCGTAAGGCGGCGGAGGGGCGTTCCTTGAAGGATTTTCGGCTTTATGAGCGCCTCATGAAGTATCGGTGCAGCTATTTGATCTATTCTGACGCGTTTACTCATTTGCCTGAGATTACGCGAACCTTGATTCTGGAGGATCTGCACTCGATTTTGACGAAGCCGGATTCCCATCCTGGCTATTCCTATCTCTCCGACTCGGAGCGGGAACATATTGTCGAAATTTTATCAGAGACAATGGATGATTTGCCAGCGGTTTGGAAGGTTGGGGTGTGATAAATACGGCTCTTGCGCGGGACGTTGCGCGATTTAAATTGAGGAATGATCTTACGAAATCTCTGTCTCCTTGTTGCTGTTGTTTTCCCCGCGTGGGGCGGTTTGCAGGCAGTTGAGTTGCCCAATATTATTTACATTATCGCCGATGATTTGGGATATGGAGAGACCTCGATCCAGAATCCGGAGACGGATGTTCCGACGCCGCATATTGATTCGATCGCTCAAAACGGGGTGCTTTTCACCGATGGCTATGTTTCGGCTCCTTTTTGCGCCGCTTCCCGTGCCGGCTTGATCACAGGGCGCTATCAGACACGATTTGGTTTCGAATTTAATCCTATTGGTGCCAGAAATGAGGAACCGGATGCTGGCCTTTCACCGAAGGAAAAGACGATTGCTGACCGGCTCAAGAACGAGGCGGGTTACACCACTGCGATGATCGGGAAATGGCATCTGGGAGGAACGGCTCGCTACAATCCAATCCGCCGTGGCTTTGATCAGTTTTTCGGTTTCCTGCACGAAGGACATTATTTCCGGCCGGCGCCGTATGAGGGGATGACGACCTGGCTGCGCCGTAAAGCGCTTCCCGGCGGAACGCTTGGTCGCTGGGCGTCGGACGATGGAAGCCTGTTTTACTCGACGCACATGGCGCACAACGAACCTGCCTATGACGCCGATAATCCGATTTATCGAAACGGTCAGCCCATTGTTGAATCCGAGAATCTCACGGATGCGTTCACTCGTGAGGCGGTCCATTTTATCAAAGGATGCAGCGATGAGCGTCCGTTTTTTCTATACCTCGCTTACAATGCCGTTCACAGCCCGCTTCAGGGCGACTCTGAATATATGGAGCGGTTTGCGTCGATTGAAGATATTCAGCGGCGCATTTTCGCAGCGATGTTAGGACAGCTCGATGATGGCGTCGGCGAAGTGCTTGAGGCGGTGAAAAGCGAGGGGATTCTGGATAATACTTTGATTGTCTTTTTGAGCGATAATGGAGGGCCTACTCGTGAGCTGACGAGCAGCAACTACCCGCTCCGCGGTGAAAAAGGGAAGCTTTACGAAGGTGGAATTCGGATTCCGTTTATGATGCAGTTCCCGGGACGGCTTGAGGCGGGTCAGATTTATGAGGAGCCGATTACCTCGCTCGATTTGTTTCCGACCAGTTTGAAGCTAGCAGGACTTGAGAGATCTAATTCGCTCGACGGCGTGGATCTGATGCCCTTTCTGCGAGGCGAAGTCGGAGGCGCTCCGCATGAGTCGATTTTTTGGCGGGTCGGTAATCGATCAGCCCTTCGAAAAGGGGACTGGAAAATTGTTCGCAGCCCTGAGCGTGGCGAGCCGGGGGAATGGGAATTGTATCAAATGAAAGAAGATATGGCGGAGGAGAATAACCGCGCTGAGAGCGAGAAGGCGATTTTAAAACAGTTGATTGGAGTGTGGGAGGAGTATGACGCGGAGATGGTTGAGCCGGCGTTCCGGTGAAGGGCGGTTGGGCTTTGAGGCATCACTCTGAAAGTGATGCGCACGTGGTCTTCTCTCTCCGGGAAAAGAGGCTGAGGCTTCGGTTGATGGACTAAGATAAAAGTTATTGGAGGATCATACCCTGTTGCATCATTGATCATACCCTGTTGAGTAGGCAGCGGGTATGCTTCTTCGATCTATTAACCTGAATCACTTTCGTTGCTTCGAGTCTCTCCGGCTCGAACTCGATTCGGGAGTGACGCTTTTCCATGGGAAAAATGCTCAGGGGAAAACGTCGATCCTGGAGGCCATGTGCGTGCTCCTGAGGCTGCAGAGCCCGCGTTCCTCTCAGTTGGCCGAGTGCATTCGCTTCTCGGAGAAAGCTTTCGCGGTCGGTGGAAAGCTCGACGGCATTGATGAAATGGAGCTGCGCTTTCAGTATCGTGAATCGGGCAGGAAATTGATCGTTGATGGGGAGACGCAGCGGCGCACCGAAGATTATCTGCGGCACAGTGCTCTCGTGGTGTGGATGGCGAATGACGATCTCGCTCTGGTTCGGGGCAGTGGCGACGGGAGGCGACGCTTTCTCGATTTTATGGCGGGGCAGCTTTTTCCGATTTATCGACCGGCGCTGAAAACTTACGAGAAAGCACTTCGATCGAGGAATTATCTTCTTAAGCGCGATGCTTCTCCCAAGTGGCCGGAGATCGATGCTTACACAAAAATTCTTCACGAGCAGGGGCGCATTGTCAGTGATTGCCGTCGGGAGTTGGTCTTTCAGCTTCAGTCTCGCGCCGCAGAGGCGGAGAAGAAAATTAGCGGTGCCGGGGAAAGTCTCGAGCTCAGTTATGAGAGCGCCTCCGGAGAAGGGGACGATCTGATCGCGACGCTGGAAGCTCGACGGCAGGAGGAATTTCGTCGTCGTCAGACCGTGGCCGGGCCTCATCGGGATGATCTTTTACTGACGCTGAATGGAATGCCGGCCGCTAAATTTGCGAGTGAGGGGCAGCAGCGAACCGTCGCTCTGGCCTTGAAACTCGGTCAGACGCAACTTTTTGTCGATGCACGTCCCG
>JAOFXR010000137.1 GCA_028047635.1 Verrucomicrobiales bacterium
GGACGAGCTCTTCGCGCTTTCAAGCACAGCGAAGGACGGGGAATCGCTCCGGAGCAAGAGGACGGTCAAAACTCCCTTCACTCTGAAAGCCCGCGCGATGACGAGCGGCAACAGTCTCCGGTTTTATTTCTGCCAGCGGGGCATTGTGGTCTTTAATTGGGAAGGAAATCCGAAGGAAATGCGAGTCAACGAGCCGGTGGGCAGTATCAAACATGGAATACCGGACACAAAACCTCTGGATCCCAATCGGATGTATGACCTGGAAATCCAGGTGACCGAGTCCAGAATAGAAATCTACGCAGGGAAACGAAAATATGCGGAAGTAGAGGGCAACTTCGCAGACGCTGAAGGTATAGTCGGAATCGGCCCTGCCTTTGGAGGTAAAGTCTCAGTCGAACGGTTTGCCGTAACTCCACTGCCGACAACTAGTGCTCCGGCGCTCCAGAACCGATAATCGCGGAAGAACGGCTTTGTCCCTCCGGCGGTCCGAAAAAAAGTAGCACGAGGGAGATTTGAACTCCCGACCTTAGGCTTATGAGTCCTCTGCTCTACCCCTGAGCTATCGTGCCATTTTTACGGGCTGCTACAGAACTTTCGTCTGGAGATTTGTCAAGGCGCAAAACGGCACGGAATCCCACGCTTTTCATCAATCGCCCCATTCAAACGGAAGAGCAGGCAGAAATAAAAAGCCAAAAATGCCTTTTCGGCAACTTTGGTGAGAAATTGAGATCGGCGATCGGTCATTCTCGCAGACAGATAAAAAGCCACCCACACGATTCCCGCACCTTGTATTTCGGCGTCGGGTTCATAAGCTCCTCCCATGAAAGTATTAGTCGTTGGAGCCGGGAACATGGGAGCCTCACATGCGAAGGCATATCATCAATTAGAGGGATTCGAAATCGCAGGAATCGTGACGCGCTCGGAGAAGAGCCGAACTCCACTGATCGAGGAACTCGGCGGAGGAATCGCCGGCTTTAATGACTTCGACACCGCCCTCGCCGAGGTCAAACCGGACGTTGTCTCGATCAACACTTACCCCGAAACGCACGAAGAGTTTGCGACGAAAGCGCTCGAAGCCGGAGCCCATGTCTTCATGGAGAAGCCCATTGCGACGACAGTCGAGGCTGCCCAACGAATCGTCGACCTCGCTCGCGCAAAGAATCGCAAACTGGTGATCGGCTACATTCTCCGCGTTCACCCTTCGTGGATCAAGTTCATTGAGATCGCGCAGACGCTCGGCAATCCCCTCGTCATGCGGATGAATCTGAACCAGCAAAGCAAAGGCCGGATGTGGGACGTGCATCGCAATCTCATGAACTCGATGTCCCCCATCGTCGATTGTGGTGTTCACTACGTCGATGTGATGTGTCAGATGACCCGTTCGAAGCCGATCAAGGTCAACGCGATCGGAGCACGACTTTCCGATGAACTGAATGAAGGAATGTATAACTACGGTCAGCTTCAAGTGACCTTTGAAAATGGATCCGTTGGCTGGTACGAAGCCGGTTGGGGCCCGATGATGAGCGAAACGGCCTTCTTCGTGAAAGACGTCGTCGGTCCGAAAGGCTCCGTCTCTATCGTCGCGGACAAAGCCGGAGGTGATTCCATGTCGAGCGATGTCGACAGCCACACCAAGACCGAGTCTCTGCTTCTCCACCACGCCGAACAGGATGCGGACAACGAATTCATCAAAGACGACGAGTTAATCGATCTCACCGACGAACCCGACCACGACGAACTCTGCCTGCGCGAGCAGCAATTCCTCCTCAACGCGATTCAAACCGATTCTGACCTCTCCGATCACATGGATGACGCCGTGAACAGCCTCAAGATCGTCCTCGCGGCTGATCAAGCGCTCAAGGAAGGGCGAACCGTGGATCTTTGATCTAAATCACGAAACCGGCCCCGGTCGTCAGTATCGATGACGGTTGCTGGGCCCGCCCATTAATAGCAACGTCAACTTACTTCCTCTCGCTCTTCGGAACGAGAGAAGGTTTTGGCTTGGCCTTGTTGGCGTTGATTTCTTCAAGCAAAACACTGACGGCTTTATTCACCTGTCGATCCACTCCGGCAGCGTGATCCTCCGGCTTTGGCCAGACCACAAAGTCAGGAACCGCCCCGTTCATTTCGAGATCAGCGCCATCGCTCTTTCGATACCAACCGCGAAACGGAAGCCGAAGGGTTCCCATATCCCGAACCGTTGCCGATCCTGTTGAAATGACTCCACCCGTTGTCGGCACTCCGACCAGCTTACCCCGTTTGACCTCTTTGATCGAGTGGCTGAATATTTCGGCATTAGAAAAACTGTTCTGATTGCAAAGAACCGTGATCGGCTTGGCCCAGGTCGCATATACCCTTCGGTCCTGAGGATAGCCCGGGCCGCCTGCGCGGGGAACGGTAATCGCATGCTGGGGAGGGGTGAGCGCCGTGAGGAGATGATCCGTCGTGAATCCTCCCCCGTTATTTCGGACGTCAATGATGAGCCCCTCTTTACCAACCCCGCAGGCAAAGAGCTCAGCTTCAAACTGGATGAACTCATCCCACCCCATTCGAGGAACAAAGACATATCCGACTCGCCCGTTGCTGGCTTTTTCAACCAGATCCCTCGTCTTCTGAATGTGATCTTCTGCGAGAAGCTCCCGTGCTTTCGAATAATTAAAAGGGCGAACCGTTAGCGTATCCTTCTTTCTTTTTTCATCCTTTTCAGCTGGCCTTGAGACGTTCAGTTCGACATTCCGGTTGGGATCATCGGTTAAAATCTCCGTGAGATCAGTCTTAGAATCGATCTCAACTCCGTCGATAGATAGAATCACATCCCCCACTTTGAGGCGGCTATCCAGTTGATCGGTGGGACCCCGGGGAATGACGTAGGAAACTTTGAGGCCTGGACCATGGTAATCTCTTTCATATTGAACCCCGAGATGGCCCGTTTCCTCGGTCCACCCCCGCGAAGGAGGCGTGGATTTTTTGGCGGGGTAGGCTTTGTAGCCCGTATGGGATCCATTCAACTCTCCCAACATCATCGATACGGCTCTGACAAAAGACCCTGAATCAACAGCGGAAGAGGCAGCGCCTTCGTATTTTTGCCTGACGGCGTCCCAGTCGAGATTGTTCAGATTTTCGTCGTACCAGTTGT
>JAOFXR010000138.1 GCA_028047635.1 Verrucomicrobiales bacterium
CGAGCCTCTCGACGCCGCTGTCGCGGAAGCCGGAGAAAAGGCCTCTCTTAGGCTAAAGGAGCGGTTAGCCTCCTTTCACGAAGGGGTTTCTTCGGAAGATGTCTTTCTTTTCTCTTCCGGAATGGCGGCGATTTTTGCGGTTCACCGTCTTCTTCTTACCCGAAAGCCGGAAGCACCGACCATTCAGGTCGAATTTCCCTACTTGGACTCTTTTAAAATGCAGGAGGAGTTCGGGGAAGGCGGGGTCATCGATTATTCCATGACGACGAGCGGTGGACTGGATGAGATCAGCCGATGGTTTGAAAGCGGAGGTGAAGCGGCCGGCGTCTATACCGAACTGCCCAGTAATCCCTTATTGAAAACGGCTGACCTCCAGAGAGTTGCTGATATTCTGAGAGCGCAGGAGGTTCCTTTTATTGTCGATGACACCGTTGCGACATCGGTCAATGTGAATGGGTTTTTATTCGCCGATGTCCTCACGACCAGTCTTACGAAATTGTTTTCCGGTGCTGGTGATGTTGCGGCTGGAGCGGTTATTTTGAATCCGGAATCGCCATTCTACAGTGTCCTGAAGGATGACTTGGGATTGGAGGAAGCCGCCAGTCCGCTTTTTATCCGCGATGCGATTGTTTTGGAGATCAATTCCCGCCATTTTGAAGAACGCGTTCGAGCGACGAATGAGAATGGCCGGGAACTATTCGACTGGCTGAGCGAAAGACCTGAAATCGAATCCATTTGGCACCCACTTACCTGTTGCCGTGAAAATTATGATGCGGTGCGACGAGCGGATGGTGGATATGGGGCTCTTTTCTCCATGCGGTTGAAAGCAGATCAAGAGGCGGTCGCGAGATTTTACGATGCTTTGGAAATCTCAAAAGGACCAAGTCTGGGGACTGATTTCAGTCTCGTATGCCCTTATACTTTGCTGGCTCATTACCATGAGCTCGATTGGGCTGGCGAACGCGGGGCCGCGCGCGATCTGATCCGCGTCTGGATAGGGCTCGAAGATCCGGAAGATCTCATAGGGCGACTTGAGCGGGCTTTTGAAGCGATGAAGACCCTGAAATAGTTAGGGTTTCTTAATCATAAAAATGTTATTTCTTACTTGCGAAATGTCTCAAAAAAGAGTCTCCGCTTCTCAAGGAAATTAATTCTTAAATTTTATGAAGAACATTATCGCCATTTTTTGTGCTCTCTTTCTAGCGCCAACCTCTCATTCCTATGCATGGATTGGTGGTCCCTTCAGTAATAACTCATACTTCGGCGAATCCGGAGACGATGGAGTGTATGAAGCGATTGCAACAGGTCCTAATGCCATTGGGATTTTCCGAATCGTAGTAGCGAATGAATTTGGGGGATCTCAGGATCTAAATACTGGACTCACTCGTCTACCTGGGGCAACTGCAACTGGTGGGGGCGGAATTGCGGTTCCGGCGATTAATTCCGGAAACATTTTTATTGGTGGTTTTGGGCTGAACGAGACGCCTGCAGTCGGATTAATCGACGTATTTTTCCCTGCGATGAACAATCGCATCGAGCATTTCCTCTGCTTCATCGCGGAGCTCTGAATTCAAGGAGCTTGCCGCTTGATTGTGGCGCCTATACAGGGTGGCAAGTTGTTTTCGAATCTCATCTTTCTCCATCTGGGATGGGTCGATTTTACAAAGTGCTTCCGGAGTCATGTTCCCAAAAATGCCACCTACCTGAGCCATTGAAAGAATTTCTTGATCATAATGGGTTCGGTTTAAGCGGTTTTAACTTGTTTGAGGTAAGCTGATTTTCGCTCTACGGCTTCGTCACCTAGGACGCCTTCGCCTTTGTATTTGATCGCAATGTCTTCACGGAGACCTGAGGCCTCATCATAAATCTGGGCCCGCACACGTTGATTTTCGTCATAGCTGTAGGTCACAGTGATTTCGCAGCCAGCAGGGCGACCGGGAGGGACGCGCAGAGAGATTTTTCCCAATACATCGATATAGCGTGGATCAAGGTCTTCCCCTTGCGTGATTTCCACCTCAATGAGCTCTTCGTTGTCTTCAGACGTCATGTAGGTCTGAGACATCGAGCAGGGGATAGGGGTGTTTTTTGGAATGACCACTGAGTTCTGGAGCCGGGCGATGCCGGTGGTGGCATCTTCAATGATCGCGAGTGCGCCATAGCTGTGATTGCAGACTTCCGAAACGCGACGTGCTCTTTGGGCAAAGAGGGCTGCCCCGAGGGCAACGGACTCATCGACATTTCCGCAGGAAATAGGAGGCTTTCCAAATTGTTTCTCCAGCAAGGTTTGAACCTCAGGGATACGGGTGGAGCCACCTACGAGAACAACGTGATCAATATCCGAAGGCTTGAGGTCAAGGTTGTCGAGGGCTTGCTCGACAAGCATCACCGTTCTCGTCAGAAGTCTGCGAATTGCTTCTTCGAATGAGTCCCGAGTCAGTTCTACTTCAGCGAGTCCGAAATCCTCTCCTCCGATTTTCTCGGATACCATATTCAGTTTGGAAAGGCGCTTCTTCGTATCTTCAGAAGTGGACAGGAGGCGCCTTCTTTGAACGTCGCTTAAGATCAGATCTTTTCCGTTTTGCTCGCGGTATTTCTGGCCGATTAGATCGATAGGAACGTCATCAAAATTAGATTCTCCCAAATGATAGGCTCCTTCGCTGAGTAGAATATCAATATTATCATCTTCGATATCGAGGATCGTGATATCGAGGGTTCCACCGCCGAGATCGTAGACAAGAATTCGCCCTTTGATATCTTTGGTGTGTGCGTAAAACAATGCGGCGGCGGTAGGTTCGTTAACGATCCTCTTCACATTGAGTCCGGCGAGTTTTCCTGCCGTGACGAAGTCCTCACGACCTTCCATTTTCTCCGCCAGCAAAAGGAGAAAGTAAAAGCAGGAACGCCCTTCCAAAGCCTCGCCGATTTCGTGGCGCCCAAATCAAGCGGTCGCGCCGATTACCTCGGAGGATTCGCCGTCACCGCCGGAAACGAAGTCGAGGAATACGCCAAGACATTCAAAGACGCCGGAGACGATTACACCGCGATCATCATCCAATCACTCGCTGATCGTTTTGCAGAAGGACTCGCCGAGTTGCTTCACCGCAAGACCCGCCGCTTCATGGGATTCGGAA
>JAOFXR010000139.1 GCA_028047635.1 Verrucomicrobiales bacterium
TACGATCGAAACGAACATTGCCTTCAACGAGTGAGAAAATGGTGTAATCGCGGCCGAGACCTACGTTTTTGCCGGGGTGCCACTTGGTGCCACACTGGCGAAGAATGATGTTGCCGGCGATGACTTTCTCTCCGCCGAACTTTTTAACACCACGTCGCTTACTGTTACTGTCGCGACCGTTCTTAACACTTCCCTGTCCTTTCTTATGAGCCATGGCTTTTTCGAGGAGTAAAATTAAATAAATAAAATGACGGTATTAGACCGATACGATCTCAAGCTTCGTGAGATGACGGCGATGACCTTTCGTCTTGTGATGACCTTTACGGCGCTTGAACTGAAAGTTGATCACCTTCTTGTCGCGGAACTGCTCCACTACTTTAGCGGTAACAGTTGCGCCGTCGATAAAAGGAGCTCCCACATTGAGGCTGTCGCCGCCGCCGGAAGCGAGAACTTCGTCAAAAGTGACCGTATCTCCTACTTCAGCATCGAGCTTTTCGACATTAATTTTGTCTCCAGCTTCGACGCGATACTGTTTGCCACCTGTTTTGATAATTGCGTATGCCATCGTTGTGTCCCTGTTTTGAAGGGCGGGAAATTGCCATCAGTAGGGCGAAACGGCAAGCGGTTTTTTAAAATAGCTTATCTGGCGCGATTCAGCGCAAATCGACGTTTCGAATATGAACGAAGCCATCCGCATCTATTTCCGCGTCGTCAGGCCCCGGAATCCACTCCCGATCAGTGCCATCCTCCTCGTAGGAAGCGAACTTCAGCCATAGTCGCCCCTCTTCCACCTTCGCAGCGATTCCGGGCAGGAGACGGCCTACCGATTTCGGATTGCGACCTTTCTGCTTATTGTGAAGGGATGCATTGCCCGTCGGAGGATCTGTTCGGCTCATCGTCACGACCCGGCCTGAATGGGACCAGGCTCTCGCAAGAGGCAAATCGAGCAGTTCCTCCCAGTCCTCCAGCTCCCATTTATTGGCCGAACCAAAGATAATCCCATACTTGAGCGAGCGGATACTCAAGGCGCGCTCCAAAGAGCCGTAAAAGTTACTGTCACCGACAACAATGGTGGCGCCCTGATCCAAAATCGCATTTTCCAGCGCATCGAAATTCTCGCGAAGCGCAAAAGAACGGCTCACGACCCTTCCCCGACCGACGATGGGAGCCCAACATCCGAGAGCAAGCCCCTCCGGCATCGCCATTGAGGTTTCGCTGAAAAGAATATCATCTTTCCCCACAAAGTTCGCAGAAACCACTCTCGTGGCGCTACGCAGCAAGGTCTGAGTACTGAAAAAAAGCGGTTTCTCGCCCGGAGCGGAAACCGTTCCTACCGCCTCCCTGTTGATAGAGCGCTTGTTCAAATCGAGGCGCCAACAGGTTAACCATGTTGGTTCGATCATCGCTCTGATCCGCTCCAGCATCGCCATCGCAGAGCCCGGAGCGGAAATGACCGACTTCAGATCGATGAAGACACCGTCATCGCCGTGCCAAAAGTCCATCAAATGAGGCATAAAGGCCCTCGAAGTCACCACCGTATTAATCCCAAGCGGAGCAATCGCCTTGGTAACGGCTTCCGTTTCCTCCTGATCAATTGTGAAAGGCAGATTCACAGGCGTCTTTCCAGCGAGGAAAAGCCCGACATTGATCACCGCGGTCATTGGCCCTGGTGGAAGGAGAATGCCAATGCGATCGCCCGTTTCCTCACGTTGAAACATCCAGCGCCGTGCCATCGCCGTTGCGAGACCAAGAGTGTAGGCCCGTGACCAGTCACGCGCTCCATTTTTTCCGTATTCTACAAAAAGTGAGTTTCGGCGCCCCCTCTTGAGATTTTTAATCAAAGTCCTCTCAAGCGGTGCCTGAAATTCCTTCCGCATCGCAAAGGCTTCAACCGATTGCTCCCAAATTCCCTGCCTCACGCTTTCAACGCTTACCTTTTCATGGGGAATCGGAGGACCCCACGCAACCTGAAGCGGACAGGGGAAACCGTTGGGCCACTTTTTGAAATACTTGCACCGCTCAAATGAAAAAATAGAACTCCAAAGTCCTTCCATATAGAAAGGGACGACCTGACATTTTGAGCGCCTGACAATGAGCTCAAACCCCTTTTTTAATTCCATAAGAACACCGAGTCGTGTCAATCCTCCTTCGGGGAACAAACACACCACTGAGCCTTCTTTCAAGGCTTCTGCGGTCAATGTGATGGCTTCTTTGGCATTCTCAGGCCGAATCGGAATCGCATCGTGGACCTTGGGGAACCAGGAAATCGCCTTCACGTTCATGTAACTCTCGAGAATCACAAAGCGAACCGGACGCGGGCAGCTTAAATGAACGATAAAGGCATCGATGTAACTCACATGATTACCGAGGATGAGAACGCCTCCCTCTTTGGGGAATTGATCCACCCCAAGGCGCCTGATCCTATAGAGTAGGAAAATAATGGGCTGAATCATCAGCCTCAATAGAAGTCGAATGAGAGGTTTCATACTACGAGACAGTAGACGCGCCAGACCGCCAATAGCCGATTGTCCATAACACTACACCAACCGCAACAACCAGCACTACCAGAATTTGCTTCGTTGAATCAAACCCTGCCGAATCAAGACCGTTGCAGACAAAAATGGCGATCACACCGGACACGGAATTGAGTAAATTTGAAGCGGAAATGATACGCCCACGCTCATCTTCGGGAGCCAAATCCTGCAATTGCGCCGACAACGGGATGATCAGAAAGCTCGAGAAAAAGCCAATCCCCCCAATGCTGGGTTTAAAAAGGGCATTGCTCGGATCGAATAAAAGAACACCCGTAATTCCCAACACCATCCCAATCGCACCCAGCGGGATCAGCCGCAGTTGAATTTTCTTACGACTGAGAACTGACACAACAATACTCCCCAGAAAAAGGCCAGCACCCACGCAAAGCATCATTCCCGAAGTGGCGCTGGCAGCACCACCTTCCTTTGCGTCAGGGAAAAGCTCTTTTCCAACCGTAACAAATACGAGAGCGATAAAATTGGCGATAAGCCAATAAAGCGCGAT